>NZ_JBEYUK010000024.1:0-99881 GCF_040643475.1 Streptomyces sp. NPDC047130 | reverse complement strand
CCCGCGCTCCGCGCGGGTGTTCCGCTCCCGCTCCGCGGGAGCGGAGGTGGGCCGCTGCGCGGCCCACCCAATCCCCCTGCTTCGCAGGGGGATTGACGCTCCGTCCGCTGCGCTCCCGGAGCTGCGGGACTGTGTCCCGCAGCCGGCCTTCCGCTGCGCTCCAGGCCGGCAAAGGCGGGTCCGCTGCGCTCCCCCGCCTCTGCGTGCCCTGCTGCCCGCCTTTAAGGCTGCACGAGTGCCCGCTGACGCGGACACAGTCAGCTGGAGAGAGGCCGGGGCGTTCATATTGCTCGGCGTCCAGGATCAGGGCTTCGATGCTGACGACAAGCCTTCCCAGGTTCTACGGTGCTTCCCCCTCAGCGTTGTCCGGTGGGGCTTCCCTCTCCTCTTACGAGTGCACAAGCTGGTCGTGGTCACTCGTATATGGCCTTCACGGTGACGCTGCTTCACCAGTGCTATCCACACCACGCCCCAGGAAGGCAGAGGACGGCGGGCAGGATCGCCACCTGGACGTGCATACCGGGGCGGGGCGCCCCGGTAGCCGGTTCAACGCCGTGCCCGCCGCCGCAACAGGCTTCGCGTACGTTGAGGAGCTTCTTGCGTTCCGTGTGCTTCATTTTGCAGTAGCGGATAGACTCTGGACTCGGGCAGCACCACTGGTATGGAGCTGATCGGGGCACGGTCAGCTCCAGCTGCAGGCCCGAGACTGCGACCCGGTGCCGGTTTCACCTCAGCCGCGCCCACAAAAACTACGTCCAGACCTCCCGTCCCCTACCCCAGCCGAAAACCCAGAAGACAACAGACGGACATGACGACCCCAAACCGAACCGATCAGCGCGAAGCGGCACAGCAAGAAGCCGTTGCCGCAGTGGTCCGTGCTCTACAACTACCTGCAAGATCGCTTACGCCTGAAAGAGGGCTCCGAACGCAGGTAATCATGGCAACCGGATCCGGGAAAACCCGCGTCGCCGCCCACAGCACGGAAAAACTCCACGCAGGCCGCGTACTGGTACTCGTCCCCTCACTCGACCTCCTCACCCAGACCGAAACCGCCTGGCGACAAGCCGGCCGCACCGGCCCGATGATCGGAATGTCCTCTCTGCGGGGCGAGGACGTTCACTTCCCGAGCACCACGGATGTGAAGGAGCTGGTCGACTGGGTACGGCCGTTCGACAAGGTCACCGTGTTCGCCACGTACGCCTCCCTCGGACTCGGCACGCTGGAGCGCGCGCACCGGGCCGGCCTACCCGGCTGGGACCTCATCGTCGTGGACGAGGCGCACCGGACGTCGGGCCGCATCGGGAAGCCGTGGGCGGTCGTCCACGACAACCAGCGGATCCCCGCGCTGCGCCGCCTCTACATGACCGCCACGCCGCGGCTGTGGCAGCTGGACGAGGACCAGGAGCAGCGGGGTGCGCCGGGTGAGCTGGTCGCGTCGATGGAGGACGATCCGGACGGGCCGTTCGGGGCGCGCTGCTTCACGCTGACGCTGTCCGAGGCGATCGACCGGGGGATCTGCGCGCCGTATCAGGTGGTGTGTGTGGACATCACCGACACGCAGCTCCAGGCGGCGCAGCTCCTGGGTGCCGAGGGGCGTTCGGACGAGGTCCGCGGGGCGCGGCTCGCCGCGTTGCAGACCGCTTTGCTCAAGGCGTCCTCGGAGGAAGGGTTCCGGCGCACGCTCGTCTTCCACCACGTGGTGAAGGAGGCCGAGGCGTTCGCGGCCGGTCTTCCGGAGGCTGCCGCCCGGCTGCACGCCGCCGAGCCCGGGCTGTATCCCAAGACGATCTGGGCCGACTGGCTGTGTGGTGATCACAAGCCGGGCCACCGGCGCCGTGTGCTGGGCGAGTTCGCGTCCGGACTCGCCGCGGACGGCACGGTCGTGGAGAAGGGCTTCCTCGGCTCGGTGAAAGTCCTCGGGGAAGGCGTCGACACCAAGAACTGCGACTCCGTGTTCTGGGCCGACGTCCGCGGCTCCATGCCCGACCTCGTCCAGGCCGTCGGCCGCGCGCTGCGCATGCAACCGGGTGAGGGCAAGGTCGCCTCCCTCGTCGTGCCCGTCCTGCTCGGGCCCGGCGAGACGGCGGACAACATGCTCACGTCCCGGGCCTACGGCGGACTGGCGAAGCTCCTGGAGGCGCTCAGGGCACACGACGCCAGGGTGGTGGAGCAACTCGCCGAACAGCAGGCCCAGAGCCGCGTCAGAGGCGTCCAGAGCCGCAGCGCAGACCAGGAGAACCACGGCGAGGGCAAAGGAAACGGGTCCGGGGGCCCGTCGGCACCCGCCCGGCAGCTGCTGAAGTTCTCCACGCCGCGCGACCCGGCGCAGCTGGCCGCGTTCATCACCCTGCGCGTCCTCAACCCCGAGCACAAGCACTGGCGGCGCGGCATCGAGGCCGCCGTCATCTACCACCGGCTCCACGGCGACCTGCGCGTGCCCTTCACCTACCGCGTGCCCGGCCGCGACGACCAGGCGGTGGAGGATGGCAGCGGGGGTGAGGGGTGGCCGGCCTCGCTCGCGAACTTCCCGCTGGGACAGTGGATCGCCGACGCCAGGCGGTTCCACGCCCGCGGTGACATGGACGCCGACCGTGTCACCCAGCTGGAGAAACTGGGCATGGTGTGGAGCCACTACGACGTCGCCTGGGAGGAAGGCCTCGCCGCCGCACGCGGATGGGCCAAGGAGAACGGGCACCTCCTCGCGCCGCTCGACGCCGTCTTCCAGGGCTACCGGGTGGGGATCTGGCTGAAAAACCAGCGGGCCGCCGCCCGCAAGGCACAGGAGGTCGACCAGCGGCGTGCCGAGGGCCTCCCGGTTCAGTCGTCGGCCGGGGCGCTGTCGGACGCGCGGCGCGAGCAGCTGGAGGACATCGACCCGTCATGGTGCCCTGCCTGGCCGGTGGAATGGCAGCGGCGCTTCCACCTCGTCCGCCAACACCTCGACGCCGGCCACCCACTGCCCACGACGCCCGGCGACGCCGTGCTCCAAGGCGAGGACCTCGGACGGTGGGTACGGGCGGTCCGGCTCGGCTGGGACAAACTCACCACCGTGCAGCAATGGCTGTGCGAACAGGTCCTCGGCATCGAACCCGCCCGCGACGACGAGAAACCGCCACCACGCCGAACACAGGCCGACAAATGGGCACTGAACTACAAGGCCGCCAAACAGTACTACGAACGCGAAGGACACCTCCGAGTACCCCGCAAACACATCGAGCGCCTTACCGTCCACGGCAGCAACGGCCAGGAGGAAAGGGAGCTCAAGCTCGGGGCGTGGGTCGGGAATCAGCGCTCCCGGGCGGCGACGCTGACACCGGAGCGGGTAGAACTGCTGTCCGCAATCGGCATGCGATGGACCTGATGGTGGGCGTCGCCGACACCACGGCCGCCGCGCTCAAGGCCGGCTATCTGCTCCGGCGACTCCGCCCATGGCAGCGGGCAGGCAACCGGACGTCCGACCAGGTCCGCTACACCAGAGGACAGGAACCGGGACCGGAACCGGAACCGGAACCGGAACCGGAACCGGAACCGGAACCGGGACCGGGCGTAAGGCCGTCGCCGTCCTGGACTGGATCAACCCCGTGCCGCACGCCAGCTGGCACATCCTGCGCTCCCCGGCCACCGAACCACGGGCGCCCATGCCCGCGCACGATCCGCACTGGGCCGCCAACCGCGTTCGAGGGCGGCGCGAGTAGACGCAAGGTCGCCAACTCCGCTACGGGCGATCGAGGCGCTGGCTACAGGTAGGAGGGCAAGGCCCGGGCCACGCGTCATGCCTTCGTCGTGCCTCGGGATCTTCCTCTCGGCCGGCTGCTGTCGGGTCCGGGCTTACCGCTCCAGAGGGTGAAGAAGCCGTGCCCGGCACGACGGGACGCAAGTACCCGAGGCCTGTCACTGTCCCGCCCGTCCCAGCCAACACACGCCGAAGCGCAGTACAGATGACCAGCCATCAGGCACGCGGGGGAACAACCCCCGCGCCGATCGCCGCTACGCTGAACACGCCACCCTGGGCCAGGGCCAAGACCCCACAGGGACGCTCTCAGGCAGAGAGCCACAGCAGGACCGCCGACCGCGCGGCGCGCAGCACCCCCACGCGGACGACACCGCAGCAGGTGTCCGCCAACCCTGATCTCTCTGCCCAGGAGGGCAATATCATGACCCGGGACAACGATCCCGCACGCACTGACCCCGTTCAGCCGTCTGCCCCGGCACACATTCCTCAGCAGTCGGCTCCCCGTACCGGTGCGGCGTGACCGAAGGCCCCCACCTTGTCCGACTCAGGACTCGACATGGCCCGCACGTTACCCGACCGATGCCCGTCGAAGCATCCTGCTTTCGCCGGCATCGGCCTGCGTCACCAACATCCTGTCCCGCAACGACTGGAGGTAGTGGTCCGGCTTTGAGCGATGGCGAGGCACTTTACCTGCTGTCTCGGTCGGTGTGTTGATGCCGTTGTGGTGCCGCCCGGCCGAGTCAGGTGGTCGCAGGGGTGGAGGGGAAACGGGCGGCCAGGGCGGTGGCGCCGCGGGCCAAGGGGGTGCACATGATCCCGGCGACGCTGGTGCTGCCTGCGATGTACGCGTCCAGGCGGCGCCAGGCCGGGGGCAGGCGGGTCAGGGCAGTGTGCACGAGGCCGGGATTGCGGGTGAAGAGGTGCATAAGGGTGCTGCTGGCGTGCATCTCGGGAGCGAGGACGTCGCTGATCTGCCGTCCGTAGGTGTCGGTGGCGGCGTCTGCTTCGGCCTCGTCGGCGGCGGAGACGATGCGTGCGCAGGCGCGGCCCGCGAGGTCGCCCGAGCGCAGGGCGTAGGAGATGCCTTCCCGGGACCAGTGGTCGAGGAGGGCCGCGGCGTCACCGGCGACCAGTACGCGTCCGCGGGACAACGGGGAGTCGGGGCGGCGGCAGCGGGTCAGGTGTCCGGTGTCGTTGAGGGGACGGACGCCGGCGAGCCCGTGGCGTGCGAGGAAAGAGTCCTTGTAGGCGCGTAGGGCGGCGGGGTTGCCGCGGGCGGCCACCACGCCGGCGGTGCAGACGTCGCCCTTGGGGAAGATCCAGCCGAAGGAGCCGGGCAGCGGTCCCCATTCCATCAGGAGGCGGCCTCGCCACAGGTCGGCCGTCCGCTGGTCCGCCGGCACCTCGGCCTCCAGTGCGAGGTCGACCTGTGCACACCGGACCCCGACATACCGTGCCACTCTGCTGGCGCTGCCGTCGGCGCCCACGACAGCCCGTGCGTGCAGCGTGTCTCCGCGGTTGGTCCTCACCGTGACGGTTGCGCCGTGCTGTTCCAGTCCGGTCAGGGCGGTGCTGTCCCGGACCTCCGAGCCGGCTCCAGCGGCGGCTTCGGTCAGTGCCGCGTCGAGTTCGCTGCGGTAGACCATGGCGATGGTCGGGGACGCGGAGGTCAGGGTGCGTTCCCTGCGGCCGTTGTGGGAGAAGGTGAACCGGCCGGCCGTGTCGTGCACCTGCAGGTTCAGGTCGGGGGGCAGGGCGGCGAGGGACGCGCCGATCAGGCCGCCGCCGCAGGTCTTGTAGCGGGGGATGGCGGCGCGTTCCAAGAGCAGTGTCCGGCAACCGTTCTCGGCGGCGACCCGGGCCGCGGTGGCGCCGGCCGGGCCGGCTCCGACGACGATCACGTCCCAGGTGCCCGTGGTGCGGGTGGGGGCGGAAGCGGGAGGAGGAGGCATGGAGCGGTCGCCTTCCGTGGTGCGGAACGGTGGATCGGACGGGGTCCGCCGTCGTGGACGGGTCTACGAGGTGTCGTTCTACGGCGTGACGGCTGCCTGCCCCCCGGTTCCTGCCCCGTCCGGTGACGGGCCGAGACCGAGGCGGGCCAGAAGATAGCGGGTCAGCGCGGATGCGGTCGGGTGCGTCCACATCACGGTGGTGGGGATGTCCAGACCGAGTTCGCGTTGCAGGCGGTTGCGCAGGACGATCGCCATCAGGGAATCCAGGCCGAGTGACACGAGGGATGTGTCGGCGTCGATCCGGTCGGTTCCCAGTCGTAGGACAGCGGCGAGGTGGTCGACGACCTTGGGCTGCAGGATGTCGTGACGTCGTTGCGCGCAGTCGGTCTCCCGCAGAGCCTCGATCAGGGCGCTGCGGGAATCGTCGGTGTCCACGCCGGCCGTCGAGGAGGCCAGTTCGGCAAAGAAGGCGGTGTGGGCGGTCTCGGGATACGACTCCAGCCACCGCGCCATGTCGAGGGGGGTGTAGGCGGTACGGTCGAGGTCGTGGGTGAGCAGGCGTTCCAGGGCGACGATGCCCTCCTCGGGCGTGATCATGGCGTAGCCGCGTTCGGCCATCCCGGCTCCGCGTCCGACTTCTGCCCAGGGCCCCCAGTTGACACTGGTGGCCGGCAGGCCTTGGGAGCGGCGCCAGGAGGTGAACTCGTCCAGCCAGGCGTTGGCCGCCGCGTAGGCGCCCTGTCCGGGGTTGCCGAGCAGGGATGCGGCGGAGGAGAAGGTGACCCACCAGTCCAGGGGGGTGCCCTCCAGTGCGTGGTGGAGCAGCCAGGCCCCGGTCGCCTTGGGGCGCCATGCCTTCTCCACCAGAGCGGGCGTGAGGTTGGCGAGGGTGGCGTCCTCCACGACGGCTGCGGCGTGGAGGACGCCACGCAGCGGATGCCCCGTGGCCAGGGCGGTGTGGACGAGGATGTCGGCGACACCCGGTTCGGCGAGGTCCGCGTTCACGACCTCGACCTGGGTGCCGAAGTCGGCCGTGATGTCGTCGAGGAGGTTCCGGATGGCAGGGTCGGGGGTGCTACGGGAGGTGAGCACAAGGGCGGCGGCGCCTCGTTCGGCCAGCCATCGGGCCACGAGGAGGCCGAGTCCGCCGAGCCCTCCGGTGATCAGGTAACTGGCGTCGCTTCGCACCACCGAGACGTCCTGCGGCCGTACGGGCAGGTGGTCGGCGCCGGTGGTGGGCCAGGTCAGGACGAGTTTGCCGGTGTGCCGGGCGGAGGCCATGGCATGGAACGCCGAGGGTGCCTCGGCAGCGGGGCGCGTGGTGACGGGCAATGGCGGCAGCGTGCCGTCCCCGAGCATGCGGGCCAGGTCGCGGTAGCCTTCGGCGATCAGTTGCGGATCCTGCCGCATCAGCATGAGCACGTCGACGCCGGCGAAGGTCACGTTGTTCCGGAAGGCCAGGAGCCCCAGGCGGGTGTTGGCGTAGATGTCCCGCTTGCCGAGTTCGATGAACCGGCCGCCGTGGGTGAGGAGTTCGAGTCCGGCGGATTGGGCGGGCCCGGTCAGCGAGTTGAGTACGACGTCGACGCCGTGGCCCCGGGTGAGCTCGCGGACCTGGTCGGCAAAGTCCAGGGTGCGCGAGTCCATGACGTGCTCGATGCCTAGGCCGCGCAGGAAGTCCCTTTTGGCCTCACTGCCCGCAGTGGCCCACACTTCGGCTCCGCAGGCCCGCGCGAGGTGCAGCGCGGCCAGGCCCGTGCCGCCGCTCGCCGAGTGAATGAGCACCTTCTCGCCCGGCCGGACCCGGGCGAGGTACCACAGGCAGTACCAGGCGGTCAGGTAGGCGCACGGCAGGGCGGCGGCGTCCTCGATGCCCGTCCCGTCGGGCACCGGCAGGACGCAGTCGGCGCGCACATGGGCGAAGGAGGCCATGAGGGCGGATTGGGTCTCGTCCACGAACATCGCGGCGACCCGGTCGCCCTTGCGCACGCCCCGGACGCCGGCGCCGACGGCGGTGACGACGCCGGCGCCGTCGAACGCACTGACGTCCGTCGGGTCTCCGTCGACGCCGAAGCGCTGATAGACGCCCATGGCCTGCAGCACGTTGATGAAGTTGACGCTGGTGGCGTCGATACGGACCTCGACCTCGCCGGGTTCCGGGCGCCGGCGAGGCTGGGCGGTGAACACGAAGGAGTCCAGGTCGCCGGGGCGTGCGAGCTGCAGGGCCACCCTGTCGCGCGCCCGGTCGACGGGGCGTCGCTGCTGGTCGCGCTCGTCGAGCGGGGTGTTGCGCAGCCGGGCCAGATGACGTCTTCCGTGCCGATGGGCGACTTCGTCCTGCTCGTCCGGGCAGGACAGCAGCTCCACCGCGACCTCGGCGGCCGATGTCCGTGGGTCGATGTCCAGAACGGCGGGGCGCAGTTCTGGGTGCTCGTAGCTCAGGACACGCACGAGTCCGCGCAGTCCGGCCTGTCCCAGGTCGGGCCTGTCCTCGGGGGTGACCTTCTGGGCGGTGGTGGTGACGGTCCACAGGCGGTGCGCTGCTCCGGTGTCCGCGGTGTTCGTCAGTGCGCGGGCGGCCTCGGTCAGGCGGGAGACCTGCCGCAGTGCCAGGCCGTCGGGGGTGGGGGAATCGATGCCGGGCTCGGGCAGGTACACGACTGCCTGGCGGACCGGCGCGCTCGTTCCGTGGGGCAGAGGCGCTGTGATGCCGTCCACGTCGGGTGTCAGGAGGTCTACCGTGGCTCCCCTCTGCTCCAGGGCACGGCCCAGCGCGGTCGCGAACGTCGTGCTCCCAGGTTCCGCCAGGAGGGTCCAGCCTCCGGTCGCGGCCTGGGGCGTTGGGTGCTCGCAGGGTTCCCAGACGGTGCGGAGCAGGCGGCGGTCAAAGCGTGCCTCGGCGCTCTCGGCGGGTACGGGATGAAACTCCACCCCGATGGCGTCGGCGGCCACGGTCCCGTCGTCGGACCACAGCCGGAAGTCCGCGGTGTAGCGGTCGTGGTCCGTCCCCGTCAGGGTGACCAGGCAGTAGCCGTGGAGCGGGACTTTGGTGTAAAGCCGTAGCGCCTTGATGTGCCGGGGCAGGATGCCTCCGGCGGGCACGGTGCCGGTGCGTAGGACGGCGCCTGCGACGGCCTGGAGGCAGCTGTCCAGGGCGATGGGATGGCTGTGGAGTGCCTGTGCGCCGGCCCGGCCTTCGTCCGGCACCCGGAGGCGGACCAGGAGGCGGGCTCCCGGCCGGTCCGCTGGAGCTTGGTCGGTGTGCAGGGATCGCAGGCCGCGGAAGGGCGTGTCGTGGTGCACGCCGCGTTCCTCCCGCATCTGCCGGTAGACGTCCGACGGATCCAGTGCTTGTGGGAACCGGTCCAGCAACTGCTGCGGGTCGCAGCCGCGCGGGGCGGTCTCCTGCGCCGGTATCAGTTGCAGCCGCGCCTGGGCGTGTCGGGTTGTGCTGCCTTCGGCGTCGGTGCTGACCACCCGCCAGCGGGCGGTGTCGGGGCCCGTCGTGTCGGCGGTGGCGGTGACCGCCACGCCGTCGGCGGCGGGCAGCAACAGCAGCCGTTCCAGTTCGACGCCGGTGAGGCGCAGGCGTCCGGGGCCGGCGCCGTACAGGTCGCCTGCGGCAGCGAGCGCCATCTCGCACAGGGCCGCGCCAGGCACCACGGCGACGTCGTCGACGCGGTGGGCGCCGAGCCAGGGCAGGGTGGTCGGGGTGAGGCGAGTCTGCCACAGGTGGCGGCCTACGCCGTCGGGGTCCACCGTGTGAGGGCCGGTGAGCGGATGTGCTGCGGGGGTGCCGGGGGCCGCTGCGGGGCGGCGGAGGGGTGAGGTGCCGACGACGTACCGCTTGCGTTCCCACGTCATCGGCGGCAGGTCGGCCAGGGCGCCCACGCTGTAGCGGGCGGCCCAGTCCAGGGGGTGCCCGGCGCAGTGCAGCGCCGCCACATGGGTGTGGAACGCCAGCTCGTCGTCGGTGTCGCGCAGCAGGGAGGGCACCACCGCGGTGGCGCCGGGCGCGTGTGCGGCGAGCGTCGCCTGCACCGGGTGGACCAGTGTGGGATGGGGGCCGATCTCGACGAACAGCCGGTGTCCGTCCTCAGCGGCGGCCCGCACCGCGTCCGCAAGGTGGACCACTCCGCGGAGGTTGTCCGACCAGTAGGCGGCGTCGAACGAGACTCGTTCACGTGGGTCCTCGGTGACCGTGCTGTAGAAGGTGGTCCTCGGCGTGCCGCCGGTGATCTCGGCCAGCGCGTCGGCCAGATCGGGCAGGACGGGGTCCATGTGGGCCGTGTGCGAGGCCACGTCGACCTCGATCAAGCGGATCCCCACGCCGTGTGCTTCCCACTCCGCGGCGAGGCGACGGACGCTGTCGGCGTCACCGCCGATCACGGTGTTCTCCGGCGCAGCGACGACCGCGACGGACACCGCGCACACCTCCTGCTCCGCGAGCAGCCTCTCGACCTCGGTCCGTCCGAGGGCCACCGACGCCATCAAGCCCCGTCCGGCGGTGCGCAGGATCAGTCGCGACCTGCGGCAGATGACCCGGACTGCGTCGCGGACCTCCAGCGCTCCCGCGGCCACCGCCGCGGCCACCTCTCCCATGGAGTAACCGATCACGGCGGCCGGTTTCACGCCGTGAGACCGCCACATCGCCGCCAGACCTAGCTGAACAGCGAAGATCACCGGCTGCACGCGGTCGAACCCGGTCACCACGTCGGGGCTGCGGAGGGTTTCCCGCAGCGAGAAGCCAGACTCCTCGGCGACCAGCGGCTCGAGTTCGTCGACCACCCGGGTGAACTCCGGGTCCCGGTCGAGCAGTCCACGGCACATTCCTGCCCACTGCGATCCGTGCCCGGAGAAGACCCACACCACCCCATGGGCGGTTTCCGACACCGCCCTGCCGGTGGCCACGCCCACGGCCGAGGGTGCACCGGAGGCCAGTTCCTTCAGCCGCGCCAGCAGTTCCGGCCGGCCGGAGGCAACGACGGCGGCCCGCTCCCGTGCGGGTGAGCGGCGGGTGGTCAAGGTGTGTGCCACATCGTTCAGTGGGATGTGTGCGCCTTCTCCGGCGGCATGGTGCTTCTCGAGGGGGCGACGCTCTCCGGAAGCACGGTGGCCTTCCGCCGCGCGGCCTTCTCAGGCAGCAGGGTCGCCTTCGGCGGCACGACGTTCTCCGGCGGGCTGGTGGCCTTCGACCACGCCACGTTCTCCGGTAGCACGATCACCTTCGTGCCAACGCGGGCTGGCAGCAGGGTGCTCCACAACGGCGGGACCTTCGCTGGCGGCAGCGTGGTCTTCGACGGCTCGACCTTCTCCGGCGGCACCGTGTCCTCCAGTGAAGCAACGGGCCCAGCACCCAGTGGACTCCTCACCCCCGCCGGCGGCGTGACGATGGGGCCCGGGCCACGACGATGCCTGCACCGACGCGGAGCGACCACGCAGGGCTCAGCCACCGCGCCGCAGCAGCTGCCCCCGCTCAGCCACGGGCGGGCGGTGCGGTCGCCTATCGCTGCGGTACCGCGGACGGCGGGGGTACGGCGGCCAGCCCGGTGTGGCCGGCCTACCCGGCGGCCGGGGCCCAGGCGGCCACTCCTCCCCCTCCTACCTCTGCATCGGTCGTCCTGCCCTCCCATTGGACCTCCTAACGCACGATGTACCGGTCACCGCTGGCCAACGCTGACAACGACCGCAACCACGGCCGCCAGCGCCGCAAGGTCGGTGAGCCCGGCCACCACAGGGTCGCTGAGCGCAGGGCGGCAGTACAGGCCAGCGACGGCGTGGGCGCCGACGAGCACGAGTAGCAGGATGACCAGCAAGGCGAGCGTGGACATAAGTCCCCCTCAGGATCAGGCACGCGGAGTCCGCGTGCGGCTTGGTCGGCGGAGAGTGCAGACTCTCCGGCCCTTACGTCTCGGACCGACGTCCCGGACAGGGCGGCATCAGGTTCGCTGTTGCAGGGGCTAGGCCTGCAACCCTCCTCTGACCTGCACATCTTCAGAGAATGTGAAACAGATCATCGTGCGGGTGGCGCGGGACGTCAGCAGCCGCCGAGGGGGTGCAGACCTCCCCGTCTCTCAGGGTGATTCGTGGGGGAAGATGAGCGCATGACCAGCCGTCCCCTGCTGAGCCAGCGTTAGGCCGCCGCCGCGTGCGGTGTCAGCCGGACCATGATCCGCCGCCGCCGGGAAGCCGGAGCGTTCCCCGACGCTGTCCACGACGACGCGCGGCTGGCTGGTCCCGATCGACAACCTGCTGGCGGCCGGGTTCAAGGTGAACGCCCCCGCCCGGCCCGACCCCTCGCCTGCGGCCCCGGCCGGGAAGGACGCCAGCCCCGACCGCGGTGAAGGCGAGGACCAGGCGGACGCTCTGCGCGCCGAGCTGGAGCGCCTGGAGCACAAGCACGCCCAGGCGCTCACCGCCGAACGGCACGCACGCGAGCTGGCGGCGGCTGAGGCGCAGCAGTTGCGAGCGCGGCTGACCGAGCGGGCCGCGCGCATCGATGATCTGCAGCAGGCGTTGCGGGCGCTGACGGCGCGGGAGGAGCGGATGGCGACCCCTCAGCCGTCCTCGGCCGACCGCGGCCACGGGTCGGCCGGCGCGCCCGGCGTCGCGCCGGGATGGGAACAGGCGGAGCCGGACCTCGCTGCGGGGACCGAGTCCGCCGGGGAGCGGCGCCGGTGATGGAATCGCCGCGGCTGACCGCGCGGCACGACGAGAGGGCGGCACCCTGAGTGGGTACCGGCCTCTCGTCGCCAGGCTGCGCGCCGGTCCATGCCCGGCGGGAAAGTACGTGATACTCACCGGCCACTCCGTCCGCCGCGGCCTGGCCACCACCGGCCGCAAGGTGGGCGGCACGATCTCTGCGCGGTCAGACCGCGGGAAGAACGGAGAGGGCCGCCTTACAGAGCAGGCGGCCCCCGTGCAGGAGAAGAAACAGGACCTCGATCTCGCGGCCCTTTGTTGGGCCTCAGCGAGATCCTCTAGCCCCGTCCGTTCCTCCGCCCTATGACAACTCCAGCAACGATTGCGGCCAAGGCGAGCAGCAACAGCACGACTCCTGCTGTGCCGTCGGGAAACCAGAGTGCGGCTAGGGTCACGTCGTATTCTCCTTCGCTCTGTCCATGGTCTCGGTTGCGGGGCAGCGGTCGGTTCAGTTCACGTAGGCGTCCTTTGCCTTATCGCCGACGTAGGATCCGGCCACGGCGCATCCTGCCGCGACGACGGCACCACCCACTCCTGCCGTCGCGGCACCGGCGACTCCCGCAGCGAACATGCAGCCGACCTCGGCTCCCAGGCCGGCGACCGTACCCACCAGGTCACCCTCCAGCGCCTGCTGGTCGCCGTTCCAGGCGTCGGTCCCCAGTTCCCAGAGGTCCTTGCCCAGGAGAATGGCGCTCACCGCATTGAGGCCCTCGGGGTCGATGCGGTTGACGGGGTCGCCTTCGGCGTAGAGGTAGGGGTTCTTCTCCTGCCCGGAGGGGTCGGGGCTGGTGAAGCGGCCGATGTTGGGGTCGTAGTAGCGGGCCTCGTAGTGGTAGAGGCCGGTGGGGTCCTGGTAGCCGCCGGCGAACCGGTAGGGCTGGGAGACCTGCTCGGTGGTGGCGGCCCGCGTGACGCCTCGGGGGCTGTAGCTGTACGAGTTGACCTTGGCGCCGGTGTCGTCCGTGAGCGCGACGACGGAGCCGATGGCGTCGGTGAGGTAGTAGTAGCTCTTGCCCCCGGTCGTCATGGAGTTGAGGGTGCCCCCGGGTTCCCGGTTGAAGCCCATGTCGACGCCGCCGGTGGTCTTCGCGGACAGGCCCAGGGGGCCGTTGTGGAAGAAGGTGTCGCCGAGGCGGATCCGCTCGCTCTGGTCGGTCGAGCCGTACTGGCCGGCGTAGGTGGTGCCGCCGGCGGTGAGCGAGGTGAGCTGGGAGTAGTCGGACCACTTCTCGGCGGTGCGGGTGCCCTCCGGGGTGGAGGCGCCGGCGGTCTCGTTGCCGAGCTTGTCGTAGGACCAGTTGGTGGTGTCGCCGTTCTTCGCGGTGATCTGCTGCGCGTCGTTGACCGTGTAGGTGGTGCCGCGGGGGCAGCCGGGGTCGACGCCCTGGGAGGTGAGGTTGCCGGCGAGGTCGTAGCAGTACTGCCAGGAGGAGTTGAGTGTGGTGCCCTTCTCCTCCTTGGCGTAGGAGAAGCGGCCGGCGCCGTCGTAGGTGTAGCTGGTCCTCATGCCGGTGACGGCGTTGGTGCTGGTGCGGATCTTGCTGCCGTCACCGCCCGCGTTGGCGCCGGAGTAGGCGTAGGAGTAGGCGAGGTCGACCAGCGTGCCCTTCGGCGAGGTCGCCTTGATGCGCTCCGGCCGCGAGGACTCGTCCAGCGTGACCTCCTGGACGGTGCCGCCGGGGTAGGTGGTCTTCTTGCGGACGTCGTTGTTGTCGTACTCGTACGTGGTGACGTTGCCTGCCGGCGTCTTCAGTTCGACGAGGTTGTTGACGGCGTCCCAGGTGTAGTCGGTGAGACCGGCGGGGTCCTCGTAGGTGTCGACGTTGCCGGCCGGCGTGTACGTGAGGATGGTCCGGGACCCGTCCTGCAGGGTGCGGATCGTCTCCCGGTTCAGCGGGTCGAAGTCGTAGCCGATCACACCGGCCCTGTCGGAGCGCTGCACGAGGTTGCCGTCGCCGTCGTAGTGGTAGGTGACGGTGAGGTAGTTGGAGGAGTCGACCTTGACCACGCGGTCGCGCTCGTCGTACTCGTACGTGACGGTCACCCCGCGCCCGTCGAGGGCGGTCCGGATCCGGCCGAGGTCGTCGTAGGTGTAGGTGGTGACGCCGAGGGGTGCGGGCGGGGTGACCTTGCGCAGGTTGCCTTTGGCGTCGTAGGTGAAGGCGGTGGACACCGACTTCGTGGAGCTCATTTTCGTGGTGGCCTTGCAGCGCTGGCCCTCGAAGCCGCCGCAGGTGGGAGTGGCCGGGTTGTAGTCGAAGGTCTGCGTGCCTCCGCCGGTTCCGGTCACGGCGACGGACTTGGTGTTGCCGGCGGTGTCGTAGCCGTACTGGGTCTTGTCGCCGTCCGGGGTGGTCAGTGTGCCGGGGAGATCGGCTCCCGAGATCGTCTGGTAGCCGGCGGCGGACGCCGTCGCTCCGGTGGGGAGCTCCGCGGAGGTGGGGTTGTTGCGGGGGTCCCAGCCGTACTTGGTGACGTTGCTGCCGACGCCCCCGGTGCCCATCGCGTCGGCGGCCTCGCTGACGTTGTTGTTGGCGTCGTACTTCTTGGAGCGTTCGTGGCCGAGGGCGTCGGTCACCTTGGTGACCCGGCCGTCTCCGTCGTGCTCGTAACGTGTGTCGTGGTTCTCGGGGTCGGTGACCGTCGTGGTGCCCGCGTCGGACGCCCATTCGCCCGAGTAGTCGTAGGTGTAGGTCGGCCCGGTGTGCCCGGAGGCGTCGAACTCGGTCGCCCGCAGCATGGAGGTGACGCGGTCTTGGTCGTCGTAGGTGAAGACCGTGACCCGGCCCTCCGGTGTGATGATCTTCGTGAGCCGGCGGGAGGAATCGTACCGGAACTCGGTCGTCTTGCCCTCGGTGTCCGCCGTCCGCGTCAGGTTGCCTTCGGCGTCCAGGTCGAACACGGCGGTGCGGCCGGTGTGGTCCTTGGCCTGCCACTGGTTCGGGTAGGTCTTGACCAGGTCGACCCACCGGCCCGAGCGGGTCTCCGTGACCTTGAAGCCCTTGTGTTCCTCACCCTCGTCGTGCTGATCGACGGTGATGGAGCCCTTGTTGCGGTCGGTGACCTTGGTCAGGGTGCCGTTCGCGTCGTAGGTGTCCTTCGACCCCGACTTGCGGTCGGTCAGCGTGTAGGTGCCGTCGCTGTTCTTTCTCAGGTCCTTGGAGTAGCCCTTCGGCGTGGTGAAGGTGCCGTCCGAGTTCTTGTTGAAATCGACGGTGGCGCCGGTGGCGTCGTAGAAGATCACCGAAGATGTGAACGACAGGTCGAGGTAGCGCTCGTACTCCTGCCACCACGGGTCGGAGACCTTGCCCCACGGGGCGTCGAAAGAGTTGTACGTGCGGGCCAGGCGCAGTTTCTGTCCGACGCCAGCGATCTCGAAGTCGGTCGCGGCGAGCATCAGGTTGCCGTTGGACAGGTTGATGCGCGCGACCAGCGAGTCGGTGATCCTGAAGTCGGAGATCTGGTGCCAGGGGATCGCGCCCTGCCCGTACGGCACGAATCTGAAAGGCGTGACGTCCGTGGAGGGGGCCTCTGCCCTCGAGCCGTCCGCCTTCTTTCCGGCGCGGGCCCGCTCCTTCTGCTCCGCCTCCCAGGCCGCCTCGTCCTTGGTGGGCTTCGCCCCGGCCTGCGATTCCACGGGCCTGTTGGAGCCGACCTTCACGGGCGGCATCTCCGGCCGGTCCGTCTTCTTCCCCCACACCGACTCCGCTGCCGCGCCGTTCGTAGGCGGGGCGGCGACGGCCGGCAGCCCCGCCACCCCCACCGTGAGCACCGTCAGCGCGGCGACGACACCATGTCTCATGTTCTTGCGGGCACGCCGAAACGGCGTGCCCGTGGCACGCGAATGCATGAACATCCCCCACACAGACTCCGGTCGGTCCCAGCGACCGCCGGACGCTCCAGAAGCTGTCACGAGTTCTGCACATGCCGCCGGTCCGTGCCCGCGAATTGATCGAACTCACGGGCGAATCCAAGACGCTGTGAAACTCCCGGGGAATCGGGGAAGAGAGTGATTTCAGCGAAGAAAGTACCGATATGCCCGTGAAAACGAGTAGTGCGGAAGTGACCGGATGTCGACGCCATGAGTCACGCAGCCATCACTCCTGACCGGCATGGCCATCACAGCGGCACTGCACCTGGTCTTGAGGGAATGCCCAGATGTCAAGGGACAGTAGAAGTTCCCCGTTCGCGGACAGTTGATCTCCCCACTGGTGGACGCTGAAAGTCCCCGGTGGACAGCTGATCTTGTCGCTTGTAGGTCAGTCGAGTGGGACGACGCCTCGTCCGGTGGTCGCCTCGGCGAGGCGGTGGCTGTCGCCCTGCGTGACGACGACGTGGGCGTGGTGCAGGAGCCGGTCGACGGTCGCGGTGGCGAGGGTCTTGGGCATGATCTCGTCGAATCCGGACGGGTGAAGGTTGCTGCTGACGGACAGACTCCGCCGTTCGTAGGCGGCATCGACCAGGCGGTAGAAGCCCTCGGCGGCGTCCGGCGAGACCGGGAGGAGCCCTATGTCGTCGACGATGATCAAGTCGGTTCGGGTGATCCGGGTGATCGCCTTCGAGACGGAGCCGTCGACGCGGTGACGGCGAAGCAGGGCCCCTAGGTCTTCGATGGTGAACCAGGCGACGGTCATTCCGGCGTCGACCGCCGACTGGCCGAGCGCCTCGCTGAAGTGCGACTTTCCTGTGCCGGAGGGTCCGACGACGCAGAGGTTCTCGCGCCGGCCGATCCATTCCAGAGTTCGCAAGGCGGACTGCGTGGGGACCGGGATCGAGGACGCTTCCTCGTTCCAGATGTGGAAGGTCTTGCCGGTCGGGAACGCCGCGCGGGTTCGACGAGTGCGGAGGTTGGCGGCGTCGCGGCCGGCGGCCTCCTCCGCGAGTAGGGCCCGGGCGATCTCGGCGGGATCCCACCGCTGGGCCTTCGCGGTCGGGATGATCTCGGCCATCGCCCGGCGGATGTCCAAACTGTAAGCCGTCGGGTGAGCGCGATGGCTTCGTCGAACACGGCGCCGGACGTCGCGACGACCGCGGAGGCGGGTGCTTGCATGCGCGGCCGCGTCGCGGCCGGTTGGGCAGGACTGTCGTTCATGGAGCAGGTGCTCTCTTTCTGATCGAGGCCGACGTGGCATGACCGTCGGCCGAGGTGATGAGTTGCTGTCACGGGGGTCAGATAGGTTGCCCGGATGACTGACACGGACCCGTTGGTGCCCGTTCTCGCCGGACTCGTCGTCGACGTTGTCTGGTTCCTCGACAGCTGCGAGGACGACGAGGTGGACCCCGACTCCGCGGTGAAGATGATGGAGAGTGTGAGTTGGGTGCTGACGCGGCTGCCGCAGGACCAGCGCGACCAGCTTCTGACCGTGCTCCATGGCCTGGCCGGGGCCGAGCAGGACCCGGGTCGGCGGGAGTTCCTGGAGGCTTTCCCCTTCGCCAGCGGCCTGGTCGAAGAGGAGCCCGAGGGCTCAGGCCGAGCCGAAGCCTGACCAGGCGGACGTGCCCGGCTGCAGGCTGTGGTTTTCGCTGCGGCGGACTGGCTCGACGTGATCGTGTTCGCCCTGGTGGCCGAGGATCGACAGCAGGTCGCTGTCGGCGAACCGTCCGACCGTCGCCGCCGTCCCGAGTGCGCGGTCTACTTCGGCAGTTCCGTGGAGCTTGGCGAGCGCGACAGCGTCGGCCATCTTCGCCCTGATCCGGCGGACACCGGTCGCCGCGGCCTCGACCAGCCAGGCCGCCGCCCCGGGGCCGATCGCCAAGAACTGGGCCTCGGCCGAGTTCGTCGGCTTCGGCGTGCGCTGGCCGCGCGGGGCGTCGGGGTAGTGCTCGTCCGCGATCCGCGGACTGCCCGGCGCCGAGCAATGGTGGCGGGCGACCTCGACCGCGCTGCTCGCGGCCATCGCGGTGACGATCAGCTCGTCGCCGTGGAAGCGGACCCAGACCCGATCATCGACGAGTTGGTGCGGGACCGAATAGCGGACCGACTCGACGGAGATCGTGGAGTCCTTGCCGACCCGGCGGGTCTCGCCGAACGCGGCGGTGAACGGCTGCTCGGGCACCGGGTGCAGCCGCAGCCGCTCCTCCGCCAGCAGCTCGGCCGGGATCCTGCGGGTCTCGCGATGGATCCGGCCGTTCACCTCGCTCGTGATGTCCTGGCACGCCTCCTGCAGCTCGGAGAAGTCACCGTAGTCGGGCCGGAGGTCGACCGCAGTGGAGACCAAGTCCCGCTTCGCGATCCGGACCGTCGCCTCGGTGCCGCCCTTTGAGGCCGGGACGGCGGGCATGCACGATCTGACGACCGTGCCGTAGTAGCGGGCGATCGGCACCAGCTCGGGGTTGCGGACCGCGATCCGGGCGACGTGCTCGACCGTGACAGTCTTCTCGTTGTCGGTGAGGCAATAGGTCGGGCCCCGCCCAGCGTCCGGAACGTCGTGTCCAGGTAGGCCGCCACCGTCGGCAGGGTCTTGTCCAACACCGGGATGATCACCCGGAACCTGGACCAGGCCAGCCACGCGCACCACAGGCTGGTGCGTCTGCCGTCGATCTGCGGGCCTTCTCCCCAGTCCCACTGCAGCCACACCGCCGGCTCGGTATCCAGGGCCGGAATACTCTGCGGTTCCCGGCCCGATAGGACTCCTTCGCCGCCGCGACGGCGCGGCGGGTGGTGCGATCAGTCCCGGTGGAGCCCATCGCGGCGATCTTCTTGTGAACAGCGTCGGCACCGACCCTGCCGCGGGACCGCTCGACCAACTCCTCAACCTTCGGCAGGAAGTCGTCGATCAGCTTCGACCGCACCGCCCGCTCGGTCGGGTCGACCCCTTGCCCGCGCAACTGCACATAGTGCCGCACGGTGTGATGGTCGCAGCCGGCCAGCTCGGCCGCCTTCCGGTAACTCCCGGTGAGGTCGTACGCCTCGCGAATCTCCATGATCCCCTCATCGCTCTTCACCCCGCCCACTGTGCGTGATGGGCTGGGTGGGTCCGCGGGGAGATCAACTGTCCGTCACTGGGGAGATTTCATGTCCACCAGCGGAGAGGTTAACTGACCGCCAGTGGGGAGTCTGCCGTGTCCGCTGACACTGACTCACACCAAAACCGCCTGGCAACAAGCCGGCCGCACCGGCCCGATGATCGGAATGTCCGAGGGACCTCATCGTCGTCCACGAGCCGTTCAACGCTGCACCGCCGTACGGAGCAGCGCCCCGGCGGCAGGGCAGCGCGGGCGAGCCGTCGGGCCGTCGTCAAATCCGGCTCAGCCGTTGCGCGATGGCCTCCAGCAGCTCATCCAATGCCGCCTCATGCGTCCGTCCACGAGGCCGGGCCAACGCTACACGGCTCGGCGAAAGGCCACGGACCGGACGGAACACTACGTCCGGGCGGGCATAGAAACGGGCTGCCGACACCGGGACCAAGGCCACGCAACCGTCCGCCACCGCTCCGAGCCGATCCTCGGGACAACTGGTAACGGCGCCTACCCAGATGGGGTCGCCGTCCCTCTCCTCCACCGCCAGCCAGTCGTCCCTCCAGACTCCCCTCCCAGCTCCGGAAGCAACGAACGGCTTCTCCCAGAGTTCCCGGAACTCCACCGTCTCGCTGTCCGCCAGCCGATGCCGAGCCGGTAACAGCACCCCACGCTCCTCAACGAACAACTCCCCCACCCACCACCCCTCCCGACCAGAAACGGCAAACGCACCACTGCCGCAACCACCCCACCTCCGACCAGGCCGGCACTCGAGTCCGACCAGTCGCACTGTCGCAGCCCCACCCACCACAGCGGCCATACTCGGCGGAACTCAGCAATGACTCCAGGGACGACACCCACCGCACCCGAGTCCAGAAAACCCAGGCCCAGCACCTGCCCCACCCGGCCGGTTACCTCGACCGCCTCATCCCAGCCCGTCGACGGGGTCCCCGCTCGGGTTGCGCACGTCTTTGCCGCCCCGAGCCTGAAGTGTTGTTCGTCAGGACTCGGCAGGCAGGAGCTGGACCAGGCCGACGCAGTTCTCCTCGCCCACCCAGGTCTGCGTGGCGCGGACCGTCCAGCGGCCGGCGGGCAGGGGGACCGACGCCCGGGCAGGCAGCCCGGGCGTCGGGATACTCGACGTTCAAGTCGGCACCCGCTTCGGCAGAGTCCATGAGCACCGCCAAACCGTCCGAGTCCCAGGTGCCGCACTCCTCCCACACCGTGGCCGGGTCCCCAAGGGCAGCATCCGCCGCAGCGCTCAGTCCGGCCTCGGTTTCGGCGGCGAGCCACCGCAGGAACGCGCGGTGCTGAGGCAAGTAGCAGCTGGCCGCCGGCTCGACTGACAGCACCAGCGCCTGCGCACCGTTCGTGTTGACGGGGATCACACCAGCAAGATCGTCCACAGCACAAGCCCGGTCGTAGTCGTCCGGGGCGGTGGCATCTCCCGCCATGAGACCACTCTCCGTACAGCCGCCCCAGGAGGCCACTGCGGAGACGGGGACAACGATCAGAGGACCACCCATCGACTCCACCCAGACAGGGGAGGCACTGGAGGCATCGTCTGCGGTGCCTGAGGAAATGATCATCCAGTCAGTGTGCCCTCGCCCGCTGACACCGTCACCACACGGCCTTCGGGGCCGTGGCCCCCGGACGAGTGCAGATGGTTCCCTCGGCGCGATGCGGAGTAAAGCGAAGCAGCGTGTTCTCGCTGGATACGGTCGTTGGCGGTGCGCAGCGCCGCAGCAAGGCGGTCGATGGCGTCTTGCGGCGAGGCCGCGCAGGCCGTTGTTCACCGCGGCAACAAGCTCCGGCCAGGACAGGCCGGGGCCCATCCAGTGTCCGTCGTCGCGCGCGAGCAACTCGGCACGGTGCCGGTCGGGGTGATGTATCAGGTAGTCGACCCCCGCCGGGGAAGCGACGCTGACGCAATGTCCGTCCGGCGGTCCGCTGCGGCTGGTGGATGGGGGCGGGTGGGTCACCGGTCGCCCGGCAGGATGCCGGGCGACCGGGGCGGGACGGGTCAGTGGCGGCTCTTGAGGCGTTCGACGGCGGCGACGCCTCCTGCGGCGAGGGCGATCTGGATGGCGAGTTCGATCCAGTCGATGCCACCGGTGTCGGCGACGCCCAGGCCGGCGGCGATGGCGGTGCCGATCAGGGCGGCGGCGATACCGACGGCGACGGTCCACAGGAAGCCGGTGTGCTGGCGGCCGGGCAGGGCCAGCCGGCCCAGCACGCCGATGATGGTGCCGATGACGATGGCGGTGATGATGCCGGAGATCTCCATACCGTCCCTCTTGTAGTGCTTCGCTGCGATGATGCCCGCCGGCCTCGTGCTCACGCACTGTGCACCTGGCCGGCGCGGTGTGTACGGCTAGAGATCGAATTCGTGGGGCGGTAGGTCGAGGGTGAAGCACGCCTCGCGGACTACGGCCTGTTCGGTCTTGTCGAAGTCGCCGTCCGCGCCGCCGATGACGATGCCGATCTGGATGACGGCGCGGGCCTCGGCGGGCTTCTTCCTGGCCTTGGCGATCTCTTGGAGGACGCTGACCTTGCCGAAGGCGAAGTCGGCCGTCAGCTTGGCCAGGTTGTCCTCGAAGCGCCGGCGCAGGTCGTCGGCATCGAAGTTCCGCAGCACCTCGTTGGTGGCGATCAGTTGTGCCACGCGCTGGCGCTCAGCCGGGTCGATGGTGCCGTCGGCGGCGGCCACGAGGGCGCACATGGCCATGGAGGCGTCGCGGAAGGCGCCGGATGTGAGGTCGTTCTTCTTCGCCATCAGCTGGGTCTGCATCGTTGATGCGGATTCCCGGATGCGGTCCCACAGGGCCACAGGAGCTCCTTCGTCGTGCTTGTGTCATGGGGTGGTGGGTCAGCCTTCGTCGCCGTCGTCATCGCCTTCGAAGAAGTCGCCGATCTCGTCGACGACTTCGGCGGCGACGAGACCACCGGCCACGCCCACGGCGAGTCCGGCAGCGCCGGCGGCGACGGCGGTGCCCATGCCGGGCCCGGATCGGTGACCGCCGTGGTGATGCTCGTGGTGACCAAGACCGTGACCGTGACCGTGGCCGTGGCCGTGGCCGTGGCCGTGGCCCGCGGCCACCTGGCGGATCCAGGCGTCGACGACGCCGGTCCAGTCGTGCTGGTCGGCGCTGTCGTGGCTGACGACGTGGCGGTTGACGACGTCGTGCCCGGCGGCGAAGAACCCGCCGGGCTTGTCGGCCTCCAGAACGACTTCCATGCCGCCGGGATTGGCCAGGAAGGTGACCTCCAGCTCCCGCATGGCGTGCGCGTACTGCGCGGCGGGAGTGAGTTCGATCTCCTGGTAGAAGGGCAGCTGCTGGCCGGTGCCGCTGATGTGCCCGTACTCCAGGTCGGCCGCCTTGAAGCCGAAGCCGAGTCGGCCGAGGGCTTCGAGGACCGCCTCCTGCACAGGAAGCGGGGCGACGGTGAGCGGGTCGAGGTCGCCCTTGTCCTTCGCGCCGGCCACCACCAGCTCCGTGCGCACCCCGAGCACGATGCCCAGGTCCTGCCCGTACAGCTCCGTGATCGGCGTCTCCCACGGCAGCGCCACCGTGAACGGCACACTGCGCTGCTCACCCGCCGCCAGGCGGAAGCCGCCGGCGACGGTGAACCGGCCGAAAGCCGCCACGCCCTCGGTCTCCGCGCCGTCGTGCTCGGCCTCCACCCGGGCCACCAGTTCCAGGGTGATCTGCTCGATGTCGAAGTCGGCGCTGCCGCCCTCGAGGCGCACTTGCCCCGTCAGGGGGCCGCCGGGCCGGACCGCGCCGGGGTCGAGAACCGTGTCCACGGTGGGGCCGCCCATGCCGAGCGCGCCGAGCAACTTCTTGAACACCATCGCGGCGTTCACTCCTTCGTGTACGAGGTCTGCGGGAACGCAGCGCCGCGGGGTTTCCCGCCGTGAGAGGCCCTGCGGCGCCGCGCGGCCGGAGGGGGGACTACTTCGCCGTGTCCAGTGCGGCCAGCGCCTGGGCCCAGCGGACGTACTTCAGCTCGGCGAGCTCGGCGACGGTGGTGATCCCGAAGGCATCCTTCAGCAGTTCGCCGTCGCGGTCGGAGACCCCCTTCAGCGCCGAGACGGGAGCGGCGAGGATCTCGGTCAGACCCTTCTCCGCCCACGCCTTGTCCAGCACCTTGTCCAGATCGATCGAAGCCACGTTGCCCTCCCAGGCCAATAGCGTGTGAAACCGGTGGAGACGCGGCCCTGGGGCCGCGCCGGCGCCGCCCGAAGGCGGCGGCGTCGACGTCGTGCCGGCGCAGGTGTGAGCGAGGGTGCCGACCTCTCACCACTCACCACCGTCCCCTCGCTGCAGGCACGCGTCTGCGGATGGCCGGGAAGAACCCCGCCACCCCTTCGCGTATTTCTACACGACTGTAGAAGTATAGGGCTGCGCCGACGTGCCGGGGACGTCTTCGGGATCCTGGCGGCGGCCCTGACCGCTGCTCACCGCCCCGCACCGCGCGGTGAGTCGGCGCCGCACCGAGTGCCCGGATGACTGACACGGGCCCGCTGGCGCCTGTTCTCGCCGGACTCGTCCACCGTGGAGTCGGGGTCGACCACGTCGTCCCCGCAGTCGTCGAGGAACCGGACGACTGGGATCACGTCGGGGGTCAGCCGGGGGCGAGGCGGCTGAGGTGTCCCCAGGAGCGGTAGAGCTCCTCTCGGGCCCGGTCCATCTCCAGGACGTGGTCGAAGGACTGGCCGCCGACGATCAGTCGGCGGGGCGGGTCCGGGAGCGCGGCCAGGCGCAGGATGACGGGGGCGGCGGTCTCCGGCTCCGGGCCCGCGGTGTCGCCCCACATCTCCTTCATCTCGGTGCGCAGGGCCTGGTACTGCGGCAGGGGTTCGGTGGCGGTGGTGCCGGTGGTGAACAGGCCGGTGTTGTAGCCGCCCATCTGTACGTTGGTGACCTTGACGCCGAAGCGCTCGACCTCCATGGCGAGGGCCTCGCCGACCGAGTCCAGCGCGGCCTTGCCCGCGCCGTAGAAGCCGACGGTCGCCATGCCGCCGCCGCTGCCCATCGAGGTGACCTGGAGGAGCCGTCCGCCGCCCTGGGCGCGCAGGTGGGGCAGGGTCGCCTGGGACACCCATACGGCGCCGAAGAAGTTGACGTCGAGGTGCGCGCGGATCTGTTCCTCCGTGGCCTCCTCCACCATGCCGTAGAGCATTCCGCCGGCGTTGTTGACGACGACGTCGAGCCTGCCGAACGCGGCGGCCGCCCGCTCGACGCCGTCGAACACGCACCGCCGGTCGGCGACGTCCATCGGGAGCGGGAGCAGCCGGTCGGGGTACTTCCGGGCGAGTTCCTCCAGGGGTTCGACGTTGCGGGCGGTGCCCACCACACGGTGGCCGGCCTCCAGGGCGGCCTCGGCGAAGGCCCTGCCCAGGCCTCGGGAGGCGCCGGTGATGAGCCAGACTTGCGGATCGGTCACGGGGTCCCACCTTCAGAGGAGGATCAAAAAGGAGACGAGTCGTCTCGTTTCGTTTGGGTGGGTTCAGAGTAGGGGGAGGTCGGGGGGTTCTGCAATACGGGCCGTCTCGTTTTGTTTTCGGGCTAGGCTGCACCCATGTCCATGGAGAAGGGGCCGGACCACTCCCGGCGCAAGGAACGGTCACGGCAGGCGATCCTCACGGCGACCCGTGAACTGATCGCGGAGGAGCCGTACGAGAAGGTCACGGTCGAGGCCATCGCCGCGCGTGCCGGCGTGGGCAAGCAGACGATCTACCGGCGGTGGCCCTCGAAGAGCGCGGTGGTGTTCGCCGCTCTGCTGGCCCTGAGCGAGAACGCCGACGGGCAGTCGGTCGCGCTGCCGGACACCGGTGACCTGGAGACGGATCTCAAGCACGTCCTGCGCGCCACCGCGCAGGAGTTCGCCGATCCGGCCTTCGACCGGCTCATCCGCGCGCTCAACACCGAGATCGCCAACGACGCGGCGCTAGCGGCCGAGTACCACGAGAAGCTGGCCCTGCCCCTGGACGAAGCCAAGAAGGCGCGCCTGCGCAGCGCCCAGGAGGCGGGCCAACTGGACGCCGACGCCGACCTGGACCTGGTCCTCGAAGTGCTCTACGCCCCCCTCTTCCAGCGGTGGCTGCACCGCAGCGCCCCCCTCACCGCCGCGTACGCGGACGCACTCGTCGAGGCGGCCCTCCGAGCGTTCGCCCCCGCGGCCGTGCACGGGGCTGGGGGCGTCAGGTGAGCAGGCGGCGGCGGTAGCCCTCGGCCACCGCGGAGGCTCGGTCACGGACGCCGAGTTTGTCGTAGATGTGCTGCAGGTGCGTCTTGATGCTCGCCTCGCCGATGAACAGGGCCGCGGCGGCCTCCCGGTTCGAGTTGCCGTTCGCGACCAGTTGCAGCACCTGTTTCTCCCGATCGGTCAGTGTGCCGGCCCCGGGCCTGCGGACCTGCCCCATGAGGTGCTGGGTCACCGACGGTGCGAGCACCGACTCCCCCCGCGCCGCTGCCCGGACGGCCCGCATCAGGTCGTCGGGCAGGGCGTCCTTCAGCAGGTAACCGATCGCACCGGCCTCGATGGCCGGCAGCACGTCGCTCTCGCTGTCGAAGGTGGTGAGGATCAGGACCCGCGCAGCCGGGACCCGTTCGCTCAGGGCCGCGGTCGCGGCTACGCCGTCCATCCGAGGCATCCGGAGGTCCATGAGCACGACGTCGGCTGCCAGCGTCTCCGCACGTTCGACGCCCTCGGCTCCGTCCCCGGCCTCACCGACCACGACGATGTCCTCGGCGTGCGCGAAGGTGTCGCGGAGACCGCCTCTCACGATCGGGTGGTCGTCGACGACGACCAGTCGAATCATCGGTCGGCCTTCCCCTTCTTCTCCGCGGTCCCCCCGAGGGCGATCGCCGGAACACGCGCGCTGACCGAAGTGCCTTCCCCCGGTGCGCTCTGCACCTCCACCTGGCCACCGACGCCTCTGATGCGCTGGCGCATGCTCGTCAGGCCGAAGCCGGTGCCGGCCCCTTCCGCGAAGCCGCGTCCGTCGTCGCGCACGTCCAAGAGCACCTCGCAGCCCGTGTACGACAGCGTGACACCGACGCGTGAGGCCTTCGCGTGCTTCGCCACGTTGGTCAGCGCCTCCTGCGCGACCCGGAAGAGCGACACCTCGATCACCGGGCTCAGCGGCTCCCGGCTGCCGGTGACCTCCACCTGGGCGCGGACGCCCTCGTCCTCGGACCACCGCTCGGTCAGCGTGCGCAGCGCGTCGGGGAGATGGGCCCGCCCGAGTTCCCGCGGGGCGAGCGCCTGCACGGACCGTCTGGCCTCGGTCAGACTGCTGCGGGCGAGCCGCAGTGCCCGCGTGACGTGCTCGTCGGTCTCGCCCCGCACGTGGGCGGAACGCTGCGCGGCCTGGAGTTGGGTGATGATGCCGGCGAGGCCCTGGGCGAGGGTGTCGTGGATTTCACCGGCCAGTCGTTGCCGCTCGTCCTGCGCCCCGGATTCACGGGCCTGCGCCACCAGTTGGGCGTGGAGTCCGGCGTTCTCGTGCAGTGCCGCCTCGAGTCGCTCGACGAGCGCCTCCCGCCTGCGTTCCTCCGGTTCGCTGCGTGCCGTGAGCAGGATGCCGACCCCGATCGCCGCGGTCTGCACGGCGACGATGAGGGTGAACTCGGCGAGCACGTCCGGTGTCGGGCGGGTCCACACGCTCATCGCCGAGCCGTTGAGGGCGACGGAGGTGGCCAGGACCGCGAGCACGCCGAGCGGCCACGGCCTGAGCAGGTAGGCGTGGAAGAAGCCCGCGACGGTGAAGACCAGGAAGATGTCGGAGTACGTCATGAGGGCGACGCACAGCGCCAGCAGCCCGACGAAGAAGACGCCCGCCGGAACCGGCCGGAGCGTCCTCCTCGTGAGGGGCAGGGTGTGGCCGAGCGACACCCACAGCACCGCGACGACGACCAGGCCGAGGACGGGTGCGGCCTCGGGCCAGAAGCGCGCGCCGGAGTGGGGCAGCACCCACGAGAAGTAGATCGCCGTCGAGACGGTCAGCAGCAGCCACGGCGTGGTCAACTGCAGAAGGTCCCAGACCCGGAGCTGTTCCTCCTTCCAGGCCAGGCGGGAGCGGTGCGCGGTCTCCGCCTCCTCGACGACGGCGGATCCACGTGTCCCAAGACTCGGGCGCTCACCGGCCCGGGCGTCCCGCGTCATCGGCATCTACTCCCAGCGGAAGAGCTTAGCGGCGATCGTGCCGGCGGTCACCGCGACCCCCGCCATGACGGCGATCTGCAGCCAGAAGGGCTGCGCACCGGCGGTGGCGGTGATCGCGCCCGCTTCGGGGGACCATGCCGCGGTGAGAGCCTGCAGCCCGGGAGGGACGAACTCGCCGACCTCGCGCAGCACGTCGGGCATGAGGACGCGCGGCAGGAAGGCTCCGCCGAAGAACATCAGCGCGACGAACAGGAAGGTTCCGATCTGGTTGGCGGCACTGCTCGTGCGGGCCACGGCCGCGGAGATCATGCCGAGCCCGAGCAGGGCCGCGTAGCCGGCGAGGAAGGCGACGACGAACCGCAGGGGCCGCTCGGGCGGGGCGATGTCCAGCACCACGCGGGCGAGGACGAGCATGAGCACCGCGGAGACGACCACGGAGGTGAACGCGACGATCATCTGCGCGAGGAGGACGCTCGCAGGGTGCGCGGGCGTCGTCGACAGCCTGCGCAGGATGCCGCGCTCACGACAGGTCGTGATCACCGCCGGGATGTGCTGCACCGCGATCATCACCATCCCGAACACCAGCGCCGTGGGCGCCCAGATGTCGATGTCCCGGAGACCGCCGTTGTCCGGCGACGGCTCCCTGAGCGCCGGGACGGAGCCGAGTCCGAGCAGGAGCCCCGTCGGGAACAGCACGCCGAGGACCACGGTGGTGGAGTCGCGCAGGAAGAGCCGCGTCTCGGCCTTGACCATGGGGAGGAGGGCACGCATCACTCGCCCCTCCGCCCGGTGGGTCCCTGGACCTCGGGGGCCTGTCCCGTGAGGGCCACGAACGCGTCGTCGAGGCTGCGCCGGTCGACGCGGAGGTCCTCCGCGACGACCCGCGCCCTGGCGAGAGCGGCTGCGACACTGCTCAGAAGCTGTCCCGTGCCGGTGACCAGCCAGCGGCCCTCGGTGACCTGGACGCCGGTCACGTCGGGGAGCCCGGTCAGGACGCTCTCGTCCAGCGGTCGGCTCACGCGGAACCGGACCTGCTGCAGCGCGCCGGAGCGGGCGATCAGTCCTGCGGGCGTGTCCACGGCGGCGAGCCGGCCCTTGTCGATGACGGCGATCCGGTCGCTGAGGCGCTCCGCCTCGTCCATGAAGTGCGTGACGAGGAGGATCGTGACGCCCGCGTCGCGGACCTGCTCGATGAGGCTCCAGGTGTCGCGGCGCGCCTGCGGGTCCAGGCCCGTGGTGAGCTCGTCCAGGATCGCGACTCTCGGATTGCCGACCAGGGCGAGCGCGATCGACAGCCGTTGTTTCTGCCCGCCCGAGAGGGACTTGTACCGGGTGCCGCTCTTCGCGGTGAGGCCGAGGCGCTCCATGAGCTCACGCCGGTCCGCGGGGTTCCGGTAGAAGGAGCCGTACAGCTCGAGGGCTTCGGCGACCTCGATGGCGTCGGGGAGGCTGCTCTCCTGCAGTTGCACGCCGAGTCGTTCACGCACCTCCGCCCGGTCCCTGACCGGGTCGAGTCCCAGCACGGAGACCGAGCCCGAGTCGGGGGTTCGCAGGCCGGCGACGGTCTCGACGGTGGTCGTCTTGCCGGCGCCGTTGGGCCCGATGATGCCGAAGATCTCGCCCTCCTCGACGCTGAAGGAGAGGTCGTCGACGGCCATGTGCCGCCCGTAGCGTTTGCGCAGGTTCCGTACTTCCAGTGCGGTCATGCTCCGCAGTCTGGGATGCCCGGCTGCCCACCACATCGACCGTGGCGTGCGGGCTCCGGTTGATGCGCGCATCCACCGTTCGGTTGATGTGCGGCGGGGCCGTGGCAGCCGGGTGCGACCACTCCGTGTACGTCCTCCCGGGTCAGGCGGCCACCGAGGCCGAGGAAAGGTGCCCGACGAGCCCGACGAGTACGCCTGCGGGTTCGACGCCCTCGCCGGGCCGTTGCGCACGACGGGTGAGCCGCATCGGGTCACCTGCGAGCTCGGTGGTGACGCACCGGCCGAGGGCGAGCTACGCCGTCTCGTCGCCGGCTGCGCCGAGGTCGCCGTGGTGCCGGCGTTCAGTTCAGGACCTTGTGCAGCGACTCCTCCCGCCACCGCCGGAGCAGTTCGTGGAAGGCGACGGCGCCGTGCGGGTAGGCGCCGGGGCCGTTCGGGCGTCCCACGCCCTCGCGGTTGTAGTACCCGGGCGTGCACTCCGCGTGGAACCACTCGTGGTCGGGCGCGCCCTCGGCCAGGGCCGCGACCCAGGCGTCCTCCGCCTCGCGGGTGGGCTCGATCAGCGCGCCCCGGCTCTCCGCCGCGGCGACGAGCGCGGCGGCGTGGACGGCGTGTTCGTCCAGTATGTGCGTGTAGTTGACGCTGTTGGCGCTCTGCATGCCGCCGAGCTGGATGAGGTTCGGGAAGCCGTTGGTGGTGAAGCCGTGCAGGGTGCGCGGCCCTTGCCGGGCCCAGGCGTGCAGCAGTTGGACGCCGCCGCGGCCGTGCACGGGGAGCCGGCCGGAGAGGATGCCGGAGACGCCGACGGAGAACCCGGTGGCGAAGATCAGGCAGTCGAGTTCGTACTCCGTGCCGCCGACCACGACCGCGTTCTCGGTCATCCGCTCGATGCCGTGGGTGTCGGCGGTGTCGACCAGGGTGACGTTGTCCCGGTTGAACGCCTCCAGGTACTGGTCGGAGAAGGTGGGGCGCTTGCAGGCGTACCGGTACCAGGGTTTGAGCTTCTCCGCCGTCTCCGGGTCGGTGACCACCCGCTCGACGCGGGCGCGCAGTTCGTTCATCTTGGCGGCGTCGGCGGTCTCGTAGGCCGCCTCGAAGGCGGTCCGGTCGCCCTGGCGGCGGAAGCTGGGCAGGAGTTTCTCCAGCAGCCCCGCGGAGGAGGTCCAGCGGTCGGCCACGAGGTCCTGCTCGGCCGCCTCGCCGGAGACGATCCGCAGGAAGTTGTCGCGGCGCTCGCGCGCCCAGCCGGGGCGGTCCGCGCCGACGTCCGCGGCGGTGGTGCGGCGGTTGGCGCGTACGTCGACGGTGGAGGGGGTGCGCTGGAAGACGTAGACGTGCCCGGCGTCCTCCGCCACCTTCGGCACGACCTGGATGCCGGTGGCGCCGGTGCCCACGATGCCGACCCGCTTGTCCGCAAGGCCGGTGAGCCCGCCGTCGGGGCTGCCGCCGGTGTAGCCGTAGTCCCAGCGCGAGGTGTGGAAGGTGTGGCCCCGGAAGGTCTCGATGCCGGGGATGCCGGGGAGTTTCAGCTCGGACAGGGTGCCGGTGGCCGTGATGACGTAGGTGGCGCGGAAGCGGTCGCCGCGGTCGGTGTCGACGATCCACGTCCGGTCGGAGTCGTCCCAGCTCAGGGAGGTCACCGAGGTGGAGAACAGGGCGTCGGCGTAGAGGTCGAACTGCTCCGCGATCCTCCGCGCGTGGAGGCGGATCTCCTCGCCGGGCGCGTACTTCCACTCCGGCACGTACCCGGTCTCCTCGAGCAGCGGCAGGTACACGTGCGACTCGATGTCGCAGTGGATGCCCGGGTACCGGTTCCAGTACCAGGTGCCGCCGAAGTCGCCGCCCTTCTCGACGATCCGCACGCGTCCGACGCCCTGCCCGCGCAGCCGGGCCCCGGCGAGGATGCCGCCGAAGCCGCCGCCGACGACCGCCACGTCCACCCGGTCCGCCAGTGGCTCGCGCTCGGCGGGCTCTCCCGCGTAGGGGTCGGCCGCGTAGTAGCCGAACTCGGCGTCGGCGCCGAGGTACTGGCGGGGGCCGTCGGGGCGGACACGCCGCTCGCGTTCGATCCGGTAGCGCTCCCTGAGTTCGGCGAGCGTCTCGGCGGACACCGCTCCGTCCTGGGCCATGTGGGGGGACCTCATTCCTTCGCTGTCACGGTCGTGAGGCCGCACCGTCCGTCAACCGGCTTACGGGTCACCGGACTTGAGCGGCCATGCACTACCGTAGCAACTACCGGACAGCACTGTCCGGTCAGTGTGTCCCCGCACACGCGTCCCCCACGGACGCATCCCCCACCGACAGGAAGAGGGACAGACATGCGACGACCCCCCGTCCGGCCGCTCGCCGGCCTCGCCGTGCTCGGCCTCCTGGCGCTCACCGGGTGCGGCACGCAGTCCTCCGGCGCGGCCACCGAGGACCGCGCTCCGGCCGCCGCCTCCGGGCCGGACCGGACGACGATCCGCGCCCAGCAGGTCATGCGGCTGACCCAGCCGCACGAGGAGACCGGCATGACCCTGTTGGAGGGCCCGGTCTTCGACGACGACGGCAGGCTGATCGTCGTCGACGTCACGGCGCCGCCCGGCGAGCCGAAGGTACTGCGGGTGGACCTGGGCCGGAAGACCTGGCGGCCGTTCCACACCGACGACCGGGGGGCCTACACCTCGGCCCAGTTCAGCCCGTACGACGGGCGGCTGTATCTGACCGACTTCTCCCACGGCGAGATCGTCAGCCTGGCCCCGGGCGGCGGCGACCGGCGGGTCTTCTTCTCCGGCGAGGTGGACGGGGCGCCGATGAACCCCGACGACCTCGCCTTCGACCGGCAGGGCAACCTGTACGTCAGCGACTCGCGGGGCCTGCCGGAGGGCGAGGCGAAGGGCCGCGTGGTGCGGATCGACCGGGAGGGCGGTGGTGCCACCGTCCTGGCGGACGGGCTGGCGGCCCCGAACGGGATCTCCTTCGACGCGGACCACCGTGGTCTGTGGTTCAGCGAACTGACGGAGAACCGGATCTCCTACCTGCTGCTGGACGCCGAGGGCGAGGTGGCGTCACGGCACACCGCCGTCCGGGTCGACGGCGGGCTCGCGCAGACCGACTCGATCGCCGTGGACGCGGCCGGCAACCTCTACCAGGGGCTGCACGGGCGGCCCGCGATGGCCGTCCACGACCGGTTCGGCGAGCGGCTCGCGACGGTGGAGGTGCCGGCCCGTGCCGCGGCGGGGCTGGAATCGGCGACCAACGTGGCCATCACCCCGGGCGGGACCGAGGCGTACATGACCGTCAGCGGGCCGTCCGGGGGGTACCTGTTCCGGTTCGAGGCGCTGGCGGAGGGGGTGCGGCAGTCGAACGGCGGCTGAGGTGGCGGCTCGCTTCTCAGGCCTCGGGGCCGGGGGTGTCGGCGTCGGCGGTGGCGTCGGCGTCGACGGTGGCGGTGGCGGTGGCGGTGGCGGTGGCGGTGGGGAAGGTGTCCCCGTCCGTCTCGAACGGCCGGACCGGTCCCACCTCGACGCCCAGCAGCCGCCAGGCGGCGAGCGCGCGGCGCTCGCGCTGCTCGCGGGTGGGGCCGGTCACGGCGCCGGAGACCATACCGACGGCGAGCATCAGGTCCTCGGTGTCCGCGGCGAGCCGGTGGCCGGCCGGCAGGTGTCCGCGCAGGGCACGCTCGACCCGCCGGGACAGTTCCCGGGCGTAGGCCGGCGTGCCGGCGTGACCGTCGACGTCGCCGCCGTGCAGGACCGCCAGGAAGGCGGTCGACCCGCTCTGGTGCCAGGTCAGGACGCCGAGGACCCCGGCCAGGTCCGCGCCGTCGGTCTCCGCCGCCCGCTCGATCTGCCGGACGTTCTCCTCCAGCACGGCGAGCGCCAGCGCGGCGCGGTCGGGGAAGTGCCGGTAGAGGACGCCCTGCCCGACCCCGGCCCGGCGTGCGATCGCGGAGAGCGGGGTGCACAGTCCGGACTCCGCGTAGATCTCCCGCGCGGCGGCGACGAGGGCGGCCCGGTTGCGGGCGGCTGCCCTGGGCCCGTCGTTAGCGGGCCGCCGCTCGGGGGGCGCAGGTCGCTTGGTCACGCCCGGAGGATATACGGGCCCGGTGTGTGCCGTTCCGGCCCGCCGTGCCGCGAGGTGACGGGGTGGGCCGTCACCTCGCGGGGCGGGGGCGTCATGCTCGCGGGGCGGGGTGTCAGTTCCACTTGTAGGCGTCGAAGTTGCGGCTGAACTCCCAGTTGTTGAAGCGGTCCCAGTTGATCGACCAGGTCATCAGGCCGCGCAGGGACGACCAGGTGCCGTGGGTCTGGTAGGAGCCGCAGTTCTGCTTCCGGGTGAGGCAGTCCAGGGCCTTGTTCACCTCGGCGGGGGTGGTGTGGCCGTTGCCCGCCTGGGTGGAGGCGGGGAGACCGATGGCCACCTGGTCGGGGCGGAGGCCGGGGAAGAAGCGCTCGGTGTTGCCGGCGACCGGGAAGCCGGTGAGCAGCATGTCGGTCATGGCGATGTGGAAGTCGGCGCTGCCCATCGAGTGGTACTGGTTGTCGAGGCCCATGATGGGGCCGGAGTTGTAGTCCTGGACGTGGAGCAGGGTGAGGTCGTCGCGCAGCGCGTGGATGACCGGCAGGTAGGCGCCGGCGCGCGGGTCCTGGCCGCCCCAGGGGCCGGAGCCGTAGTACTGGTAGCCGAGCTGGACGAAGAAGGTCTCCGGGGCCATCGTGAGGACGAACTTGTCGCCGTACTTGGCCTTGAGGGTCTTGACCGCCTGGATGAGGTTGACGACGACCGGGCTGGTGGGGTTGCGGAAGTCGGTGTCGCCGGTCTGGAGCGAGAGCGAGTGGCCTTCGAAGTCGATGTCGAGGCCGTCGAGCCCGTACTCGTCGATGATCTTCGAGACGGAGGAGACGAAGGTGTCGCGGGCGGCCGGGGTGGCGAGCTGGACCTGCCCGTTCTGGCCGCCGATGGAGATGAGGACCTTCTTGCCGGCGGCCTGCTTGGCCTTGATGGCGGCCTTGAACTCGGCGGGTGACTCGACGCCGGGGCACTCGGCGGCCGGGCAGAGGCTGAAGCGGATGTCGCCGGAGGTCACCGAGGTGGGCTCGCCGAAGGCGAGGTTGATGACGTCCCAGGAGTCGGGTACGTCGGCCATGCGGGTGTAGCCGGAGCCGTTGGCGAAGCTGGCGTGGAGGTAGCCGACGAGGGCGCGGGCGGGCAGTTCGCCGCCTCCCCCGCCGCCGCCTCCGGAGGCCGTGGTGACGGTGACGGCCGGGGACTTCGCGGACTCGCCGGCGCTGTTGGCCGCCGAGACCTGGAAGGAGTACGCGGTGCTCGGGCTGAGACCGGTGGCGGTGTACGAGGTGCCGGTCGCGGTGCCGAGGAGGCTTCCGCCCCGGTAGACCTTGTAGGAGGTGGCTCCCGCGACGGCGGGCCAGTTGAGCGGCACCGAGGTGGCGGTCGGGGTGCCGGCGGTGAGGCCCGTCGGGGCGGCGGGGATCTGGACCGGGTCGCCGCCGGGTCCGAGGAGGGAGAGGTCGTCGGCCTGGTAGGCGGGGGTGCCGTACCAGCCGTGGGTGTAGATCGTGACGGAGGTGGTGTTCGCGCCGGTGGTGAAGGTCTTGGTGAGCTTCTGCCAGTCGGGGGCGGACTGGGTCCAGGTGTAGCCGTCGGTGGTGCCGGCGCCGGTGACGCCGAGGTACACGTAGCTGCCGCGGACCCAGCCGCTCAGCGTGTAGCTCGCGTTCGGCTTCACGGTGACGGTCTGGGAGCACTTGGCGTTGTCGCTGCCGGCCGGTGTGGCCTGCAGCGCCTTGGTGCCGCTGCGCACGGGGGCGGTGACGGCGGCGGCGCTGCCCGCCGTGCAGTTCCAGCCGTCCAGGCCGGCCTCGAAGCCGCCGTTGCGGGCGAGTTCGGAGTCGGCGGCCTGGGCGGCCGGGGTGAGGGCGGCGAGCCCGCCGGCGGCGAGCGCGCCCACCAGCAGCAGGGTGAGGGGTCTGGTGCGGTCCACGACTGCCTCCGGGGGTGAGGGATCGGAGTGGAGCGCGCCACAGCATGGTCCAGACCAATCGAGTGGTCAAGACCTCTGGTCCTCCGTACGGGACTCGGTGTTCCCGGCCGTCAGGGTTCCGCCGAGCCCGACGGGCGTGCCGCGGGTGAGGATCTCGAGGGCGGGGTGGCCACCGGCGGGGAAGACACGGCCGGCGGGGGGAGTTGGCCCTGACGGCATGGTTTTCCGAGGGATTGGGGTGGGTCATGGCTGGAGTGTTCGTCATCGGGGCCGGACCGGGGATCGGACAGGCGGTGGCGCGGAGGTTCGCCGGGGAAGGGCTGCCGGTAGCTCTGGTCGCGCGGACCAGGCGGACGGCGACAGCCGGGGCGGATTCCGTCGGTGCGCTCGGCGTGCGGGCTCTGCCCCTCGTCGCCGATGCCGCCGACGAGGACGCCCTGCGAGCGGCCCTCGACACCGCCACGGCCGAACTGGGCGAGCCCGACGTCGTGGTCTACAACGCCGCCGTCATCCGGCCCGACACGGTGGGCGAGCTCCCGCCGCGCGACCACCTGGAGACCTACGCGGTCAACGTCCTCGGCGCCCTCACCGCCGCCGCGCACACCCTGCCCGCGATGGCCCGGCGCGGGCAGGGGACGTTCGTCGTCACCGGCGGGATGCCCGAGATGAAACCGCAGTACGTGAGTCTGTCGCTGGGCAAGGCCGGGGTGCGGGCGCTGGTCGAGCTGCTCGACGCCGAGTACGGGCCGTCCGGTGTGCACGTCGCCACGGTCACCGTCGCCGGGGCGGTCGCGCCCGGCACGGCGTTCGACCCCGACGACATCGCCGAGCACTACTGGCGTCTGCACACCCAGCCGCGCGGGCAGTGGGAGCGTGAAGTCCTCCACTGAGCGGCGCGGTCCGGGGCGGGATCGGCGGGGCTCGGGTCAGGCCAGGAGGAGGGGCATGTCCCAGGGGGTGGTGGTGCGGTGGTGGGCGTAGGCGTCGAGGGCCAGGGCGGTGCCGGTGGCACCTTCGAGGAAGGCGGGGACGTCGGTGCCCTGGGGGGCGGCTGTGAGGGGGGAACGGAAGCCGAAGCGGTGGGCGGGGTCGAAGTGGCCGAGAGTGCGGGCTGCCATGTCGTCGACGAGGTCGGTGAGGCGGGGGTCGCCGATGGGCTCGTTCAGGACGGCGAAGAGGTGCATCAGGCCGGCCCACCCGTGGCACACCGTCGGGTTGTCCACGCGCCAGGTGTCCGGGTCGGTGGTCAGGAACGGGAGCAGCGAGCGGTGGGCCAGGTCCAGCCACTCGGGCCGGTCGAGGGCGAGGCCGGCGAGCTGGACCGCGCGGGAGACGCCGGGGGCTCCGTAGCACCACGACGGGCGGCTGAGGGGCGGCCTGCCCGACGGTCCCGCCGCCCAGAGGTCGAGGGTGAGGTGGGTGGGCCAGAGCGGTCCGTCCCCGGAGTCGAACGCCCACTCCTCCAGGAGGGCGACCAGGCGCTCGACGGCCTCGCGCTGGCCGTCGACGGTCACGCCCTGCTGCCAGGCCAGGGAGAGCAGGGCGAGGGGGCCCGCCACGCCGTGCGACAGGCCGAGGTTCAGGTGCCCGTCCGGCATCTCGACCTCCTGCCCCAGCTTGGGCGCCGCCCAGGTCCACCAGCGGGGCACGCGATGCTCCCGGTGGGTGATGTCGCCGTGTGCCATGCGGGACAGGTAGGTGAGGACGAGCCGCAGTTCCGGCTCGCACTGCTCCCGGCGGGCCAGCAGGTAGCGGCCGATGCCGCTCATGCCGCGGACCACTTCGAACGCGCCGTTGGTGGGGAGGGGGGTGTCACGTACGTCGGGCAGCGAGTTGCGGACGAGGCGGCGCTGGTGGTCGTCGAGGCGGTCGAGGGCCGAGCGGTAGCCGCCGGTGGCGCGGTGGGCGAGCAGGACGGCGACGGCGACGGCGCCGGGCCCTGTGTAGATGCCCTGGGGCGGGTGGGCCGAGGCGGCGGTGGCCCGCATGGCGCGCAGGAGGTAGGCGTGTCCGCGGGCCAGGTCCTCGGGGCCGGGGGCGACGCGGCCGGTGAAGGCCAGGGACACTCCCGGATAGCCGCTGGCCAGGGCCAGGTCCTGCCAGAGGGGCTCGCGCAGGACGATGTGCCCGGCGTCGCCCGGGATGCGGGTGTCGGCGGGGACGGAGTCCGGGTCGGCGAGCCGGTCGAAGACCTGCGCGGCGACCTCCCGGGCGCGTTCGGCGTGGCGCGGGGTGGCCGGGGTCGGAACGGCGGGGGTCGGGGTGGCCGGGGCCGGGGTCGGGGCGGTCATGGGCTCGGTGTTGCTCATCGGGACTCCTCCTCGGCCGGGTCCTGGGCCGGGTCCTGCGCCTGGGCGTCGGCCTGGGCGTGGGCGAGACGGCCCTGGTGGGCGCGGGCCACGCCCCGCAGGACGGCGTAGCCGGTGTCCTCGCCGGCGCGGTCGATGCCGAGCAGGCGGTTGTGCTGCATGTGCAGCAGCGAGAGGACGGCTTCGGCGTGCTGCTCGCTGCCCGGTGCCCGGCCCCGGTCGGACAGCAGCAGCGCGCCGTAGGCCCGGGTCTCCGGCGTGGTGGTCCAGGCGGCGGTGAGGGCCTCGCCCAGTGCGGGCGCCGCGCTCCGGGCGGTGCGGCCGGGCACGATCAGGGCGGTGGCCCGTTCCTCGTACTTCCGGAAGGCGGCGTGGGCGGGCCCCTTGGGCAGGACCTCGCCGATCCAGGCCGTCCAGTCCCAGTCGCCCAGGGACTCCAGCAGCAGCGCGTGGTTGACGGCCGCCAGGACGGGGGCGGGCAGGGTCAGGGCGCCCCGCGTCCGCATCCGGAGCTGGGCCAGCGCGGACCGGCTGTCCAGGCAGAACATCCGCTCCGCGTGGGGGAGGGCGTCGGGTCCGCCGTAGCGGTCGGTCTCCGGGCGGTAGGTGTCGAGCACCATGCCGCGGATCAGTCCCGCCTCCTCCCAGGCGCGGCTCAGCTCGGCGAGCCGGGGCAGGACCAGGGCGCGCAGTTCCTCGGCGTCACCGTGCAGGCGGAGCCGGACGTGGGGTTCGGGGTCGCGGTAGCGGAGGAAGTGCCAGTGGCGCAGGTGGGTTCCCGTCTCGCGGACGAGGGCGGGGACGGCCGCCTGCAGCAGTTCGTCCTGGGTGTCCTCGTCCGCGGAGAACTTGGCGTAGAGCCAGTCCTCCCCCGGGAGGTGCCGGGCGCTGTGATCCGTGGGCCGCGGGGCGGGCGTGCGGGTGCCCGGCCGCGGGCGGCTCCCGTCCTCGTGCCGTTCCGCGGGGGCGGACCGGGTGAGGGGGACGACGACTTCGGCGCTGTGCCCGGCGGACCAGCCGAGGCGGCGTCCGCCGTCGGTGAGGTCCTCCAGGACGGCCAGGGAACCGCCGCCGCGGGCCTCCTGCCGGAACACCTCCCGGTGCCAGGGGTCGGTGAGGTCCACCCGGTACATGCGGTCCCACCTGGCGAGGTTCACCTCGTCGGGCACGCGGTAGCGTTCCCGCCATGCCGTGACGGCCTCGTCCCAGCCGGAGGGATGCTCCATCGCCTCCCGCAGGTGCCGGTCGGGTATCCAGCGGCGCGGGGAGAGCGTGACCCGTCCGTAGGTGACGCGGGGAAGGTAGGGCAGTCCCTCCAGCCCGCACCAGTTCCAGCCCCTCCAGGTCCGGGCCCTGCCGTGGGCGAGTTCCACCAGGAGCCGGGCGACCGGCGGGGCCTCCCGGTCCAGGGCCAGCATGTGCGGCACGACGGGCAGGACGTCACGTCCGTCGTCCGGCAGCACCAGCCGCAGCCCGAAGGGGCCCGGGGTGACGAGGAGGTCGCGCCAGTCCAGCGTGCCCGGCTCCGACCGGTCGGCGTACACGCCGACCGGGATCCGGTGCGGCAGCAGGCGCGGCACCTGGGCCATGTTGAGCCCGCGCACGGTGTGCGGCCGGTACACCACCTGGGCCGGTACCGTCCGTTCGTCGCCGAGGCCGGCGAGGAGCGACGTCAGTTCGCCCTCCATGCCGAGCAGTCCGGCGAAACGTCCGGCGGTCGCCCCGGCGGTCCAGGAGCCGAGGTACGGCGGGGACAGCAGCCGGAACTCTCCCCGGTCGACGGCCTGTTCGCTCTCGGCCAGCAGGTGGAAGCAGAGTTCCAGCGACCTCGGCGGGGGGTCGGGGGTCTCGCCCGTGCGGCCGGCGGTGGCCAGCAGGTCGATGACGCGCGGGTCGAGGCGCACCTCGTCCTCGCCGCTCGCCAGGGCCTCCTGCACCAGGTCGTAGGTGAGGGCGCGGCGTTCCTTGGGCAGCGGGTCGGCCTCCTGGCCCGGCGCGGGCCCGTCGCCGGTGTGCTCGGCGCTCCGGCCGTACCCGGGCGGGAGGCCGATGCCTCGGTGCGGGTCGACGAGGCGGCCCAGGGGGACGACGCCGGTGGTGCCGTACGCCTCCAGGAACCGGTTCCGGTACGTGCGCATGTGGGCGTGCGTCTGCCAGGTGCCGGAGATCTCCCACATGGCGGAGGCGTAGCGGGCGGCCTCGTCGGTGACCGCGCGCGGGAGGTGGACGTCGGCCCGCATGCGCAGGTCGACGTGGACGGGCGGCCTGGTGGCGGTGCCCCGGGGGTCGGTCAGCCGCATCAGGTCGCGCCAGGCCGCGTGTCCCTGTCCGGGGCTCGTCGCGGCGTAGGCGTCGAGCGCCGCGCGGATGTTCTCGAGTTCGGTCCGCGCCTCGGGTACCGGGGAGAGCGCGGAGGCCAGGCGGTCGTAGAGCGCCTCGTCGAGGTCCTGGGGGGTGATGGAGGTCAACAGGACGCGCGCGCGGACGAGTTGGGAGAGGACGGTGTCGACCTGCGCGGAGGTGAGGCGGGGGAAGCCGGTGCGGGCCTGCTCCAGGAGTTCGGCGTAGCGGACGGGGCGTTCGGTGCGGGCGCGCACCCAGGCGACCAGGGGTGTGGCGCGGACGGAGGTCTCCTTGCCCTTGCCGGTGACGACGAGCCGGTCGCCGCGCTCGCGGCAGAGGTCGTTGAGCACGACGTCGACTCCGTGCCGGATCTCGGGCCGTTCGAGCCAGGCGGTGACACGGTCGGTCAGCCAGGCGGCGTCGAGGCGCACCGTCCTGCTGCCGGGGCCCATGACGTTCACCTTGGTGGCGGCCGCGACGCGGGCGGGTGCGACGCCGGCGAAGAGTCCGAAGGGGGTCGGCCTGGTCCCGGCCCGCAGTGCGTAGCGGGAGAGGGCGAGTGCCGTGCGGCGCAGGCGTTTCGCGCCGAGGTCGGCGCCCGCGTCGAGCTTGTCGAGGGAGGCGGCGAGACTGCCGCTGGCCACGTTCAGCGCCTCGCGCAGGAGCGGGTCGGCGGCGGCCTCGCGAATCTGCTGGGCCGACGCGCCGAGGGGGCTGCGGTCGGCGCCGCCGCCCGGACCGGTGCGTGGCAGGGCTGTGACGCGTACGAACAGAGAGTCCTGGGCCGTGTAGTGGTCGTCCCGCACGTCTTGCGGCTCCCCCTTCGATCCGGGTTTCCTCACGCCGCGTGGGGCGGGGCGATCGCCCCGCCCCACGCGGTTGTCACCGAACGGTCACCAGCAGCAGAGCTGACAGGGCGATCCGTAGGTGCTCGGCGAGGTGGCGCCGCCCCGGGCGAACTCGGGGCCCTCGCTCGTGGTCTCGGAGATCTGGATGTCCAGATCCAGGTCGGTCAGCTCGGTGGTGTCTTCCAGCAGAAGGTTGGTGCTCATCAGACTCCTCCCGTCAGTGATGCGCCGGTGCCCGTCGGACACCGGCGAAACGTTGTGGCCCCTGTCGGAACCAGACGGGAGCATATGCAGGCGTGGAGTCGAACATCATCAGCGTGACGGCAAGTTGACTGAAAGGTATGTCCCCCGGACGCCCCCTGACAGGCGTTTCTGCGGTGCCGCTCGCCCAGTGATCAACGGGTCTCCGGGCTCGGTGGGGCGGCTCGGCGGCCGTCGGCGTCAGGGGCGCGATCCGGTCACGGGCGAAGCGCCGCGGTCGCGGGGGACGCGCCCGGACGGACCCGTTCCGGCTGTCCTGCCGCCGGAGACCGTGCCGGCGGTCCGGGGCCTGGCCCGGCCCCGCGGTGGTGGGTCGCCGGAACCATTGCCCGAGGCGGGGCGTTGGAAGGGTGTGCCTGCATGAGCGGGTGCACCCCTGACGAATACCGAGGTGACAGCGATGGCAGTGTGGGACCGGCTCAAGGACCAGGCCAAGGCTCTGCAGCAGGGTCAGGCGGGGCGTGGTCCGACCGGCGGACACGGAGGGCACGGCGGTGGGACGAGTTCCGGCGGGGGCGGCAAGGCGCAACTGATCGGTCTGTTCAAGACGCAGCTCGGTTCGCTGAAGACCGAGCTGAAGAGCGGCGCCTACCGGGACGCGAGCATGGCCGTGTGCGCCCTGGTCGCGGCGGCCGACGGGCATGTGGACCCGGCCGAGCGCCAGCAGGTCGAGTCGATGATCCTGAGCAACGACGTGCTGCAGAACTTCCCGCCGGAGCAGCTGCGCCAGCGCTTCGGCAAGCACGTGGACCAGTTGACGATGAACTTCCAGCACGGCAAGGCGGAGGCGCTGCAGGAGATCGCCAAGACCGCGAAGAAGCCCACGGAGGCCCGTGCGGTCATCCAGACCGGCATGGTCGTCGCCGGTGCGGACGGCCACTTCTCCCAGGCCGAGGCGCAGGTCCTGCGCGAGGCCTGCGCGGCGCTGGGGCTGTCCCCGGCCGAGTTCCAGCTCTGATCCCAGGGCGGCCTGCCGGCCGGGGCGCCGGACCCGGTGCCGGATCACCGAGGTGCGCCACCGGTCGCGCAGCTCGACGGGTGTGCCCCCGTCGGCCCCCGTCACCGGGGGAGGGCCTCCGCGAAGAGGCGGGTCAGGGCGGTCGGGGCGGTGATGGCGGTGCCGACGACCACGCTCGCCGCGCCGGCGGCCAGCGCCTCGGCGGCCTGGGCCGGGGTGGCGATGCGGCCCTCGGCCACCACCGGTACGTCGATCGCCGCGGCGAGGTCCGCGACGAGCGCGAGGTCGGGGGCCGTCTGCCGTGGGGAGCCCGGCGCGTAGCCGGACAGGGTCGTGGAGACGAGGTCGGCGCCCTGCGCGGCCGCGTCCCGTCCCTCCGCGAGGGTGGAGACGTCGGCCATGACCCGGGCTCCGGCCGCGTGCACCGCGGCGACGAGTTGGGCGAAGGTGCTGCCGTCGGGACGCGGCCGGGCGGTCGCGTCGGCCGCGACCACGGCTGCTCCCGCGTCCACGAGGGCGAGCGCGTGGCGCACGCTCGGCGTGATGTAGACGCCCGTGTCGCCGTCCTTCCACAGCCCGATCACCGGCAGGCCGACCGCCGCGGCCGTGGCGGCGACGACCTCGGGCTCGTTGACGCGCACGGCCGCCGCGCCGCCCGCCTCGGCCGCCATGGCCATCCGCACGAGGGTGCCGGTGTGACGCATCGGGTCGCCGGGCGGCGCCTGGCAGGACACGATCAGCCGTCCTGCCAGGGCGTCGAGCGGGTGCTGTTCCGGGTACGGGGGTGTCGGGGTCATCGGGGGGCTCCGGTGGTGTGGGGGTGGTGCAGTGGCAGGGTGCGGGTCAGCGCGGCGGCGCCCAGGACCGCGGCGTCGGCGCCGCCGCGCGGCGGCGTGGGGCGCAGCGCGCGGAGCGGGGCCATGAGTTCGGTGGCGAAGGCGTCGCGCAGGGCGTCCTGGTACAGGGCGCCGATGCTCGGCACGCCGCCGGCGACGACGACCCGGTGCGGGCCCAGTGCGTTGGCGAGACCGCCCAGGACACGGCCGGTCGCGCGGGCGCCGAGGGTGATGGCGGCGACGGCGTGCGGGTCGCCGAGGGCGGCTCGTGCCGCGACGGCCTGCAGGCGGTCGGCGGGTTCTCCGCCCAGCCGTGCGTAGTGGGCGGTGATGGCGGGCCCGGCGGCGATCGCTTCCAGGTGACCGGTGGCGCCGCAGGTGCACGGCAGCCCGTCCGCCTCGGGGCTGGGCAGGTGCCCGAGGTGGCCGGCGACTCCGCCGACGCCCCGCAGCATCCGTCCGCCGGCCGCGAAGGCGCCGCCCACCCCGGTGCCGACGGCCGCGTAGATCAGGGTGCCGTCCTCGCCCAGGTCGGCCAGTTCGGTGAGCGCCGCCGCCCGGACGTCGTTGTCGCAGGCCACCGGCAGACCGGTGCGGTCGGCCAGGCCCGCGGCGAGCGCGGTGCCGGCCCAGCCGCGAATCGTGTCGGTGGCGCTGGTGACCGTCCCGGTCACGGGATCGATCACCCCGGCGGCGGCGACGCCCACCGCGCCGGCATGCGGCGCCCGGACTGCGTGTGCCGCCTCGGCCAGGGCGTCCAGCACCGCCTGGGACCCGCCGGCCGCGGGAGTGGGCCGGGTGTGCCGGGCCAGTACGGCGCCGTCGGCGCCGACCAGGGCGGCGGCGATCTTCGTGCCGCCCAGGTCGAGGCCGATGACCGGCGCCCGGGTGTCGTGCCCGGTCATCGGGCCGGCAGGAGCGCGGCGTCGCGCAGGTGCCGTACGACGTGGGCGACGCAGACCTCGTCCAACTGGATCTGTGAGCCCGCGGTGGTGCCGTGCGTGAACACCCCGAGCAGCCGCAGCGCGTGCTTGAAGGCTCCGATGGCCGACGAGTTGCGGCCCATCTCGCTCTCGGGGCCCGCGTCCACCAGGCCGAACAGCTGGATCAGCCGCTCCTGCTCGTGGACCGCGCGGTCCAGGTCGCCGCGGCGCACGGCGTCGTAGAGGCGGACGTAGCCGGCCGGGTCCACGTTGCCCAGGCCGGGCACCACCCCGTCGGCGCCGGCCAGCAGCGCGGCGTCGACGGTCAGTTCGGATCCGGTGAGGATGCTGAAGGAGGGGGCGGGTCCGTCGGCCCGGCCGTCGCGTCCGCCGAGTGCGACGATCAGGCGGCGCAGTCCTCCCTCGTCGCCGCTGCTGTCCTTGAGACCGGCCAGGGTGCCGTCCTCGGCGAGCTCGCGCACCAGGGCGGTGGAGAGCTTGCTGTGCACGGAGACCGGCAGGTCGTAGGCGTAGAGCGGCAGTCCGGCCCGTTCACGGACGGTGCGGAAGTGGAGCGCGATCTCGCGGGGGTGGGTGCGGGCGTAGAAGGGTGCGGTCGTCACCAAGGCGTCGGCGCCCGCCTCGCGGGCTGCCTCGGCGTGGACCAGCACCCGGGGGGTGGTCATGTCGATGACGCCGGCGAGCACCGGGACCCGTCCCGCGGCGGCCTCGACGACGGTCCTCAGGGCCACCGCCCGCTGCCGGTCGGTGAGGAACGCGACCTCGCTGCTGGATCCCAGGGCGAAGAGCCCGTGCACGCCCCCCGCGACGAGGTGCTCGACGAGGCGCGCGAGCGACGCGGTGTCGACCTCGCCCGACCCGTCCAGGGGGGTGCAGACGGGCGGCACGACGCCGCGCAGTGGCTGGGACGTGGACATGCTGTCTCCTGGTGCTGTGCGGAGGGTGCTTCGTGAGGGCGTGTCGGCCGGCCGCCGCGGCGGGGAGCTCCCGGCGGCCGACCGGGCCTGCCTACGACGCGGTGACGGTGAGGGTCGCGTCGCCGTAGGAGTGCTGGGTGCCGCGCACCTGGTAGGCCGCGGTGACCGCCACGCCGCCGGCGGCGGTGCCCGCCGGGACGGTGACGGGGATCTTGACGTTGGCGCCCTGGCCCGGCCTCAGCGCGGGCATGGTGACGGAGGGGGCGCTCCAGCCCGGGGGCAGTTTGAGCGAGACCGTTCCGGCGGGGAGGTCGACGTCGTTCTGGCTGACGACGCGGACGGTGACCTCGGTGGTGCGGCCGGCGGGCAGGGCGGCGGGCGGCGTGACGGTGACCGGAGCGCAGACCCCGCCGAGCCATCGGAGGTCGAAGGAGGAGTAGGTGATGTGCTGGTGGTTGGCGCGCTCCCACAGCAGGCCGACCCGGGCGTTGCCCATGCCGTCGCCGAGCGGGGTGAGCGTCGAGTAGGCCGCGGAGCCGGCCTCGACCACCTTGCGCACCGGCCAGTTCTGCCCGTTGTCGCAGGACAGGCGGACGGTGAGGTTGCTGCGGCCGCTGGTGGTGGCCGTGTTGCTGAACAGCAGCCAGGAGGCCCTGGGGTGGGAGGGCGCCGCGTCCGGGGCGAACCGGACGACGGAGCCGTTGTTGGCGGGGTCGGGCAGTTCGGTGTCGCGTTGGAGGGGCGTGTAGGTGACGCCGCCGTCCGAGGAGTGGGCGACCGTGCGGTAGGGCGCGGAGCGGTTGTTGAGCATGACGCGCCCGTCGGACAGCTCGACCGTCTTGTTCTCGTCGCCGCCCGGGCCGACGGGGGTTCCCATTTTCCAGGTGGTGCCGTGGTCGTCGCTGTAGGCGCTGACCGCGTAGTTGGCGCCGTTGTGGCGGATGGCGTACTGCTGGATCAGCCGGCCCTTGTGGGGGCCCTGCCGCAGTTGGATGCCCTCGCCGGAGGCGGCGAACATGCCCGCCCAGGCCGGGTTCTTGATCTCGGCGGTGATCCGTTCGTGCTTCCAGGTCAGGCCGTCGTCGTCGGAGTAGCTGTAGTCGGCCTGCAGGACGTTCGGGTCGCTCTCGTCGTTGCCGGTCGCCGAGCCGAAGAAGCCCTGGTTCACGGAGGCGGCGTAGAAGACGAAGATCCGGCCCGTCACCCGGTCGACGAGGAGGCTCGGGTCGCCGTACCCCTTGGGCGCGGCGTCCTTGCGCACGACCTGCTGCGCCTGCCAGGTGACGCCGCCGTCGGTGCTGCGCCGCATGACCACGCCGAGGTTGCCGGGGAGGTCGCCGAGGGTGGGCCGGGCGTCGTAGGCGGCGATCAGGGTGCCCTTGGTGGTCCTGGTCAGGGCAGGGATGCGGTAGTAGGGGGAGCCGGTGCCCGCGGTGGCGATGTCCAGCGAGGTGAGGGTGCCGGCGGTGGCCGCGGCGGTGGTGACCTGCGCGGGGGCGCCGTGGGCGCCGGTGGTGACGCCCAGCAGGGTCAGACAGGCGGTGCCGACGACCAGGGAGACTCTTCGCTGCATGAACGTGCCTCTTTTCGGGAGTGCGGTCGGGCGGTCGGGACGTGCGCCGAGCGGTGGGTTCCGTGGGGGTCAGGACGCGGAGAACGCCTCCTCGACCCAGGCGAGCTGGGCGCGCCGGTGGTGGCCGCCGCCGCCCTCGTGGCCGTTGAACTCGTAGACCCTCAGGTCCTTCGGGCCGCCGTAGCGGTGGTAGGCCGCGAAGCAGGTGGAGGGCGGGCAGACGGCGTCCATCATGGCGATGGAGAAGAACGCGGGTGCGGTGGCGCGGGAGGCGAGCACCGCCGCGTCGACGTAGGACAGTGAGGCGAGGACGGTGCCGACGCGGTCGCGGTGCAGGCGCAGGTACTCCGCGATCTCGGTGTAGGGGGGCTCCCCGGCGATCAGGGCCCCGCGGCGGATGTCGCACAGGAAGGGGACGTCCGGCATGACGCCGGCCAGGCCGGGGACGAGCGCGGCGACCGCGAGCGAGATGCCGCCGCCCTGGCTGTGCCCGGTGACCACGATGCGGTCCGGGTCCACGGCCGGGTGCTCGCGGGCCGCCTCGACGAACCGCACGGCGTCCGTGAACAGCCGCCGGTAGTAGAGGTCGTGGGGATCCCCGACGCCGCGGGTGAGGAAGCCGGGGACCTCGCCGTTGAGGGTGGCCGTGTCGGGGGTGTCGCCCCCGGCCGTGGACCAGCCCTGGCCTCGGGTGTCCATGACGAGGTGCGCGTAGCCGGCGTTGGCCCACAGCACCTGCTCGTGCGCGAGGCCCCGTCCCCTGCCGTAGCCGAGGAACTCCACGACGCAGCCGAGCGGGCCGTCGGCGCCCGTGGGCAGGTGCAGCCATCCGCGGACGGTCTCGCCCGCGAAGCCGGGGACGGCGACGTCGAAGGTGGTGACCTGGACGAGGCCGGTGTCCACGGGTGTCCAGCGGGGGGTTCCGCCGGCCGCCCGGGCCTCCCGCAGGGTCAGGTCCCAGAACGCGTCGAGGTCGGCGGGTTCGTCGAGATCGGGCCGCAGCGCGAGGCACTCGGCGAGGGTGAGGTCCGTCAGTGGCATCAGGGGGCCGCCCCAGTCGGTGCAGTCGAGTACGCGAGAACAGACGTCTGATGTCTGCTGTCCGTGGACCCTAGAGTTCCGTGAGGCGGTCGTCAAGGGCGGGCCGTGAGGCGGTCGCTCAGGGCGGGCGCCGTGACCGTCGCGGGCGAGGGCCGACAGCGTCCTCGCCCGCGGTCGGCGACGGGGCCGGCCGTGTCCCGGGCCGGCCCCGTCGCCCGTGACGCCCGGTCAGCGGCGGGCGCGGGCCTCGGCGATGCGCTGCCGGACCGGTGCGTAGTGGTCGGTCAGCGCGGCCGCGAACCGCACCGGGTCCCGGTCCCGGACGGCATCCACGATGCGCTTATGGTGGGCGATGGTGGCCACTTCGTGCTCATGGGTGAAGACGTCCAGATGTGGCGCGACGATGACGTACACGTCCCAGAACGCCGTGGACAGCTGCCCGATGAGGTCGTTGCCGAGGGGGGCGAGGAGCAGTGTGTGGAAAGCCCGGTCGGCCACGACGAAGCCCTGGCCCGCCCCGGCTCCGGCTCGGCGCATCTCGTCGACGTGGCCTTCCAGCCGGTCGATCTGCTCGTCGCTGAGCGACTCCACCAGCCGCTCCGCCATGCCGCGTTCGAACAGCTCGCGGACCTCGACGAGATCGGACAGCACCTGGAAGTCGTCGTCGGGGCTGAGCAGACCGCGGAAGGTCAGGCTTTCGACCAGCGCCGAGAGGCTCAGCCTGCCCACGTACGTGCCATGGCCGTGGCGCACCTCGACGATGTCCAGCGCGGTCAGGATCCTGATGGCCTCCCGCACGCTGGACCGGCTGGCGCCCAGCGCCTCGCACAGGGCCGGCTCGGTCGGGAGCGGATCCCCGGGGCGCAGCTGGTTGCGCAGGATGTAGGCCTTGATGCCGTCCACGACTTCCTGTCGCAACGGCTGACGCGCCGGTCTCGGCTCCGGATCCACACGTCGGACAGCTCCTTGTCCCACCGCCACCTCTTGACCCCTCTCCACTGTCGGGCTACGTTCCCACGCTATCAAGCATCGGACATCAGACGTCTGATGCGTTGACCCGGGCGCCGTCCCGCATCCCCCGCCTTCTCCCTGTTCGCCCTCATGTCTCCCGCCTGGAGGAACCCTTGTCCCCGCGCAGCACCGCCGGCGTCGACCGCCGCGCCTTCCTCAGACTCACCGGCGCCATCGGCGCGGCGACCGCGATCACGGCGGGGCTGTCCGCCTGCGGGGGCCCGGGCAGCACCGCCGAGGGCTCCTCGGCCTCCGGCAAGGGGGCCGACACCCTGGAGGCGGGCCTGTCCTACCCGCTCTCCACCGGATTCGACCCGATGATCACCTCGGGCGCGACCCCGTACGCCGCGAACATGCACATCTTCGAGGGCCTGGTGGACCTCGACCCGGCCACGCTGGTGGCCCGGCCCGCGCTGGCCACCGCGATGCCCAAGAGGATCAACGCGACCACCTACCGCGCCACCCTGCGCGAGGGCGCGACCTTCCACGACGGCTCCCCCGTCACCGCCGAGGACGTGGTCTTCAGCTTCGAGCGGGTCCTGGACCCGAAGAACGCCTCGCTGATGGCCCAGTTCGTGCCGTTCATCGACCAGGTGGTGGCGGTCGACGCGTCCACGGTCGAGTTCAAGCTGAAGCACCCCTTCGCGCTGTTCCCCTCGCGCATATCCGTGGTCCGCATCGTCCCCGAGAAGATCGCCGGGGCCGACGCCAAGGCCTTCGACGCGCATCCGGTCGGTTCGGGTCCCTTCCGCTTCGTGTCGGCGGTCCGCGAGGACAAGATCGTCATGGAGGCGTACGACCGGTACAACGGCCCCCACCCCGCCAAGGTCAGGAAGATGACCTGGCACCTGATGTCGGACCCGTCCGCCCGGGTCAGCGCGCTCCGGTCGGGCCGGGTGCAGGCGATCGAGGACGTGCCCTACATCGACCTGAAGGGCTTCACCGGCGACGACGAGGTCGAGTCGGTCCAGTCCTTCGGGCTGCTCTTCCTGATGTTCAACTGCAAGGACGAGCGCTTCGCCGACAAGCGGGTGCGCCAGGCCCTGCACTACGCGCTGGACACCGAGAAGGTCATCTCCACCGCTCTGCTGGGCCACGCGGAGTCCGCGACCGGCTACGTGCCGGACACGCACCCGGACTACCACGAGGCGGCCACCGTCTACGGCCACGACGTGAAGAAGGCACGGCGGTTGCTGGACGAGGCGGGCGTGGCGAAGCTCTCCTTCACGCTGCTGGTCACGGACACCGGCTGGGTCAAGGACATCGCCCCCCTGATCAAGGAGAGCTGGGCCGCGGCCGGGATCGAGGTGAAGCTCGACATCGCCCAGTCCCCCGCCCAGTACTCCAAGGTCGACAAGGGCGACTTCGAGGTGCTGGCGGCGCCGGGCGACCCGTCCGTCTTCGGCAACGACGCCGACCTGCTGCTGCGCTGGTTTTACTACGGCTTCTGGCCGGAGAACCGTTACGGCTGGACCGGCTCGGACGCCTACAGGAAGGTCAGGTCGCTGCTCGACGAGGCCGCCCGGGAGGCCGACGAGGCCCGGCGCAGGGAGCTGTGGGGCGAGGTCACCGACCTGGTCGCCGAGGAGGCGGCCCTGTACCCGGTCCTGCACCGCAAGCTGCCGACCGCCTGGCGCAAGGGCGCCCTGACCGGCTTCCGGCCGCTGCCCACCACCGGTCTGTCCTTCGTCGACGTCGGTCGCGCCTGACCTCGTCCGCCCGGACGCCGGGCCGCCGTCCCCCGGACCGCGGCCCGGCCGTCGCCCCGATCTCTAGGAACCTCACGATGGTTGCTTTTCTCCGGCTCGCGCTGCGCCGCGTCGCGATGATGCCGGTGATGGTCCTCGGCATCGCCCTGCTGGTCTTCGTGGTCCTCCAGTTCTCGCCGGCCGACCCCGCGTACAACGCGCTCGGCGACTCCGCGAGCCCCGAGGCCCGTGCCGCGTTCGCCGCGGCGCACGGCCTCGACGACCCGCTGCCGGTGCGGTACTTCGCCTTCCTGGGCGATCTGGTGCGCGGGGACCTCGGTGTCACCGTGCCGCCCAGCCAGCCGGTCGCCGACCGGATCGCCACCGCGTTCCCGCTCACGCTGCAGCTGACACTGCTGGGTCTCGCGCTGGCCGTCGTGCTGGCCCTGGTCCTCGGCGTCGTCAGCGCCGTGTACCGGGACCGTTGGCCCGACCAGGTCTTCCGGGTGCTGTCGATGGTCGGCATCGCCCTGCCCTCGTTCTGGCTGGGTGTGCTGCTCATCCAGCAGTTCGCGCTGAACACGCCGGTCTTCCCGACCGGGGGCTACGTCAACCCGGCCGACTCCTTCGGCGGCTGGCTGCGGAGCATGACGCTGCCCGCCGTCGCGCTCGCCCTGCCGGTCGCCGCCTCGCTGGCCCGCCTGGTGCGCACCGCGATGGTCTCGGAACTCGACCGGGACTACGTGCGAACGGCCCGCGGCAGCGGGCTGCCGCCGTTCCTGATCATCCGGTCGGTGCTGCGCAACTCCCTGATCACGCCGTTGACGGTGCTCGGGGTCAAGGTCGGCTACATGCTCAGCGGCGCCGTGGTCATCGAAGCGATCTTCGACCTGCCCGGCATGGGCAAGCTGATCCTCGAGGGCGTCACCGGAGGCGACGTCGCACTCGTCCAGGGCACCGTGCTCACCATCGCGATCGCCTTCCTCGTGGTCAACGTCGTCGTCGACCTGCTCTACCTGCTCGTCAACCCGCGTATCAGGACGGTGTGATGTTCGCCCCCCGATCCCTCGCCGAACGGCTGTCACCCGGCACCCGCCTGCGCCGGCTGCCGGCGCCCTCTCGGATCGCCCTGGTGATCCTCGTCGTGGTCGCGCTGGGCGCGGTGTTCGCCCCCCTGCTCACGCAGGACCCGCTCGCCACCGGTGTCCCCGCGCAACCGCCGGGCGCCGACCACTGGTTCGGCACCGACCGGGCCGGCCGTGACGTCTTCGCCCGTGTGGTGCACGGCGCGCGCTACTCCCTGGTGATCGGCCTGGGCGCGACCCTGCTGGCCCTGGTGGTCGGCTCGTGCCTGGGCGCCCTGGCCGCCACCTCGCGCCGGTTCGCCGACGAGGCGGTGATGCGTTCGCTGGACGTCGTCATGTCGTTCCCGCCCATCGCGCTGGCCGCCGTCCTGGTCGCCGTGTTCGGGCCCAGTGTCCCGGTCATCATCTTCACCATCGCGTTCGTCTACTCGCCCTCACTGGCCCGCGTGGTGCGGGCGAACGTGCTGGAGCAGTACGGCGAGGACTACGTCGCCGCCGAGCAGGTGATCGGCGCCCGCCGCGGCCACATCGTGGCCCGGCACGTCGCCGTGAACTGCGCGGCGCCGGTGCTGGTGTTCGCGACCGTGATGGTCGCCGACTCGATCATCTTCGAGGCCAGCCTGTCGTTCATCGGCGCCGGCGTGCAGGATCCCGATCCGAGCTGGGGCAGCGTGCTGGCCTACGGCCGGCAGATCCTGCTGTCCGGCGGCTGGTGGGCCACCCTCTTCCCGGGTCTGTGCCTGCTGGTCACCGTGCTCGCCCTGAACGTCCTTTCCGAGGGCATGACCGACGCCGCCGCCTCCCCGGACAGGGCCCGCGCGGGCGGGACCGGTCCCGACAAGGAGGTCACCGCCGCGCCCGCCGCCGAGGGCGCCGAGGTCGGCGCGGCGCTCACCGAGCTCGCGGTCCGGCTGGAGGCCACCGAGCCGGCCGTCCCGCCGCTGCCCGACGACGCCCCCGAGCTCCTGGTCGTCCGCGACCTCTCGATCCGCTTCCCGGACCGCTACGGCGACACCCGGGTCGTCGACGGCATCTCCTTCTCCGTCCGCGAGGGCGAGACCCTCGGTCTGGTGGGCGAGTCCGGCTGCGGGAAGTCCGTCACCAGTCTGGCGATCATGGGCCTGCTGGCCCGCAACGCGGAGGCCGAGGGCGAGATCCTCTACCGGGGCCGGGACCTGCTGCGGCTGTCGGCCAAGGAGCGCCGCGCGCTGATGGGCCCTGAGATCGCCATGGTCTACCAGGACGCCATGTCCTCGCTCAACCCGTCGGTCCTGATCGGCACCCAGCTCAGGCGGCTCACCTCGCGGGGCGGCACCAGAACGCCCGCCGAGCTGCTGGAGCTGGTCGGCCTGTCCCCCGGGCGCACTCTGCGCAGCTACCCCCACGAGCTCTCCGGCGGCCAGCGCCAGCGCGTGCTCATCGCCATGGCCCTCTCCCGCAGCCCCCGGCTGCTCATCGCCGACGAGCCGACCACCGCGCTGGACGTGACCGTACAGGCGCAGGTCGTCGAGCTGTTGACCGAGCTGCGCGACGAGCTCGGTTTCGCGATGGTCCTGGTCTCGCACGACCTCGCCCTGGTCGGCGACCTGGCCCACCGGGTGGCGGTGATGTACGCGGGGCAGGTCGCCGAGGCCGGCGACACCCGCGCCCTGCTGACCGACCCCGCCCACCACTACAGCCGCGGCCTGCTCGGTTCCGTCGTCTCCCTGGAGGCCGGCACGGAGCGGCTGCACCAGATCCGGGGCGTCGTGCCCGCGCCCCGCGCGTTCGGCGACGGCTGCCGGTTCGCCTCCCGCTGCGCCGCGGCCACCGAGCTGTGCACGACCACCCCGCCGACCGTCGCCGACCGCGGCGACGCCGGGGACCACCGGTTCGCCTGCCACCACCCGGCGCCCGCGCGGCGACCCGCGAAGCCGCTGGAGAGCGCCCGATGACCGCCCCGGAGGACACCGCCATGGCCCCCCTCGTCCGTCTCGACCGCGTCCACGTCCGGCACAGGTCGCGCAGCGGCGGGCTCTTCCGCCGGGACGCCGTGCACGCCCTGACCGACGCCTCCCTGGAGGTGCGGCGCGGCGAAATCCTCGGCCTGGTCGGCGAGTCGGGCTGCGGCAAGTCCACGCTGGCCCGCGTGGTGACCGGCCTGCAGCGCCCGACCGAGGGCCAGGTGCACTTCCGCGGCGAGGACCTGTGGGGCATGAACGCCGCCGACCGCCGCGAGCGGTTCGGCCGGGCCGTCGGCGTCGTCTTCCAGGACCCGTCCACCGCGCTGAACCCGCGGTTGTCCGTCCGGCAGATCCTGCGCGACCCGCTCGACGTGCACCGCAGGGGCACCCGTGCCGAGCGGGAGAGCCGCGTCGAGGAACTCCTCGATCTGGTCGGCCTGCCCGGCCACACCCTCCAGGCATTGCCCGGCCAGCTCTCCGGCGGCCAGCGCCAGCGGGTGGCCATCGCCCGTGCCCTGGCCCTGGAGCCGGAGCTGATCGTCGCCGACGAGCCCACCAGCGCCCTGGACGTCTCGGTGCGCGCCCAGGTGCTCAATCTGCTGGTGGACCTGCGGGCCCGCCTGGGCCTCGGCATGGTGTTCATCTCGCACGACGTGCAGACCGTGCGGTACCTGGCGGACCGCATCGCGGTGCTGTACCTGGGGCGGGTCGTCGAGGAGGGCGGAGCCGCCGAGGTCACCGGCGCCCCGCGCCACCCGTACACCGAGGCCCTGCTGTCCGCCACGCCGAGCCTGCTGGAGCGCCCCGAGCGCATCGTGCTGCACGGCCCGGTGCCGTCGGCCACCAACCCGCCCTCCGGCTGCCCGTTCCGCACCCGCTGCTGGAAGGCGGACGACGCCTGCGCCACGGTCTTCCCGGCGGCCACGGAGGGGGAGGGCGGCCACCGCTGGCACTGCGTCCACCCCCAGCCGGGCACCGGCCCGGCCGGTCCGTCGGCGTCGCCCGCCGCCGCCCCGGCGGTCGTGAAGGGCTGACGTCGCCACACCGCACCGCCGTGCACCGGCCGGGCGCCCGGTTCCACGCGCCGCCCGGCCGGGCACCCGCCCCCGGCGGAGGCCGCCTTGTGCCGGAGCGACCGGACGGGGACCTCGGCGGCGGGACCGGTGAAGTGCTCCTGTGCTCTGTGCTCAAACAGGTGATACGGAGCGGAACGCGGGGCGGATCGGTCCCGTGGTCTCTTTTCACCTGATCGGGTCACGGACCAATCCGCCCGGCACGCGGAACCGGATTACCTCCGTGCGGGAAGAGGAGAAGGATCGGCGACGACGGCCCCGGTGGCCGCATCCGGCGCTGGGTGCGCTGAGCGGCGTGCTCGCCGGCTTCGCGTCGCTGGCAGTGGCGGAACTGGTCGCCGCAGTCGTGCGGCCCGAGTCCGGTCCGGTCGTCGCGGTGGGCGGGGCGTCCGTCGACGCGGCGCCCGCCCCGGTCAAGGAATGGGCGATCCGCCAGTTCGGCACCGACGACAAGCTGGTGCTGCTACTCGGCATCCTGGCCTCGCTGGCCGTGCTGGCACTGCTCCTGGGTGCGCTGGCCGTGCGGTTCCGGCAGGTCGGAACCGCCGGGGTCCTCCTCCTCGGAGCCGCGGGAGCCGCGACCGCCGTGAGCCGCCCCGACTCGGGGGGCCTCACCGACGCGCTCCCGTCCGTGGTGGGAGCCGCCGTCGGAGCGCTGCTCCTGCGCCTGCTGGTGGGCCGCCTGCCCCAGGTGGAGCGGTCGTCGGCGTCGGCATCCGGCTCCGCGACGGAGGAGACGGGAGGCCGTCCGCCCGCATCCGCGGGCCGGGACCGGCGGGGCTTCATGCTCACCGCCGCGTCAGCGGCAGCGGCCTCCGTCACGGTGGGCGCGGCCGGACGGTCGCTGAGCGCCTCGCGCGGTCAGGACGCCGTCGCCGACCGCCTCCGGACCGTGCTGCCCGCTCCCGGGTCACCGGCGCGGCCGGTCCCCAGGTCGGCCCGGCTGCGCGTCCCGGGGATCAGCCCCTTCGTCACCCCCACCGCGGATTTCTACCGGGTGGACACCGCCCTGGTGGTACCCGCGGTGGACGTGACCGCCTGGCGGCTGCGCGTCCACGGCACGGGCGTACGACGCCCCCGTACCTACTCCTTCGACGATCTGCTGCGCCGTGAGCTGATCGAACGGAACATCACCCTGGCCTGCGTCTCGAACGAGGTGGGCGGCCCGTACGTGGGGAACGCCCGCTGGACCGGCGTCCGGCTGGCCGACCTGCTCGCCGAGTGCGGGGTAGAGCCTCCGTCACGGGGCGGGCCGGCCGATCAGCTGGTGTCCAGGTCGGTGGACGGCATGACGATCGGAAGCCCGGTCGAGGACGTCATGGACGGCCGCGACGCCATGCTGGCGCTGGGGATGAACGGCGAGCCGCTGCCCTTCGAACACGGCTTCCCGGTCCGGATGGTCGTCCCGGGCCTGTACGGCTTCGTCTCGGCCTGCAAGTGGATCAGGGACATCGAGCTGACCACGTTCGATGCCTACGACCCGTACTGGGTCAGGCGCGGCTGGGCCCGCAGGGCCCCGGTCAAGACCGGTTCCCGGATCGACACCCCCAAGCCGTTCGCCCGCCTCCGGGCCGGCCCGGTGATGATCGCCGGGGTCGCCTGGGCCCAGCGGCGGGGCATCGGGAGAGTCGAGGTCCGCGTCGACGACGGTCCCTGGCGGGAAGCCGATCTGGCCTCCGAGGACACCCGCGACACCTGGCGCCAGTGGTCGCTGCCCTGGCGGGCCACCCCGGGCGGCCACACCCTCACCGTCCGCGCCACCGACCGCACCGGCGCGGTGCAGACCGGAAGACGCACCCGCACCGTCCCCGACGGCGCCGACGGATGGCACTCCGTCGTCGTGACCGTCGGCTGATCACCGCCACCGGGCCCCGTGCCCTCCCCCGACCACCTGACCGCAACGACCGGACGACGCGGCGTCACGCCGCACCTACCAAGAGGAGATCATGATGAACACCCGTTTCCGCCGCACCGCCGGGCTGGCCGCCGCGGCCCTCGCGCTCCCCCTGGCCCTGACCGCCTGCTCCGGCACCGGCGACGACGCGGGCACGTCCGACGCGTCGAGCACGGCGTCGGCTCCGGCATCCGGGAGCGGTGAGGACATGGGCAGCGGCGGGAAGGGCATGGCCCAGCCGTTCGGTCCGGCCTGTTCCTCCGTGCCCGAGGACGGCGCCGGCTCCTTCGACGGCATGGCCGAGGACCCGGTCGCCACCGCCGCCTCCAACAACCCGGCCCTGTCCACGCTGGTGTCCGCCGTGAAGAAGGCCGGACTGGTCGACACCCTGAACAACGCCGAGGGCATCACCGTGTTCGCGCCGACCGACGACGCCTTCGCGAAGATCCCGAAGGACACCCTGGACGCGGTTCTCGCCGACAAGGAGAAGCTGACGCAGATCCTCACCTACCACGTCGTCGGCCAGAAGCTCACCCCGGAGGCCCTGCGGAACGGCTCCTTCGACACGCTGGAGTCCTCGAAGGTCACGACCTCCGGGTCGGGCGAGTCCTACACGGTCGACGGCTCCGCCAAGGTCGTCTGCGGCAATGTCAGGACCGCCAACGCGAACGTCTACATCATCGACACCGTGCTGATGCCCAAGAGCTGAGGCCCGGGAGCTGAGGCCCGGGAGTCGACGCCGCCGCTCTCCGCCGGGCGGAGCCGACAGCCGTGTGGGGAGCGCCGCCCGTCGGGCGGGGCTCCCCACACGGTCCCTCACACCGGCAGATCGAGCACGGCGACCGGCGGTGAGGTCGGCTGCTCCGAACCACCGGCCGGCTCGACCGTGACACCGACCCCTGACGCGCCGCCGACCGCACCCTCCATGAGCACGGCCTGACTGTCACGGCCGGGCTCCATCAAGCCAGCCGAACGCATCCCGTCCCCCTCGGCGAACCACAGCTGGTAGACCTTGCCCGGCGGCGGGGCGGGCATCTCCGAGGCCACGAACACAGCCCGGTCCCGGCCGGCGGAGACCACGAGCGTGGCGGCGCCGCCCGCCACCTTCGCCGAGCGCGACCTGGCATCGGGAGCGGTCAGCACCCCGGCCAGGTCCTCGACGTACCGCTGCGCCTGGGCGGCCTCGTACCGAGCGTCCCGGGCACGCTCGTACTGCCACACCGCGGTCCCCGCGAACACGGCCGCCGCGGCCGCGGCGGCCAGCGCCCACCGGGCCGTACCCCGTACCCGCGGCCTGTCGCGGCGTGGCCGCTCCGGCCGCGCGGCACCGGGCGGCACCTGCCGCACGGTGCGGATGCGCCGCATGACCTGCTCCCGCATGGCCGGAGGCACGCGCACCGTGGTCGCCAGAGCCAGGCGCCCGGCGGTGGCCCGGAACTCGGCGACCTCCTGCCGGCAGGCGTCGCACTCGGCCAGGTGGCGCTCGAAGGCGGCACGTTCCTCGGTGTCCAGTGCGTGGACGGCGTAGGCACCGGTCAGCGCGTGCGGGTCGGTCGTCCTGGTCACGCGGTCACCCCCAGGCAGTCGCGGAGCCGGATGAGCCCGTCACGCAAACGGGTCTTCACCGTCCCCAGCGGCAGCGACAGTGCCGCGGCGACCTCTCGGTAGGTGAGGCCGCGGTAATAGGCGAGAGTGACCGACTGGCGTTGCAGCTCGGTCAGCGTCCGCAGGCAGCGCCGCACCTGCTCCCGCTCCAGCCGGGTCTCGACCTGTTCGGTCACCTCGTCGTGCATCGGCTGGTGTTCGAGCAGCGCGGCCCTGGTGTCGCGCGCCGCGGCAGCCTCCACGGAACGGACCCGGTCCACGGCCCGGCGGTGGGCGAGGGTGAGGATCCAGTTGACGGCCGTGCCGCGCTCGGACCGGTAGCGCGGGGCCGTGCGCCATACCTCCACCAGCACCTCCTGAGCCACCTCCTCCGACTGCGCCTGGTCACGCAGGACTGCCCGGACAACCCCGAGGACGGAGCCGGCCACGGCTTCGTAGACCGCGGCGAAGGCCTCCTGGTCCCCCAGCGCCACCGCGTGGAGCAGCTGTTGCAGATCGGGTCGGACAGCCGGATCGCCGCCGATGAATACCGGTTCCTTCACGATGTATCTCCCATGAGCACAGCAGGGCGGAACAGCCCCCTGTAATCCGGAGCCACGCTAGCCACGGATTGGTCGCCTGCGGGCCGCGGTCGCGGGACCACCGGCCGACGGGTGCGGTCCCGCGTGCGGGAGGGCGGGGCCGGTGCCACGATGGGGAGGTTCGTCGTTCCCCAGGGCAGGACACCGGGAAGCGGGTGCGTCGTATGGACAGGGCGGCACTGGTCGAGGCGGTCACGCGGCAGGCGGCGGAGGGCGGTGACCTGTCCGACGCTCAGGTCGGCCGGGTGATCGACGCGGTGTTCGGCACCGTCGAGGAGGCGGGCGCGATCGCCCGGGCCCTCCGGGAGGGGAAGACCGTCACCCTCGTCGGTTTCGGCAGCTTCCACCACGAGGACGGGGAGGCGGGCCTGCGCCCGGGCAAGGCCCTCAACGAGTACGTCAACGGCCAGGGCCGCTGAGCCGGCGACCGCCGATGGCCGCGCTCACGCTCCGTGTCACGGGCACCGCCTCCGCCGAGGAGGTGTGGCGGCGGTACGCCGCGCCCTCGCTCTGGCCGGCGTGGTCGCCGCAGATCCGCGCGGTGCGGGTGGCGGGTGACCGGATCGCCCCGGGTCTGCGGGGCGAGGTCGTGTCGTTCTTCGGCGTGACGGCCCGGTTCGTCGTGGAGCGCGTCGACGAGGCGCACCGGGAGTGGACCTGGCGGGTCCGGCTCGGGCCGGTACGGATGCGGCTGCGTCACGCGGTCCTCGCCCGGCCGGCCGGATCGGCGACCACGCTGCGGGTCGAGGGTCCGGCCCTCGCCGTCGCCGCGTACGCCGCTCCCGCCCGGTGGGCCCTGGGGCGCCTCGTGCGCGGGTGACGGCGGGGCGCACGGCCGCGGTGGGGCGGCACGTAGCCTTCTCCCATGCCAGCCCTCCGTCTGCACCGTGTCGCCGTGCTCGTGCTCGAGGGGGCGAAGCCGCTCGACGTCGGTATCCCCGCGCAGGTCTTCACGACCCGCGCGAGCATGCCGTACGAGGTGCGGGTGTGCGGTGCGACGCCCGGCCTGGTGACGGGTGGCGACGGCCTCTCGTACTCCGTCGCCCACGGTCTCGACACGCTCGCGTGGGCCGACATCGTCTTCGTGCCCGGCTACCGGCACCCGGACCGGGAGGACCCGCCGCGGGCCGTCGTCGACGCGCTGGTCGCCGCCCACGCGCGGGGCGCGCGGCTCGCCGCCATCTCCACCGGCGCCTTCGCCCTGGCCGCGACCGGCCTGCTCGACGGCCGGCGGGCCACGACGCACTGGCACTACAGCCGGGCGCTCCAGGCACGGCACCCGCTGGTCAAGGTGGACGAGAACGTGCTGTTCGTCGACGAGGGCAGCGTCCTCACCTCGGCCGGCGCCGCCTCCGGCATCGACCTGTGCCTGCACGTCCTGCGCGGCGACCTCGGGGTGGCGGCGTCGAACCACGCGGCCCGGCGCCTGGTCGCCGCCCCCTACCGCAGCGGCGGTCAGGGCCAGTACGTGCCGCGCAGCGTCCCGGAGCCGAAGGGGGAACGCTTCGGGTCCACCCGGGAGTGGGCGCTGCACCGGCTGGGCGAACCGCTCACCCTCGGCGTGCTGGCGCGGCAGGCCGGGGTCTCGCCGCGCACGTTCTCCCGGCGCTTCGTCGAGGAGACCGGTTACACGCCGATGCAGTGGGTGATGCGGGCCCGCATCGACCTGGCGCGCGAGCTGCTCGAACGGTCGCAGCTCGGTGTGGAGCAGATCGCCGCCGACGTGGGCCTGGGCACCGGGGCGAACCTGCGGACGCACTTCCAGCACATCCTGGGCACCACGCCCAGCGAGTACCGGCGCACCTTCACCAGGGGGGAGTAGCCGCCGCCCCGTAGCCCTGCGGCCCTGCCTCCTACGGCCGTGCCTCCTGCGGCCTTGCCTCCCGGCTCTGACTCCCTGCGGATCCGCTGTCCCGCGGCCCCGTGGCCAGCGAAGATGTGCTTGGCACGATCCTTTCGAACTGTGGCGATCTCGCCACTGTCGGCGGCGCGCGGCGCGGGCGAGGCTGGGTGGCGAAAGGAAGGGACATCACCATGACTCGCATCGCCATCAACGGTTTCGGCCGCATCGGACGCAACGTGCTGCGCGCGCTGCTCGAGCGCGACACCGCCCTCGAGATCGTCGCCGTGAACGACCTGACGGAGCCCGCCGCGCTCGCCCGGCTGCTCGCGTTCGACAGCACGTCCGGCCGACTGGGGCGTCCGGTGACCGTCGAGGGGGACGTCCTCGTCGTCGACGGCCGGCGGATCAAGGTGCTGGCCGAGCGTGAACCGGCGAACCTGCCGTGGGCCGAACTCGGTGTCGACATCGTCCTGGAGGCCACCGGCCGCTTCACCTCGGCCAAGGCCGCGGGCGCCCACCTCGACGCCGGTGCGCGGAAGGTGCTCGTCAGCGCGCCCGCCGACGGCGCGGACGTCACGCTGGCGTACGGGGTCAACACCGACGCGTACGACCCGGCGGTGCACACGATCGTCTCGAACGCCTCCTGCACCACCAACGCGCTCGCGCCGCTGGCCGCCGTCCTCGACGACCTGGCCGGCATCGAGCACGGGTTCATGACCACCGTGCACGCCTACACCCAGGAGCAGAACCTGCAGGACGGGCCGCACCGCGACCCCCGCAGGGCCCGCGCCGCCGGCGTGAACATCGTGCCGACCACGACCGGCGCGGCCAAGGCGATCGGCCTGGTGCTGCCGAACCTGGACGGCAGGCTGTCGGGCGACTCGATCCGGGTGCCGGTGCCGGTGGGCTCGATCGTCGAGCTCAACACGACCGTCGCGCGCGAGGTGTCCCGGGACGACGTGCTGGCGGCGTACCGCGCGGCGGCGGAAGGGCCCCTCGCCGGTGTCCTCGAGTACTCGGAGGACCCGCTGGTGTCCTCCGACATCACGGGCAACCCCGCCTCGTCGATCTTCGACTCGGCCCTCACCCGTGTCGACGGCCGCCACGTCAAGGTGGTGGCCTGGTACGACAACGAGTGGGGCTTCTCGAACCGTGTGATCGACACGCTCCAGCTGCTCGCGGCGGGCTGACGCGGAACGACACCGTCCCGCGCGGGCTCGCGCCCGCGCGGGACGGTGTCGTGCTCAGGCAGCCTGGAAGGAGCGCCGGGAGAAGCCGACGGAGTAACCGTCGAGCGTCGTCTGCACGGGCGCGGTGGGGTCGGTGGCCGCGCCGAGGGTGACGAACAGCGGCGTGAAGTGCTCCACGGTCGGGTGGGCGTAGGGCATGCCGGGCGCGGCGGTGCGGAAGCGGGCCAGCTCGGACACGTCGCCGCGGGCCAGCGCGTCGGCCGCCCAGGCGTCGAAGTCGGCCGACCAGCCGGGCACCTGGTTCTCCAGGAACATCTCCCGGGTCAGGAAGGGCAGCCCGTGGGTCATGTGCCCGGAGCCGACCACCAGTACCCCCTGCTCGCGCAGCGGCCGCAGCCGCCGGCCCAGGGCCAGCAGCGCGTCGGGGTCGTCGGTGGGCAGGCTGAGCTGCAGCACGGGGATGTCGGCGGCCGGGTACATGATCTTCAGCGGCACCCAGGAGCCGTGGTCCAGGCCGCGGCGGGCGTGCTGGTGCACCCGTGCGGTGTCCGGGAGCAGGCCCGTCACCTGGCGGGCCAGGCCGGACGCGTCGGGGGTGTCGTAGCGGAAGGTGTAGTACAGGGCGTCGAAACCGCCGAAGTCGTAGACCAGCTCGGCCGGCCGCGCGGCGCTCAGCGACAGCGGCGCGGACTCCCAGTGCGCGGAGACGACCAGGATCGCCTTCGGCCTGGGCAGGGCGCGGGCCCAGTCGTGCAGCGGGTTCAGCCACTCGGTCGCCTCGAACGGCATCGGCCCGCCGCCGTGGGAGAGGTAGAGGGTGGGCAGCGGCCCGTCCTCCGGCGTCCAGGGGCGGTGCGGGGCGTCGGCCTCGGCGGCCGCGGCACGGCGCAGGTGCGCGGCGAACGGGTGCGCGGCCGGTATCCGGGCGTCGGCGAGGGCGGTCGTGGTGGACGCTGGACTGGTCATGCGGACTCCTCGAGGGTGACGGCGGGCGAGGTGGGTGGCGGAAGCGGGAGACCGGCGGCGCGGACGGGGCGCCGGCGGGCCGGGGCCCCACGCGCCCGGCCCGCGGGGGGTGTCAGGCGTTCACGGGCCGGGCGGTGCGCCGGCGGCCGGCCAGCAGGTGGTCGACGCTGAAGCGTCCGGCGCCGACGGCGGCCAGCACCAGGGCGGCCGCGCCGAGGACGAGGACGAGCTCGTAGCCGCCCTGGTCGACGAAGAGGCCGGCGCCGGCGTGGACGAAGGCAAAGGCGCCGATCATGTTGACCACCAGCAGCAGTCCGACGACGGGGACGCCGAGGCCGAGGACGAGCGCCGCGCCGCCGGCGAACTCGACGACTGCGGCGAACCACGCGGCGGCCGTGGCGGCGGGCACGCCGGCCGACTCGAAGAAGGCGGCGGTGCCGTCGATGCCGTTGGTGAACAGCTTCTGCCAGCCGTGGGCGAGGAACACGAGGCCGACGGCGACGCGGCTCAGCAGGACGGCGAGGTCACGGGCGGGGGCGGGAAAGGTCACGGCGGATCCTGTCGGTGGGGGACAATGGTTGTTGCGACAACCTTCGACCATGAGAGCACAACTTGTTGCTACAACCATTCCGCGGGAGGATGTGACCGTGGACACACCTTGGCTCGACCGCCGGCAGCTGCGCGCATGGATCCGGCTGCGCGGCGTCCTGGAGCTGCTGCCGGGCGTCCTCGACGCGCAGCTGCGCCGGGACGCCGGCCTGACCGAGTTCGAGTACTACTCGATGGCGATGCTCTCCGAGGCGCCCGGCCGCACGCTGCGCATGACCGAGCTCGCCCGGCAGACCAACGCCACCCTGCCCCGGCTGTCCCACGTCGTCAGCCGCCTGGAGGCCCGCGGCCTGGTGGAGCGCTTCCCGTGCCCGGAGGACCGCCGGGCGACCAATGCCCGGCTCAGCGAGGCGGGGTGGGCAGCGGTGCGGGACGCCGCCCCCGGTCACGTGGCCACCGTCCGCGACCGTGTCATCGACGCGCTCACCGACGAGCAGGTCGACCAGCTCGCCGCCATCGGCGCCGCGCTGCTCGGGCGGCTGGACCCGACCGGGTCGATGGCCGCGACCTACACCCGCTACGACGAGCCGGAACCGGAAGCCGGTGAGCGGGCCGCCGACTGACAGGCGGAGCGAGGGCGGTCCGGTCCCGGCCGCACGGAGCACCGGCGGGGCGGGGCACCGGCGCGACGGGGCGGCCGGGCGCTCGGCGGTTACGGCCGGGCCGCGGCGGTGCCCGGGGTGGCCCGGGCGGCCCGCACGGACCGCGCGGACCGCGCGGACCGCGCGGACCGGGTGGTGAACCCGCGCTGCTGGGCCGTGGCCCGGACGAAGGAGGTGTGGGTGGGGCACGTCTCGATCACCGCGACCTCCGCGCCGGTGGTGTCGACGAGCGCCAGGCGCTCGGCGGCCGCGGGGACCTGGCCGTAGCGGTCACGCATCCCGCGCCCCACGCACACCTCGCACTCGGTGTAGGAGCCGGGCGCCAGGGGCGGCGCGGGGACCTCGACGGTGATCTCGCGGACGACCTCGACGACCTCGACGCGGGTCATCGCCGCACGCTGGGCGGCCTTGACCTCCGCGGGGTCCACCTGCGCCGGCGGCATCGTCCACCTCGCCTCGATGGCGGCGGCCCGGGAGGCGAGGTCCGCGAGCCGCTGCTCGGGCGGCAGCGCGAGACGCGCCTGGCGGGCCAGCTTCGCGGCACGGTTCCGTTCGTGCTCCGCGCGCCGCCGGGCCTTGAGCTCCGCCTGCTCCGCGGCGTCCTGCCGACGTCGCGCCTGGGCGTGCTGGACGTCGCCCGGCGTCGGTGTCCCTGCCATCCCGTCTCCTCACCAACCGGCCCGCCCGGGCCTGCTCGGCAGCAGGTTAGCGACGCCTCCCGCCGCTGCCGGGCCGTTCCACGGCGCGACCCCACGATCGGGTGTCGGGCGGCCGGAACTCGGGCGGCACGGCCGGGCGCCCGGTACCCACCGCCCGGGCTCACCGCCCGGGCTCACGGAGTCGTGGACCGAACAGAACTACGGGCGGTCGACGTGGCGTCACCGCGGCTCGGCGGCTACGGAGTCGGCCGCGCAGGCGTGAACGGTGAAGTGGGGCGCGCGACTGTCGTAGGGGGCGCCGGCGAGGTCGCCGAGGACGCGCACGTCGGTGAAGCCTGCGGCGCCGAGTTCGGCGGTCAGTTCGTCCGGGGTGAAGTGGCGGACCCAGTTGAGGAAGACGCGGTGCCGGTCGGCCTCGACGATCTCGTACTTGTCGAGGGAGACCCGTTCCCGTTCGTAGCGGTAGGTGTTGTGGAAGCCGAAGTAGGGCCGGTCGGACCAGAAGCCGTCCATGAGGGAGGGGGCGTAGGAGGCCTGCTCCGCCACGTCGGCGAAGGCCGCGGCGGAGTCGACGTCGAAGACGAAGGCGCCGCCGGGGGCGAGGTGCTCGTGGACGGTGCGGAGCAGCGCGGCCCGGCCGCCGGGCGCCAGGGCGCAGTAGTCGCGCATGATCATGATGATCAGGTCGTAGCGGATCGCCTCGCGGTAGGTGAGGTAGTCCTGGCGCAGGTGGCGGACGGGCAGGTTCTCGGCCGCGGCCAGTGCCCGGGCGTGGTCGAGCGACCGGGGCGAGAGGTCGAGTCCGGTGACCTCGGCGCCCGTGCGGGCGAGGCGGGTGGTGTACAGGCCGGGCCCGCAGCCGAAGTCGGCGACGCGGCGGCCCTCGCCGATGCCGAAGTGGTCGGTCATCCAGTCCACCGCCCTCTCCAGGTAGGCGGTCCGGTAGGAGGACAGGTCGACGTCCGGGTCGAGGTGGGCGGCGAGCATCTTCCGGGAGATGTGCGGGTCGGTCCAGAGCTCGGGGGTCGTGGTGGTGGCGTAGAGGGCGGGGCGGGCGTTGACGGCCGCGAGCTGTTCGAACACGGGGCTGCTTCCTTGCTGTGCTGTGTTGGTGCCGGAGGAGGACCGGGTGTCACCGGGTGTCGTGCGGGCAGGCGGCGGCCGGCGCTCACGGCCGACGTGGCGGAGGTCGGCCGGGGGGGGGCGGCTGTGGGCCGAACGGCGGGAAGGGGGAGGGCGCGCCTGCTGGTCACGGACATGCCGGTCGTGGGAAGGCCGGGGCACCCGCGGCCGTGGGTTCGGCGTGCGGGGTGCGGCGGGCTGCCGGGCATGGGGACTGCGGGTTCACAGGCGCATGGGGCCGATCCTACCTTCCGGCCGCCGTCGGTCCGGTGCCCGGCGGCGGCCGGAGCGGTCGGTGACGGGCTCCCCCGCGGGCGTGCCTCTCCGGGCGTCAGAGCGCCACGAGTTCCTCGGCGACGAACGCCTCGACGAGCTCCCGCGTACGCAGGTCGAAGGCCGTGTACCGCGCCTCCCGCTCCGCGCCCGTGACCGCGTCACCGACCAGCAGGTTGCCGTCGGCGTCGACCCTCTGGGGGCGTTCCTCCGCGTCGGTGAGCAGGCCGACGGTGGAGCGTGAGAAGCCGCAGTAGGAGGCGATGCCCTCGTTGAGGCCGGTCTCGAGGAAGGTCCGCATGCCCGCCGTGATCGGGTCGTCGGCAGTGGCGCCGGCCAGTCCGAGCCACAGGATGCGCTTGCCGGCGAGGCGGGGCTTGCTGCGGCCGTAGGCGAACCCGTAGTTCCAGACCCGGTCGATCCAGCCCTTGAGGAGGGCGGGCACGCTCTGCCAGTACACCGGGAAGACGGCGACGACGGCATCGGCGTCGAGGATGCGCCGCATGTGGGTGTGCGCCTCTTCCGAGTACGTCTTCTCGCGGTTGCCCCAGTCCGGCTGGTCCGCCACGGTCATCCGCGGGTCGAACCCCTCGGCGTGCAGGTCGAGCAGGTCGACGCGGTAGCCGGCGGTTTCCAGCTGGGCGGCGGCTCGGCGGGCCGTGTGCGCGGTGAGCGAGTCGGTGCGGTGGTGTGCGACGACGACGAGGGCTGTCCTCGCACGGCTGTCGTGCTGCGTCACGGTGTCTCCCCAGGGGTCTCGGGACGGGTCCCGGTCGGTTCGTTCGGGTACGGGTCCAGTTCAGCCGTGACGGCATGGATGATCCATGGGAGAACCGCTCCGAAACATTGGCGATCGTCTACCGTGCCGTGTATGGATCCGTTGAGTTCGCTGCTGAGCGGGATTCGGGCCGAGGGCTCGGTCGTGTGCCGCGTCGTGCTCGCGGTGCCCTGGGCCGTCCGTTTCGCCGACATCGCGCCGCTCACCATGATCAGCGTGCTGCGGGGCGGGGGCGTCCTGCTGCTGCCGGACGGGACGAAGCGAGCGATCGGCCCGGGGCACACCGCCCTGGTGCGCGGGCCAGGACCGTTCCATCTCGTGGACCACCCCGCCACGTTGGACGGCACGCACACGGCGTACGAGATCAGCTGCTGCACGGAGAACCCCGAGTGCGCCGCCGAGGAACTCGACGGCATCCGGTGGGGCGACGACGCGGAGGAGGCGACCGCGCTGATCGTGGGCGCCTACCGCGCCTCGGGCCACCGTCACGAGCGGCTGCTGCGTGCCCTGCCGCCCGTGGCGGTGGTCGAGGAGGACGCCGGGGTCTGTTCCTGGCTGGAGACGGCCGCCGCCGAGGCCGCCCGCCTCTCGGCCGGTTCGCAGGCGCTGATGGACCGGCTCCTCGACTGGGCCCTGGTCTGCACGTTGCGCTCCTGGTTCGACCGGGCGGGCGCCGACGCGCCCGGTTGGTACCGGGGTCTCGCCGACCCGGTCCTCGCGCCCGCGCTGCAGTCCTTCCACGACCGGCCCGCCGAGCCCTGGACGGTAGCCTCCCTGGCCGCTCGGGCCGGCGTCTCCCGGGCGCTGTTCGCCAAGCGCTTCACCCGGCTGATGGGCCGTCCGCCCCTCGCCTACGTCACCGAGTGCCGGATGGCCGAGGCCGAGGCGCTGTTGGTCGACACCGACCTCGGCATGGCGCAGATCGCCAGGTCCGTCGGCTACGCCGACGCCTTCGGCTTCAGTGCCGCCTTCAAACGCCACAACGGCCGAAGCCCCAGGGCCTATCGCGCCGCGGCGGCGGTGACGGCGTCCGGCTCCCTCGCGACGAGGTAGACGGGGCGCCGACGGCAAGGGCACCGGGGCCGGCCGAACGCGGAGGGCCCGCCCCTCCCTGCGGGGAGGGGCGGGCCCGGACGTGCGCTCCGCGGGTCAGTCGACGTAGGTGATCTCCGACGCGGAGTAGATGCAGTGGGTGCCGTCCGCGCCCGAGCCGATCTCGCTCGGCTCACCGCTCGTGGTGCCCCTGTACTTGGTGCAGATGTCCATGTCGCGATCGCCGTCCTCGTAGATCGTGACGTCCGAGATCCGCGCCGTGTCGCCGTAGTTGGTGTTGATGCCGACCAGGCTGGTGCCCGGGGCTGTCGCCCAGATGTTCTGCAGCTGGATGTGGCGGGCGTTCTGCGTGGAGCAGTTGCCGCAGGAGCGGACCAGCTTGCCGAAGTCGTCGACCTGGAAGTTCTTCACGACCAGGGTGCCGACGCCGTTGTGCTGGAACACCTTGTCCTCGGCCAGCCTCGCGCCACCGCCGTCGATGGTGCGGACCGTCGAGGAGGAGCCGCCGCGGAAGGTCGCGGCGTCCTCGCCGACGTCCTCCCACCAGACGTTCTTGATGGTGCACCTGCCGGCGCAGTGCACGCCGTCGGCGGCGGGGGCGCCGAGGATGACGTTCTGCAGGGTGGCGCCGTCCGCGAGCCTGATCATCGGGGGCTGGTCCTCGTCCTGGCCGCCGCTGCCCAGGTCGCCGCTGCCGTACAGGCGCTTCATGCCGCCGTCGTAGGTGCCCGTGACCTCGATGGTCGACGAGACCGCCTGGCTGCCGTTGGCGGTCGGCCAGGACGGCCGGCTGGTCGGCGGGTCGGTCGGCTGGGTGGGCGGGTCCGTCGGCTCGGTCGGCGGGTCCGTGGGGACGGTGCCCGACGCCGTGAAGGTCCAGCTCTTGCTGGTCACGGAGTCGCAGGAGTTCTGCTGCACCAGGGCGCCGGAGGCGGTCGAGCTGTCCTTGACGTTCAGGCACTTGCCGCCGTTGCTGTTGACGACCCGGTAGGTGTTGCCGCTGACCGAGGTCAGGTTCCACACCTGGGTGGCGCTGCCGGCGCAGTTCTGCTGCTCCACCGGCTTGCCCGCGCTGGTGGAGGCGTCCCGCACACCGGCGCACTTGGCGCTGTGCGCGGCGGTCAGGGTGTACCCGCTGCCCGCGGCGGTGAGCTTCCAGGTCTGGCTCGCGGCTCCGGTGCAGGCGCTCTGGGCGAGCTGTGTGCCCGCGGCGGTGCCGGCGCCCGGCACCGTCAGACACAGACCGCTCGCCGCGTTCTTGAGGGTGTACGAGCCCGCGGCGGGTGCGGCCGAGGCCGAGCCGGTCGCGAAGAGGGCCGTGAAGCCCGCGGCGAGGAGCGAACCCGCGGCGACGAAGACTGCGGCGGCTCGGCCGCCACGCCTTCTGACGTGCTGTTTCTCAGTGCGCACTGGCTATTCCTTTCACCGCCTGCGGCGTCCTCCGCAGGCACCTGTGGGGGTTGGTGCGGTGGTGAAGGCCGGTTCCCGACTCCGGAACAGGATTCAGCCCGGTGAACTACGTTCGTGTATGCGAACAGCCGTGACGGTAGGTCACCCGGATGGCGCGGTCAATAAGTTGAGCGGAAGGATCAGTCCCTCGTCGGTTGCACCAGGTTGTGTGACGGCTGTTGACAGGCGCGGGTGCCGCTGGGTTGATGAGGGAGGGCGATGGGAGCGCTCCCATCACCTTGGTGTACAGCCCCCTGGTGTACAGCCCCCTGGTGTACAGCCCCCTGGTGTACAGCCCGCCCCACCGACGTCGGAAGGGACGTTCCGTTGCGCCTCCCCCACGTGTTCCGCCGCAGACGAGGACTCGACGCCCGAGCGGGCGCCCGGCGCCGCTCGGGGCTGACGGCCCTGGCCGGAGTGGTCCTCGCCGGCGCCCTGCTGCCCCTGTCGGCCTCGTCCTCCGCCTCCGCCGCGCCCGCCTTCGCCTACGGCGAGGCGCTGCAGAAGTCGCTGCTGTTCTACGAGGCCCAGCAGTCCGGCCGCCTGCCGGACTTCAACCGCGTCGGCTGGCGCGGGGACTCGGGCCTGGACGACGGCAAGGACGCGGGTCTGGACCTCACCGGCGGCTGGTACGACGCCGGTGACCACGTCAAGTTCGGGCTGCCCATGGCGTACTCGGCGACGATGCTCGCCTGGGGCGGCATCGAGCAGAAGGCCGCCTACGCCTCCTCCGGCCAGCTCGAGCACCTGCGGAACAACCTGCGCTTCGTCAACGACTACTTCGTCAAGGCGCACCCCTCGCCGAACGTCCTCCACGGCCAGGTCGGCAACGGCGGGGACGACCACAAGTGGTGGGGGCCGGCCGAGGTCATGCCGATGGCCCGGCCCGCGTACAAGATCGACGCGTCCTGCCCCGGTTCCGACCTCGCGGGCGAGACCGCCGCCATGGCGGCGTCCTCCATGGTCTTCCGCGACTCCGACCCGGCGTACGCGGACAAGCTGCTCACCCACGCCGAGCAGCTCTACACCTTCGCCGACACCTACCGGGGCAGGTACAGCGACTGCATCACCGACGCGCAGGCGTACTACAAGTCCTGGAGCGGCTACCACGACGAGCTGGTCTGGGGCGCGGTCTGGCTCCACAAGGCGACCGGCGACGCCTCGTACCTGACCAAGGCCGAGACGTACTACGACAACCTCTCCACCGAGCCGCAGAGCTCCACCCGCTCCTACCGGTGGACGATCTCCTGGGACGACACGTCCTACGGCTCCTACGTGCTGCTGGCCAAGCTGACCGGCAAGCAGCGGTACGTCGACGACGCCAACCGCTGGCTGGACTGGTGGACGAGCGGGGTGAACGGCCAGAAGGTGCGGTACTCGCCCGGCGGGCAGGCCGTCCTCGACAGCTGGGGTTCCCTGCGGTACGCGGCCAACACCGCGTTCGTCGCCCTGTCCTACTCCGACTGGCTGACCGGCGACGCCGAGCGCAGGCAGCGCTACCACGACTTCGCCGTCCGGCAGATCAACTACGCGCTCGGCGACAACCCGCGCAGGTCGAGCTACGTCGTCGGCTTCGGGGCCAACCCGCCCACCAAGCCGCACCACCGCACCGCGCACGGCTCCTGGACCGACCAGATCACCAACCCGGCCGAGAGCCGGCACGTGCTGTACGGCGCGCTGGTCGGCGGTCCGAGCGCCCCGGACGACGCGTACACCGACGACCGGTCCAACTACACCAACAACGAGGTCGCCACCGACTACAACGCGGCCTTCACCGGTGCGCTGGCTCGCCTCTACGCGGAGTACGGCGGCGCGCCGCTCGCGAGTTTCCCGCCGGCGGAGAAGCCGGACGGGCCCGAGATGTCCGTGCAGGCCTCGGTGAACGCCACCGGCCCCACCTTCACCGAGATCAAGGCGTACCTGGTCAACAGGTCGGCCTGGCCCGCGCGGGCGCTGAACGACGCGTCGCTGCGGTACTACTTCACCCTGGAGGACGGCGTCACGCCCGGCCAGATCACCCTGACCACCAACTACAACCAGTGCGGCAGGGTCAGCGGGCCCACGCAGTTCAAGGACGACGTGTACTACGTGACCGTGGACTGCTCGGACACGGTGATCGCCCCGGCGGGCCAGTCGGCGTACCGCAAGGAGGTCCAGTTCCGGATCGCCTCCGCCGGCGCCTGGAACCCGGCGAACGACTGGTCGTACCAGGGCATCCCCACCGCCTCCGGCAGCACGCCCGTCGACGCGGCGAACATCGTGCTGATGGAGGGCGCGGCCAGGCAGTGGGGCGCGACCCCGGACGGGACGACGCCCACGCCCGGCCCGACGCCGACCCCCACGCCGACGCCCACGCCCACACCGACGCCCACGCCCACGCCGAGCGGTCCGTGCTCGGTGACGTACAAGGTCGGCAGCTCCTGGGGCAGCGGCTTCACCGCCGAGGTCGTGGTCAGGAACACCGGGACGGCGGCGATCACCGGCGGGTGGAAGCTGGGCTTCACCTTCCAGGGCGGTGAACGGATCACCAGCGCCTGGAACGCCACCGCCACCCAGTCCGGGGCCGACGTCACCGTGACCAACGCCGCGCACAACGGCGGCATCCCGGCGGGCGGCACCGCGTCGTTCGGCTTCCAGGGCACCGGGACGCCGGTGGGCGCGAGAACCTTCGCGCTCAACGGGCAGAGCTGCGGATAGGCCCCTCGGGCCGGCCGCCGGGCCCCGCCGACGAGGCGGGGCCCGGCGCCGGCGGCGTGTCGCCCGGCAGATGACGGCGGCGGAGGCGGGTGAAGGCGGTCGGGCCGGCGCGGTGCGGGAGGGCTTCCTTGATGCGCTGTGCGCAGGCGCGCGGGGTCGCCGTGCCGGTGTCGCACTCCAGGTCGTAGTCGCCGTGTGCGTGCACCAGGTCGTACTGGTGCGCGGCGAGGCCCGTGGGGCGGTCGCCGCGGGCCCGCTCGCGGCGGTTCAGTTCGTCCAACGGGCAGCGCACGCCGACGAACAGGACGTCCTCGGCCGGCAGAACGGCCAGGCAGTCGAGCAGTCGCCACGGCTCGCTCAGGACGTGATCGACCACGACGCCGTTGCCCACGCCGGCCATGGCCGCGATCGAGCGGTGGAAGCCCATCCTCGTCCGCCGCAGCGCGGCGTCCAGTTCCTCCGGTGCGAGCTCCCGCCTGCTGCGCATCGCGTTGAAGCCGTCGACGGCGAGGTGGAAGTAGACGCCGTCGTCGAGGATGTCCAGGAGCTCCCGGGCGATGCTCGACTTGCCCGAACTGGAGGTGCCGTAGAGGAAGATGATGCGTCCGGATGCCATGTCGGCATGGTCACACGGCGTTGCGTCGGCGATCCGCGTCGCCGGCCCAGGGGAGCCGGTGAGCTGTGCGCCTCGCTGACCGGCCCGCACAACCTGCTGTTCGCCGCCTGGCTGCGCTCGGTCGAGGATCTGCACGCGTTCGAGTCACGGCTGCTGGCGCCGTTCCCCGGGCTGACGGTCGTCGACCGCGCGGTGACGCTGTGGCCGGTCAAACCGGCGGGGCACCTGTTGGACCCGCAGGGCTTCCGCCTCGGCAGCGTGTCCCTCGGCCGCTGGGACGGCGCGGCGCCCCAGGCGGCCGGGGAGGGTCTGCTGAGTCGCCTGCGGAGCACAGCGGCGCGCGAGCGCGGCGGGCTCGGGGTCCCGGGCGGCGATCGCGCGTAGCTGCCCGCCGGGAGGGCGACAGGGTGACGCCCGAACGGCCCCTGCGGCTGGGCGGGAAGGGTGAAGCCGCATCCGACCGACCGCGTCACCGTGGTGGAAGCGGGCCCGGCCGAAGAGGCTGTCACCGGCAGGGAAGCCTGTCACACGCACAGGGACTCGGTGGGCGACGGGGGTGGGACGTGGGCATCGTCAAGGACCATCCCGAGCTGGCGCTCTTCCTCTGTCTCTCCGCCGGCTACCTGCTCGGAAAGCTGCGGGTGGGACCCATCACGCTGGGCGGGATCGCGGGCACCCTCATCGTCGCCCTGCTGGTGGGGGCGTGGACGAAGGTGACGGTCTCCGACGACGTCAAGACGGTGTTCTTCGCCCTCTTCATCTTCTCCCTCGGCTACATGGCCGGTCCCCAGTTCTTCGCCAACCTCAACCGCCGGGGACTGCGGTTCGGCGTGCTGTGCCTGATCGAGCTGGTGTGCGTCGTGTCGATCGCCTTCGGGCTGGCCAAGGCGTTCGACCTGGACGTGGGCACGGCCTCCGGCATCCTCGCCGGGGCCGCCACCGAGTCGGCGGTGGTCGGCACGGCCACGGAGGCCATCGGCAAGCTGCCGGGGCTGTCGGCCGACCAGATCGACCGTTACCAGGGCCACGTCGCGACGGCGTACACGGTCAGCTACCTGTTCGGGCTGATCACCATCGTGCTGTACAGCAGCCAGATCATGCCCCTCATGCTGCGCATCGATCTGCGTGACGCGTCCAGGCAGCTCTGGCGGTCGATGCAGGGCGGGAGGGCGGCGCTGCAGAGCGACGAGGTGGCCGGGCTGCCCGGCCTGGTCGGCCGTACCTTCCGGGTGACGTCGGGGGACGGCATGCGGGTGCGGGACGTGCAGGAGCTGGACGGTGGGCTGGTCACCGTGGAGGCGGTGCGGAGGGGTACCAGGACGCTTGCCGTGGAGCCGGGGCTCCGCCTGGCGCGGTCCGACCTGGTGCTCGTGGTCGGCCGCCGGGCCGCGGTGATCGACGTCGGCGGGCGCGTCGGTGAGGAGACGGCGGGCATCCCGGGGGTGGAGACGCCGCTCGCCACCCGGCAGGTCGCCGTCACGGAGAAGGCCACGGCGGGACTGACCATCGACGAGATGAGGGCGCGGCACCCCGAGTTCACCGCGGCCGGCGTGTACGTCACCGAGGTGGTCCGCAACGACCAGCACATGCCCGCCTCCGGTGAGACGGAGCTGGCGCGTGGTGACGTCCTCACCCTGGTGGGGGCGCGGGCCGGGCTCGACCGGCTGGTGCGGCGGATCGGCGCGGTGGTACGCAACGACGCGGCGGATTTCGTGTACATCGGTCTCGGCATCGTCGTCGGCTCGCTGCTCGGCCAGGTCGAGGTGCGCGCGGGCGACGTACCGCTGTCCCTGGGGACCGGCGGCGGATGCCTGATCTCGGGGCTGGTCTTCGGCTGGTTCCGTTCCCTGCGGCAGACCTTCGGGGCCTTTCCCGCGCAGGCGGCGTCGACACTCAAGGACATGGGCCTCGCCGTGTTCATCGCCTGCACGGGTCTGGTGTCCGGGCCGCACGCCTGGCCCCTGCTGAAGCAGTACGGCGTGCTGCTGCCGTTCGCGGGCATCGCCATGGTGCTGATTCCGGCAACGATCTCCCTGGTGGTCGGCCTGCGGCTGCTGAGGATCGAGAAACCGCTGCTGATCGGCGCCATCGCGGGTCAGCAGTGCTCGACCCCGGCCATCACCGCGGTCAGCCAGGTGGCCCAGTCGACGGTGCCCCTGCTCGGCTACACGATCACCTACACCCTCTCGAACTTCCTGCTGCCGCTGACGGGCCCGGTCCTCGTCGGTGTTCTCGGCGGCTGAACGCACCTGCTTTCCGTAAGGGAGTCCCGCATGTCCCCCACCAACTTCTCCCGCCAGGAGATCGAGGCCCTCGCCCGGCTCTCCCCGTTCGAACTCAAGGACACCTTCGTCCGGCTCGCCGAGGAGTACCAGCGGCACCGGCCGGGGCAGAAGGACAAGTCGGGTGCGCAGATGCTGAACGCCGGCCGGGGCAACCCCAACTGGGTGGCCACGGGGCCGCGCGAGGCGTTCTATGCGCTCGGTTACTTCGCCCTGGCGGAGTCCCGCCGGGTGTGGACGGCCGACGACCTCGGTGGCATGCCCGAGCGGCAGGGCGCGGGAGGCCGTTTCGACGCCTTCGTGCGGCAGCACCCGGAGCTGCCCGGCATCGACCTGCTGAACCGGGCGGTCGCCCACGCCCTGGACCGCTTCGGGTTCGACAAGGACGCCTTCGTGCACGAGCTGACGGACTCGGTCACGGGGGACAACTATCCGGTGCCCGGGCGGATCCTGCCGCACACCGAGCAGGTCGTCCGCGCCTACCTCGGCGAGGAGCTGCTGGGCGGGCGCCCGCACGACGGCGACGGCCTCGGCCTGTTCGCCACCGAGGGCGGGACGGCCGCCATGTGCTACATCTTCGACTCCCTGACGAAGAACGGGCTGCTCGCGCGGGGTGACCGGATCGCCCTGATGGTGCCCGTGTTCACGCCGTACATCGAGATCCCCGCGCTGGACACCTACGGTTTCGACGTCGTGCTGGTCGAGGCGAGCCGGATGGCCGAGGTCGGGGTACGGGAGTGGCGGTATCCGCCGGAGGAGGTCGCCAAGCTGGAGGACCCGAGCATCAAGCTGGTGTGTCTGGTCAATCCCTCCAACCCGCCCTCGCTCGCGCTCAGCGACCGTGTCTCCGAGCAGCTGCGCGACATCGTCGCGACGAGGAACCCGAACCTGATCGTGGTCACCGACGACGTGTACGGCACCTTCGTCGAGGGTTTCCGCTCCGTCGCGGCCGATCTGCCCCGCAACACGCTGCTGGTGTACTCGTACTCCAAACACTACGGAGCCACCGGGTGGCGGCTCGGGGTCATCGCGCTGCACGACGACAACGTCATCGACGAGATGATCGCGGCGCTCCCCGCATCCGAGAAGGTCCGGCTGGACGAGCGGTACGGCAGCCTGAGCCTGGAGCCGGGGAGCATGCGCTTCCTCGACCGGCTGGTCGCCGATTCCCGTCAGGTCGCCCTCAACCACACCGCCGGCCTGTCCCTGCCGCAGCAGGTGATGATGACGTTGTTCTCCCTCTTCGCCATGCTGGAGGAGGGCCAGGCCTACAAGCACAAGGTCCGCTCCATCGTGCGGCAACGGCTGGACCTGCTCCTCGAAGGCGCACGGATGAGGATCGGCGAGGACCGGAAGCGCGCCGGCTACTACGTCGAACTGGACCTGCTGGCCGAGGCGGAGCGCACCCACGGCCGGGAGTTCGCTGACTTCCTGCGGCAGCGGTACGAGCCCATCGACCCGCTCATCCGCCTCGCGGAACGGACCGGCGTCGTGCTGCTGAACGGCGGTGGTTTCGACGGTCCCGAATGGTCGGTGCGCGTCTCCCTCGCCAATCTGGACGATCTGGACTACCTGAAGATCGGTCACCACGTGCGGGAGATCTTCGACGCCTACGCGGCCGAGTGGCGTTCGTCGGCGGGGACGGAGTGAGGACGACGGTGCCCCGCTGCCGCCCCGGGTCGCCTCAGGTGGTGGTGGGCCAGGCGCGCAGCAGGGTGGCGATGTCGCGTGCCGTGCAGGCCGGGTCCAGGAGCAGGTCCTTCAGGGCGACGGCGTCCTCGCGGGTGGGTTTGACCGTGACGCCCGCGGCCTCGAGGTACATCACGCCGGTGGCCGCGGCGACGGCCAGGTTGGAGCGCTCCAGCCAGCGGCAGCGGCCCAGCGTGTGCACCAGGGCGGCGGCCTTGGCGTAGGGGCCGTCGTAGACGGGCTGCTCGAACACCTCGGCCTGGTGGCGGGCGACCGCCGAGACCGGGACGCCGTAGTCGTCGGGGGCGGGGTCGTCGGCGCCGGCGGCCTCGGCCACCTGCAGGATCCAGGGGACGTCGATGTGCAGGTGCATCAGGCGGCACGCGCTCCCCGGGGCGCCTGCGGCGGCCGGGTTTCCTCGGCCTCGTCGAAGACGTCCTGGTGGTCGGCGAGGAAGCGGGCGGCGGCGTCCACCGCGCGGGCGCGCAGTCCGCTGGTGTCGTCCTGCACCAGGCGGGCGAGGTAGTCGCCGACGCTCAGGCCGAGGTCGGCGGCGCGCCTCCTCGCGAGTTCCGCGACGTCCTCGTCCACGCGTGCACCGAGTTGTGTTTTCGCCATACCCGGCATGGTAACAGCCGTTACCACGGGGTGGGAGTGCCGTGCCGGGTCGGATCCGCGGCGGTCACGGCGCCGTCGTGGCGTCCGCCGTCGGGTGACGGCGGACGCCACGGGCTCACCCGGCGAGCGCGGGCACCGCGCCGGGGGTCACGCCGGGCACCGCGCCGGGCACCGCGCCGGGAATCGCGGCGGTCAGGTGCAGGGCCATGGCCTGCGGGTTCTCGAGGGGCGCCGCGTGCGCGCCCTCGATGGTCCGGACCGTGAACGTGCCGCTGGTCAGCGTGGCCCAGCCCGCCATGGTGCCGTCGGGCAGCACCGGGTCGGCCGTGGCCGAGACCGCGGTGACGGGGATGTCCAGCGGCCCCCGGCGGTCGGCGTCCAGCAGGAGCTGGTGCCGGTTCCACATCGCGGAGTCGTTCCGCAGGTTCTCCAGGTAGGCGGCGAAGACCTCGTCGCTGGCGAGGATCGCGTCGGGCAGCATGCCCCGGAACGCCTCGGTCAGGGTCTCGGGCGCCGCGGTGTCCCACAGCGTCGCCACTTCCTGGAACCGCCGGAGCGCCTCGGGCGCCTCGCCGAACGGCGGGAGCGCGCAGGCGACGACAAGGGACAGTTCCGGCCGCGTCAGCCTGCTGCCCAGCCGGTGGGCGACCTCCCACATGCCCGTCGCGCCCTGGCTGTGCCCGTACAGGACGGTCGGCACGTCGAGACGGTCGGACAGCTCCGCCACGACGCGGTCGACGAGGACGTCCACGTCGACCGGCGGGGCCTCCCCGCCGTGTCCCTCCCGCCCGGGAATCCGGACGCCGAGCAGTTCCACGTCCTCGGGCAGGTGCGGGGCGAGCGGAACGTGGGAGGTGGTCGTGCCGCCCATCCCCGCCATGCACACGATCCGCGCCCGGGGTCGCGGCACCGGCTTGAGGACACGCACCAACGGCTCGTGCGCCGCCTCGGTGCCGGGCCGGCGCCCGGTGAGCTCGCCGAGCAGGTGTTCCGCGACGGCCGCGCAGCTGCCGTTGCGGAACAGCACGTCCGTGCCGAGGGGCAGTCCGCTGCGCCTGGCGAGTCGGGCGCGCAGTCCGACCGCCGTCAGCGAATCCATGCCGAGCTGCTGGAGGGGCTGTTCGGCCGGTACCTCGGCCATGCCCAGGGCGGCGGCGGCCTCCTCACGGACCAGGTCGAGAAGCGTGCTCAGCCGCGCGTCCGGGGCCAGGCCCGCGAGCCGCTCGGCGAGCCCGCTCCCGGTCCGCCTGCCGGTCATCTCCGCCCGCGCCTGGGGGATGCCCAGCAGCAGCGGGCGCCGCCTGGCGACGCAGAACGTCGGGGTGAAACGGGACCAGTCGACGTCGGCGACCCCCAGCGCCACCCGGTCCGAGCCGAGCACCGCGTCCAGCGCGCTCAGGGCGCGGTCCGGGGGCATCAACCGCAGGCCCCGCAGCCTGAGCTGTTCCGCGGCCTCCTCGGTCACCATGCCGCCGCCGGCCCAGCCGCCCCAGTGCACCACGGTGGCCGTGCGGCCGCCGGCCACCCGGTGCCGGGCGAGGGCGTCCAGCGCGGCGTTGGCGGCCGCGTACACCGTTCCGGCGCCGGCGCCCCAGAGGCTCGCGCCGCTGCCGTAGAGCAGGAACGCGTCCAGCGGCCGGTCGCCGAGCAGTTCGTGCAGATGCCAGGCACCGGACACCTTCGCGGCGAGTTCCTCGGCCACGCGGGCGCCGTCGAGGTCGGCCAGCAGGGACATCCCCGGCGCGCCCGCCAGGTGTGCCACCGCCGTGAGCGGAGGGCCGTCCGCGTCGATCCGGGCGATCAGCCCGGCGACCTGTTCCTTGTCGCTCACGTCGCAGGCCACCGTGACGACCTGTGCCCCGGTCGCCTCGAGGTCCTTCCGGCTCCCGGCGGGGATCTCGCCGGAGCGGGAGGCGAGCACCACCCGGCGTGCCCCGCGCTCCGCCAGCCAGCCGGCGAGCCGTCGGCCGAGAACGCCCGTACCGCCGGTGATCAGGGCGGTACCGCTCGTCCGCCACGCCGGAGTCGGCGGCGGCGTCACGCGCCGCAGTCGCCGCACGTACCGGCCACCGGCACGGACCGCGGCCTGGTCCTCGTCGTCACCGGCGAGAACGGCACGCACCACCTGCTCGGCCCAGTCCGGGCAGAGCCGCCCGGGCAGATCGACGGTGCCGCCCCAGCCCTCGGGGCGTTCCAGTGCGGCGACCCGGCCCAGGCCGTGGAAGAGGGCCTGGGCGGGGCGCGTCACCGGATCGGTCGCGTCCACACCGACCGCGCCGCGGGTCACCAGCCATACGGGGGTCGCCGGGTGACGGATCCCCAGTTCCTGCAGGAGCGCCACGACGCGGAGGAAGCCCTCCCGGGCGTCGTCCTCCTCCCACGGCGTCAGGACGACCACGCCCGCCAACGCCTCGGGCAGCGCCGCCAGACCTGCCGGGTCCGTGCCCGCCGCGTGCGTCTCCGCTCCCGCCTCGCGCAGGGCCGTCTCCAGCTCGGTGAGCGGGGACGACCGGTCCCCCAGGACCGCCCAGGCCCCGCCCGCCCGTGCGGGGGCGGGCTCGCCGGGCTGCCAGAACTCCTCGTACAGCCAGTCGGCGATGCCCGCGGCGCCGTCACGGCCCGCCCGCCAACGCCGGAGCAGCGGCAGCACGTCCCTCACGCTGTCCCTGTCCCGCTCGGACGCGCCCAGCAGTTCGAGGAACGCCTCCAGGCCCTCCGCGCCCTCCGCGCCGACGGCACCGCCGGCCTCGACCGCCTCGACCGCGTCGACCGCGTCGACCGCGTCCCAGAACGGCTGGTCGGTCGCCGGGCGGCGCGTCGGTTCCCGCCAGAAGCGCTGCCGCTGGAAGGCGTATCCGGGCAGACCGACCGGACGTCCGCCGGGGACGGCCGCCGACCAGTCGACGTCGACGCCGTGCGCGTGCAGTTCGCCCAGTGTGCGCCGGAGGCGGTCCAGGCCGCCCTGTCCGCGCTCCATCGCCGCCAGGACGACCGCGTCCCGGTCCGCGCCGCCGTCGGCGAGCGGCATGGCCAGCACGGGGTGCGGGCTGATCTCGACGAACACCGTGTATCCGTCGGCGAGAAGTTCCCGCTGGGCGAGGTCGAGCCGCACGGGTTCGCGCAGGTTCCGGCACCAGTGGCCGGCGTCCAGTTCCTCACCCGCGGCCCGCCGCCCCAGCACCGTGGAGTACAGGGGGACGGCGGACGGGCGGGGGCCGAGCGGGGCGAGTTGCTCCCGGAGGCCGGGCAGCAACGGGTCCATGTGCGCGCTGTGGGACGCGCAGGCGGCGTTCAACGTGCCGCAGGGCACGTCCTGGTCGTCCCACGCGCAGAGCAGTTTCTCCACGATGTCCCGGTCTCCCGAGACGACCGTGGAGCGGGGGGTGTTCACCACGGCGACCGAGACGGCGTCGCCGTAGGGGGCCAGCGCGGCCTCGACCTCGGCGACCGGGAGTTCCACCGTCGCCATCTCACCGTCCGAGGTCAGCGCGGCGAGGGCGGTGCTGCGCGCGGCCACGATCCTGGCGCCCTCCTCCAGGGTGAGGGCGCCGGCGACCACGGCCGCGGCGATCTCGCCCTGGCTGTGTCCGACGACGGCCTGTGCCTCCAGACCGAGCTCCCGCACGGCGGCAGCGAGGCCCAGGTACATGGTGAAGAGCACCGGCTGGGCGACGTCCAGGCGGTCCCAGGCGATGCGGTCGTCGTCCTGGAGCAGGTCGCGGACCGACCAGCCGGTCCAGGGACGCAGCGCCTCGTCGCAGCGGTCGACGGTGTCGGCGAAGGCCGGGCTCTCGGCGAAGAGACTCCGGGCCATGCCGGGCCACTGCGATCCCTGGCCGGGGAAGACGAACACGACCTTCCCCGGCCGCGCGGTGGCGACGGTGACCGACGCGTGCGGCTCGTCGCGGGCGACGGCGGTCAGTCGCTCGACGACGGCGGGCAGGTCGGGTCCGGTCACCGACGCGCGTTCGGCGAAGTGCCGGCGGTGTCGGGTGGTGGTCCGGGCGAGGTCGGCGAGGTCGGTGTCGGGGTGCTCGGTGAGCCAGTCGGCCCACTGCCGGGCCTGGTCCCTCAACGCCTGCGGGGTGCGCCCGGAGACGACCACCGGCAACACGCCGGGCGCCGCGTCCGGTGCGGGGGCCGGCTGCGGGGGCTGTTCCAGGACCAGGTGGGCGTTGGTGCCGCCGATGCCGAACGACGACACCCCGGCCCGGCGGACACCCGTCCAGGCCCGGTTGTCGGCGCTGACCCGCAGGACCGCCGAGCCGTCCAGGCCCAGGTCGGGGTCGGGCGCCCGGAAGTTGACGGTCGGGACGAACTCGCCGTGGTAGACGCACAGCGCGGCCTTGACCAGCCCGGCCAGGCCCGCGGCCACGTCGACGTGGCCGATGTTCGACTTCACCGACCCGATCGCGCAGGGCTCGTCCCGGTCCGGGGTGAACACCTCGCGCAGCGCCTGGATCTCGATCTGGTCGCCCATGGCGGTGGCGGTGCCGTGCGCCTCGACGTAACCGATGTCGGCCGAGGAGAGCCCGGCGTCGGCGAGGGCGTCGGTGATGACGGTGGCCTGGCCGCTCACGCTGGGGGCGGTGAACCCGACCTTGTCCGAGCCGTCGTTGTTGACGGCGCTGCCCCGCACCACGGCGTAGATCCGGTCCCCGGCCTCCACCGCGTCCGACAGCCGCCGCATCACGACCGTCACCACGCCGTTGGCGATGACGGTGCCCTGGCGGTCGGCGTCGAAGGGCCTGCAGTGGCCGTCCGGCGAGGCCACGAACCCTTCCTGGTACTGGTAGCCCTGTTCCAGGGGGAAGGTGAAGGCGGAGGCGCCGACGAGGGCCACGTCGGACTCCCCGCGCAGCAGGCTCTGCCGCGCCAGGTGGGTGGCCACCAGTCCCGTGGAGCACGCCGTCTGCACGGTCAGGGCCGGCCCCCGCAGGTTGAGCATGTGGGCCAGGCGGGTGGCGAGGAAGTCGTTCTTGTTGCCGATCGCGGAACGGAACACCTCGGAGGCGTCCTCGGGGTCGCCCTGGTCGTAGCCGCCGAAGCCGACGCCGCCGAAGACTCCGATGCGGCCGGGATACCCGTCGGGCACGATGCCCGCGTTCTCCAGGCCCTGCCAGGCCGTCTCCAGGAAGAGCCGGTGCTGCGGGTCCATGTTCTCGGCGTCGGACGGAGAGCACCGGAAGAACTCGGCGTCGAAGAGGTCGGCGTCCTCCACGTAGCCCTTGGCCGGGACGAATCCGGGGGTCTCCAGCACGTTCCTGGGCACCCCGGCGTCCAGCAGCTCCTGGTCGGTGAAGCGGCGGATCGACTCCACACCGCCCCGCAGGTTGGCCCAGAACCGGTCCACGTCGTCGGCGCCGGGCAGGCGCAGGGCGACGCCCACGATGGCCACCGCGCCGTCGTCCCCGTCCCCGGCGCCGTCCGCGCGCCGCCGCGGCGCCGGCCCGGCCACCACGCTCGTGGCGTCACCGCGCAGGAATGCCGTGAGCTGCCGCACGGTGGGGTGGCGGAACAGCGCCGAGAGCGGGAACTCGCGGCCCAGGTCGGCGCAGATCAGCTCGTGGACGCGGAGCGCCGCCATGGACGTTCCGCCGAGTTCGAAGAAGCCCCGGTCGGGCTCCACCTCGACCGGTTCCAGTCCCAGGACCTGGGACCAGGCGGAGAGGACCGTCTCCCGCACCCGGTCGTCGCCCGCGGCGGGCTGCGCGGCGTCCGGCCGTGGGGGCTCCTGCCGGGGCGCGGGCAGTGCGGCGAGGGCGAGCCGGTCGATCTTGCGGTTCGGTGTCAGCGGCAGGCTCTCCTGCCGCACCCAGCGTGCGGGCAGCATGGGCGCCGGCAGCCGCGCCGCGGCGTGGGCGGCCAGGACCCGCTGGTCGGCGTCGCCGGAGTAGTAGACCCACAGGGCCGGCGAGCCGGCGTCCTGCCGTACCACCGCGGCGGCCTCGTGGACGCCGTCGCACCCGGCGACGACGGACTCGATCTCGCCGAGCTCGATGCGGTGTCCGGCCAGCTTCACCTGGTCGTCCACGCGTCCGCAGTACTCCAGTGAGCCGTCCTCGCGGTGGCGGACGACGTCCCCGGTGCGGTACATGCGTCCGGCGCCCGGACACGGGTCCGTCACGAACCGCTCGTCGGTGAGGGCGGCCCGGTTCAGGTAGCCCCGGGCGACACCGTGACCGCCGATCCACAGTTCACCCCGGCAGCCGCGCGGCACCGGCCGCCCGTGCCGGTCGAGTACGGCCAGCCGGGTGCCGGGCACGGGCGTGCCGAGCGAGACGGGTCCGGGCTCGACCGGCCAGGTCGTCGACCAGATCGTGGTCTCGGTGGGCCCGTACATGTTGAGCACGTCGCCGCCGCAGGTGCGCAGCAGCCGGCCGGCGAGGCCGCGGTCGAGGGCTTCGCCGCCGACGAGGAGCCGGCGCAGCCCGCCGAGCAGGGCGCGGCCGTCCGCGTCGGCCAGCAGCATCCTGGCCAGGGAGGGCGTGCACTGCAGGTGCGTCGGCCGGTGCTTCCGGTGTCCGGCCCAGCCGCCGGGTTCACCGCCGGCGACGATCACGCGGTAGCCCCTGGTCAGGGTCCACAGCAGTTCGAGGCCGGAGATGTCGAAGGACACGCTGGTCACGGCGAGCCAGGTGCCGTCGGCGCCGCCGCCGACGCGTTCGTCCATGGCCAGGCAGAACGCGGCGAACTGGGCGTGCTCGACGACGACGCCCTTGGGGGTCCCCGTGGAGCCCGAGGTGTAGAGGACGTAGGCGGGGTCGTTCGGTTCCGGCCGGGCGGGCGGAGCGCCGTCCGGTGCTCCGTCCCGTCCGGTCTCCGTGACGGCCTCGACAGGCAGTACCCGCAGGCCGTCGGGCAGGACCCCGGCGAGGGCGCCGCTCGAGATCACGACCTCGAGCCCGCTGTCGGACACCACATGGTCCAGGCGCGCCTTCGGGTACGCGGGGTCGAGCGGGACGTAGGCGGCCCCGGCCATCCAGGTGCCGAGCATCGCCACCGGCAGGTCGACCGTGCGGGGGAGGCAGAGACCGACCAGGTCGCCGCGGGTCACGCCCAGGCCGGCGAGCTGCCTTGCGACCGCGCGGGCCCTGGCGGACACCTCCTGGTAGGTGAGTGCGCGTCCGTCCGACTCCACGGCCACCGCGTCGGGCGTCCGTGCGGCCTGGTCCAGGATGCGCCGGCACGCGGTCTCCGCGGCCGGCCGGGCCGCGGTGTCGCCGCCGTGTTCGGCGAGCCACCGGTGTTCCGCGTCGCAGAGCAGTTCGGCCTCCCGGACGGGGCGGGAGGGGTCGGCGGTGAGCGACGCCAGCAGGGTCGCGAAGTTGGCGGCCATCCGGTGGGCCGCGTCCCGGTCCAGCACGTGGGGCTGGAACTCCAGCTCGCCGCGCAGGACGTCACCGTCGGCGGTCAGGGTGAGGCCCAGTTCGAACTTCGGCGCGCCCTGGACGTTGCCGGAGACGCTTCCCGTGGCGGGGAGCCGCCAGGCCGTCCCGCCCGTGCCGATGGCGGGGAGGGCCGTCCCGCCGTAGTTGAAGACCGCCCGGAACAGCGGGTTCTCCTCGCCGGTCCGGTCACCGCCGGCGATGCGCACGACCTCGGTCAGGGGAACGCTCTGGTGCTCGAAGGTTCCCCGTACCCGGGTGTGGGTGCGGGCGAGGACGTCCTCGAAGGTCACCGCCTCGGTCAGGTCGCAGCGCAGCGGCAGGGTGTTGGCCAGGAAGCCGAAGGTCTCGGCGACCTGCGGCAGTTCCCTCGCCGACCAGATGGTGCCGATGCTGAAGTCGTCCTGGCCGGTGTAGCGGGCGAGCAGGACCGCGAAGGCGCTGACGTACACGGTGTAGCCGGTGACGGAGGTGCGGGTGGCCAGCTCGTCCAGTGCGGCCCGCAGCTCCGCGGGCACGGTGAAGTGCACGGCGTCGCCCTGTTCGCCTTCGGCGGCGTCGCGGGAGGGGAGTTCCAGACGGGGGGAGCCGTCGAGTTCGGAGGCGAAGTACTCGAGCGAGCGCTCGAAGGCGCCCTGTTCGAGGGACTGCTTCTCCCATCGGGCGTAGTCACCGAGGTGGTACCGGACGTCCGGCAGCCGGGGGGTGTCCTGCTCGGCGAGGGTCCGGTACGTCCGGTGCAGCTCGTCGAGGAGCAGGGACAGCGACCAGCCGTCGGTGACGGCGTGGTGCAGGGTGAGGCACAGGGTCGACCCGCCGCCGGAGTCCACCAGCAGGCAGCGGAACAGGGTCTCGGCGTCCAGCGCGAACGGGGTCCGTTCCTCGGCGCGCAGCATCCGATCGAGCGCGTCGGCGTCGGCCGCCGTTTCGTGGCGGAGCGGGACGGTGAACTCCTGGTGCACCACCTGGACCAGTTCGCCGTCGCGGAGTTCGAGTCCGGTGCGCAGCGCCTCGTGGCGTTCCATCACCGCGCGCAGGGCCCGGCCGAACGTCTCCGGGCACAGCGGGCTGTCCGCCTCGAGGCGGAGCACGGCGTTGTACTGCGCGGAGTCCGGTCGCATCCGCTCCAGGAACCACAGCCGGCGCTGGCCCTCGGTCGCCGGGTGGACGTCGCGCCGCTCGGCGCGTTCCATGGGCAGCCCGGGGGACGGCAGTTCGGAGAAGGCCTCGGCCAGCAGGTGGTCCGCGACCGCCTGCGGCGTGGGGTGTTCGAAGGCGAGCGTGGACAGCAGGGGTGTGCCGGTCACCTCGCTGAGCCGGTTGCGCAGTTGCAGCGCCATCATCGAGTCCAGCCCGCGGTCCTGGAACCGCTCGTCCACGGGCATGGGTCCGGTGAGGCCGAGGACGCCGCGGACGACGTCCTGCACGGCCTCCAGCACGGCGTGGGCGCGGGCCGGCCCGGGCAGTGCCGCCAGCCGGGCCGCCAGGTTCTCCGGGGGCGCCGTCGGTTCCTGCGGGGTGCGGCGGGCTCCGCCGTCGATCCAGTAGCTCTGCCGCTGGAAGGCGTAGCCGGGCAGGTCGGCCAGGCGGCCGGGCCCGTCGGCGATCCGGGTCCAGTCCACCGGGTGGCCGTGGGCGTGCAGGTGCCCGAGGCCCCGCACGATCTCCTCGAGGCCGCCGTGGTCCCGGCGCAGGCTGGGCAGGACCACTCCCCCGCTGTCGGCGGTGAACGCGGTCAGCGGGATGGCCAGCATCGGGTGGGCGCTGATCTCGGTGAAGACGCCGTGGCCGTCGGCGCGCAGCGCGTCGAGTGCCAGGTCCATGCGCACCGGTTCCCGGAGGTTGCGGCACCAGTACCGGGCGTCCAGGGCCTCTCCGCCGATCGGCGCGCCGGTCACCGTGGAGTACATCGGGACCGTCGTCGGGCGGGGGCGCAGATCGCCGAGGGCCGCTTCGACCTCGGGCAGCATGGGGTCGACCAGGCCGCAGTGTCCGGCCCGGTCCGCCTTGATCCGGCGGGAGAAGACGTCACGGTCCGCCAGCCGGGCGAGGAGGTCGTCCACCGCGTCCGGTGCCCCGGCCACCACCACCGAGCCGGGGGTGTTCACCGCGGCCACCGACAGGGCTCCGTCGTACGCGGCGAGGAGTTCCTCCACCTCGGTCAGCGGCAGCCCCAGCAGGGCCATGCCGCCGGAGCCGCTCTCGATGCGGGAGAACGCCTGGCTGCGGACGGCGACGACCTTGGCGCCCTCCTCCAAGGTCAGCGCTCCGGCTACCACGGCGGCGGGCACCTCTCCCTGGCTGTGCCCGACGACGGCCTCCGGTTCCAGACCGACGGACCGCCACACCGCCGCCAGGCCGAGGGCGACCGTGAACAGCGCGGGCTGGGCGACCTCGACGTCGTCCAGGCTCAGTCCGTTCGCCCCGGGGTTCTCCAGCAGGTCGCGGACCGACCAGCCGGTCCAGGGGCGCAGTGCCCCGTCGCAGCGGTCGACGGTGTCGGCGAAGGCCTGGCTCTGGGCGAGCAGGCGCCGGGCCATGTCCGGCCACTGGGAACCGTGGCCGGCGAAGACGAACGCGACCCTGCCGCGGTGCCGGGCCACCCCGGTGCTCACCGCGTCGTCGGTGTGTCCGTCCCCGAGCGCGGTCAGTGCGCGCACCGCCTCGTCGAGGTCGTGGGCGAGGACGGCGGCCCGGTGCTCGAAGTGCCGGCGGTGTCGGGTGCTGGTCCGGGCGAGGTCGGCGAGGTCGGTGTCGGGGTGCTCGGTGAGCCAGTCGGCCCACTGCCGGGCCTGGTCCCTCAGCGCCTGCGGGGTCCGTCCGGAGACGACCACCAACGCCGCGTCCGGTGCGGGGGCCGGCTTCGGGGCCGGCCGCGGGGGCTGTTCCAGGACCAGGTGGGCGTTGGTGCCGCCGATGCCGAACGACGACACCCCGGCCCGGCGGACGCCCGTCCAGGCCCGGTTGTCGGCGCTGACCCGCAGGACCGCCGAGCCGTCCAGGCCCAGCTCGGGGTCGGGGCGCCGGAAGTTCACCGTGGGCACCAGCTCACCGTGGTAGACGCACAGCGCCGCCTTCACCAGGCCGGCCAGGCCCGCGGCCACGTCGACGTGGCCAATGTTCGACTTCACCGACCCGACCGCGCAGGGCTCCTCCCGGTCCGGGGTGAACACCTCCCGCAGCGCCTGGATCTCGATCAGGTCGCCCATGGCGGTGGCGGTGCCGTGCGCCTCGACGTAACCGATGTCGGCCGAGGAGAGCCCGGCGTCGGCGAGGGCGTCGCTGATCACCGTGGCCTGGCCGCTCACGCTGGGGGCGGTGAACCCGACCTTGTCCGAACCGTCGTTGTTGACGGCGCTGCCCCGCACCACGGCGTAGATCCGGTCCCCGGCCGCCACCGCGTCCGACAGCCGCCGCATCACCACCGCCACCACGCCGTTGCCGACGACGGTGCCCTGCCGGTCGGCGTCGAACGCGCGGCAGGAGCCGTCCGGGGAGAACACGAAGCCTTCCTGGTGGTAGTAGCCGTACTCCAGCGGATACGTCAGGGCGGAGGCGCCGACGAGGGCCACGTCGGTCTCCCCGCGCAGCAGGCTCTGCCGCGCCAGGTGCGCGAGCACCAGCCCCGTGGAGCACGCCGTCTGCACGGTCAGCGCGGGACCGCGCAGGTTCAGCTTGTGCGCCACCCTGGTGGACACGAAGTCGGACTTGTTGCCGAGGAGGTTGCGGTAGAACTCGTGGAGTTCGGTGATCTCGTCGCCGCGGACGCTTCCGGCGTTGTAGCCGCCGAATCCGGCGCCGGCGAAGACTCCGATGCGGCCGGGGTGGGTGTCGGGCACGATGCCCGCGTTCTCCAGGCCCTGCCAGGCCGTCTCCAGGAAGAGCCGGTGCTGCGGGTCCATGTTCTCCGCCTCGGACCGCGAGTAGCCGAAGAACTCGGCGTCGAAGAGGTCGGCGTCCCCCACGTAGCCCTTGGCCGGGACGAACCCGGGGGCGTCCAGCACGCTCCGGGGCACCCCGGCGTCCAGCAGTTCCTGGTCGGTGAAGCGGCGGATCGACTCCACACCGCCCCGCAGGTTCGCCCAGAACTCCCGCACGCTGCCGGCGCCCGGCAGGCGCAGGGCGACGCCGACGATCGCCACCGCGTTCTCGGCGGCGGCGGCGGCGTCGGCGGCGGCGGCGTCGGCGTCGGCGTCGGCGTCGGCGTCGGGGGCAGCGTGCGCATCAGCGTGCGTGTGCGTGTGCGCGTGCGGGTTCTCGTGCTCTTGCGCTCGCGCTCGCGCTTCCGCGCGCGGTCCGGCGGGCGCCGTCGCCGTGGTCGCCGACGGCATGACCTCGGCCTTCAGGAACGCGGTGAGCTGCCGCACGGTGGAGTGGCGGAACAGCACCGAGAGCGGGAACTCGATCTCCAGGTCGGCGCGGATCAGTTCGTGGACCCGTACCGCTGTCAGCGACGTGCCGCCCAGGTCGAAGAACCCGCTGTCCGGGTCCACCTCGGCCGGCTCCAGCTCCAGGACCTGGGACCAGGCCGTGACGACCGTCTCCCACACCCGGTCCGCGCCGGTGGCCGTCCGGGTGGGCTCCGGCCGCGGGGCGGGCGGTGCGGCCGGCTCCGGCGTCGCGTCGTCACCGTGCCGCCGGAACCGGCCCTCCTCCTCGGCGTGGCGCAGGGCCAGGCGGCTGACGGGCAGACCGCTGTCCTGGGCGAAGGAGTGCAGCAGCGTCTCGAGGTTGCCGACCATGCGGTGCGCGGACGCGCGGTCCAGCACGTGCGACAGGAACTCCAGTTCCCCGCGCAGCCCTTCACCGGCGGGCGCCAGGCTCATGGTCAGTTCGAACTTGGCGGTTCCGGCGACGTTGCCGGTGTGACTGCCGGGGAGGGGCTGCCAGGTGTCGTCGTCCGGCTCCGCGCCCAGGCCGTAGTTGAACACGGCCCGGAACAGCGGGTTCTCCTCGCCGTTGCGCTCGGCGTCGACGGCCTTGACCACTTCGGACAGCGGCACGTTCTGGTGTTCCATCACGCCGAGCACCCGGTTCTTCGTCGCCCGGAGCAGGTCGGGCACGGTCGGGTCGGCGGAGAGGTCGCAGCGCACCGGCAGGGTGTTGGCGAGGAAGCCGACGATCCCCGCCGCGCCGGGCAGTCCGCGCCCGGACCACACCGTGCCGATGCTGAAGTCCCGCTGGTCGCTGTACCGGGAGAGCAGCACCGCGAAGGCGCCGGCCAGCACCGTGTACAGCGTGACCCCCGCGTCGGCGGCCAGGGCCTCCAGTTCGCTCCGGAGGTCGCCGGGCAGGGTGAAGCCGATCTTGTCCGGGACGGAGTCGGGGTCGCCGGGCGGGAGTTCCAGGCGCGGCGCCCCGGTCAGTTCGTCGCGGAAGAAGTCCAGGCCCGTGCCGAAGGCTCCCTGTTCGAGGGAGTGCCGCTCCCAGGCGGCGTAGTCGCCGAGGTGGACGAGGGGCCCGCTCCCGCCGTCGGGCTCGAGGCCGGCGCGGAACCGCCCGTACGCGGCGAAGAGCTCGTTCAGCACCATGACCATCGACCAGGCGTCGATGACCGCGTGGTGCAGGGTGAGGCAGACCACCTGTTCGTCCGAGGCGGTGAGCACCAGGCAGCGGAACAGCACCGGGCCGGACAGGTCGAAGGTCGACTCGGCCTCGGTCTGGATCCGGTCGGCCAGGTCCTGGGGACCGGCCGCCTCCTCGAAGCGCAGCGGGGTGCCGTACTCGTCGTGCACCACCTGGACCAGCTCGCCGTCGCGGCTCTCCAGGCCGGTGCGCAGTGCCTCGTGCCGCCGCACCACGAACGCGACGGCGGAGGCGAACGCGGCGCGGTCCAGGGGTTCGGCGACGCGGACGGGCATCGTGACGTTGTAGTCGGCCGTGCCGGGACGCATCTGCTCCAGGAACCACAGCCGGCGCTGTCCCTCGGTCGCCGGGTGGACGTCGCGCCGCTCGACGCGTTCGACGCGTGCGCGGCCCGTGTCGTCGTCCGTGTCCTGGTGCGTCCCCCGCAGGCAGTCGTTGAGGTACTCGGCCAGGCGGGCGGGCGTCGGGTGGTCGAAGACGGCCGTCGCGGGCAGCGACAGTCCGGTCCCGGCGGAGAGCCTGCGGCGCAGTTCCACGGCCATCAGGGAGTCCAGTCCGAGGTCGGTGAACCGTGCCTCGGGGCTGATCGCGTCGGCGCCGCCCAGCGCCTCGGCCGCTTCGCGGCGCACGAGTTCGCGGAGTGCCTCGAGGCGTCGCGGTTCCGGCAGTGCGGACCAGCCGGTGCCGGCGGCCTCGGTCCGGGTGTCCGCCAGCCTCCGCGGGCGGGTCCTGCCGCGCAGCAGCGGCGATCGGGCGTCCTCGGCGCCGGACAGGTCGAGCCGCAGGGGGACGAGGTGGGCGCGTCGGCCGGTCAGCGCCGTGTCGAGGGCTCCCAGCGCCTGCGCGCCGGTCAGCGCGGCGACTCCCTGCCGGCGCATCCGCGCGAGTTCCGCCTGGCCGAGGTGCGCGGTCAGTCCGGTTCCGGCCTGCTCCCACAGTCCCCAGGACAGGCTCAGTCCGGGAAGTCCCTGCCGACGCCGTTCGAGCACGACCGCGTCCGCGTACGCGTTGGCCGCGCCGTAGACGCTCTGTCCGGCGCTGCCGAGGACACCGGCGGCGGAGGAGAACACCACGAACCAGGTCAGCGGCCGGTCCGCGGTCAGCTCGTGCAGCCAGCGGGCCGCGCGTGCCTTCGGCGCCCAGACCCGTTCCAGGCGTTCGGGGGTCTGGTCGGTGAGCAGCCCGTCGTCGAGCACGCCGGCGAGGTGCCACACGCCGTCGAGGTCGGGGAGGGACTCCAGGAGTCCGGCCACCTGGTCGCGGCTGGTGACGTCGCAGGCCACCACGCGCACGCTGTCGGCCCCGGCGGCGGTCAGCTCGGCGACCAGTGCGTCGGAACCGTCCGCCGCGTCGCCCCGGCGGGAGGCCAGCACCAGTCGGCGCACCCCCCAGGTCTTCACCAGGTGCCGGGCGACCTGCCGCCCGAGTTCCCCGGTGCCGCCGGTGATCAGCACGGTGCCCGGTGCGCGGGCCGCGTCGCCGCTGACGGCGGCGGGCGCCGTGTCGCGCGGGGAGAGGGGGACCAGCCGGGGGGTCCGCACCGTTCGGCCGCGGACGACCAGCTCCGGCTCGGAGAGGTGCAGCGCCGTCCGCACGGTGTCCGGGTCGGCGTCCTTGTCGATGTCCACCAGGCGCACCGGGTGTCCCTCGGCGCGCGCCGCGCGCAGCAGACCCCACAGGGGCGCCGCGGTCAGGTCGACGGACTCGTCCTCGTCGACGGCCACCGCCTGACGGGTCACCCAGACCAGTTCGGCGCCGGCCGCCCGCGGACCGGCCAGGAGGTCACGCGCCCGGACCAGGGCCTCGGCGGTGAACTCCTCGGCGGTGCCGAAGGGCTGGGTGGCGTCGACCACGGTCCGGGCGGGGGCCGGTCCGGTCCCCTCGGTGTCCCGTGTGGGCAGTCCGAGCACGGCCGCGAGGGGGCCGTCGGTGATCACGGTGACCGCCGGCTCGGCGGCGGGCGACGGGCACTCCTGGAACTCCAGCCGGTACAGGTGCCGTTGGGCGGCGGTCCGCAGGCTGTCCGCACCGGCCTCGCGGAGTCGGAGGCCCGCGGTGACGACCGGGTCCCCGTTCTCGTCCGTCACCCACAGCTCGGCCTGCTCGCGCGTGCCGTCGAGGCGCACCCGCACCCGCACGACCGAGGCCCCGGTGGCGTACAGCCGGGCGTCGTTCCACTCGAACGGCAGCAGGACGCGCTTCCCGCGGCGCGGAGCGGCGTCACGGGGCCGGGTGGTCGCGTCGTCGGCCTCCTCGGCGGTGAGGATGGTGTGGAGCGCGGCGTCGAGGAGGGCGGGGTGGATCGTGAACCCTTCGGGCCGCAGGCGCTCCGGAAGGCGGAGGACGGCGTAGAGCTCGTCGCCCTGACGCCACAGGTCGCTGAGGCCCTGGAACGCGGGGCCGTAGGTGAGTCCGCGCTCGCGGAAGCGCTCGTAGAACCCGTCCAGGGGCACGCGTTCCGCGGAGGCGACCACGGACGCCCAGTCGACGGACGCGGGGTCGTGGGCGGGGGTGCCGTGGGCGGGGGTGTCGTGGGCGAGTTGCGCGGTGGCGTGGACGGTCCAGGGCGTGTCGGGGTGGGTGTCCGGGTCCGGATGGCTGTACACGGTGGCCTGGCGGCGCCCGTGGGCGTCGGCGTCGGTGACGGCGACCTGGAGGCGCAGCGCGCCGTCGTCGGGCAGGACGAGGGGGGTGGTGAGGGTCAGGGTGTCGACCGTGCGGGCTCCGACGCGTTCGGCGGCGGTGAGGGCCAGGTCGAGGATTCCGGTGCCGGGCAGGAGCACGGTGTCGAACACCTTGTGGTCGCCCAGCCAGCTCTGTCCGGCGGCGGTGGCGTCGATCGTGCCGGTGAGGATCAGTCCGTCGCCGGAGGCCAGCGGCGTCGACCGGGTGAGCCACGGGTGGTCGTCCGCCCCGTCCACGCGTCGGCCCGGTGACAGCGCCGCGGTGGTGCCGGGGGCGGCGGGCCAGTGGCGGCGGCGGTCGAAGGCGTAGGTGGGCAGCCCGCTCACCACCGCTGCCCGGGGGACCAGCCGGTGCCACGGCCAGGCGTCCGCGTGGGCGAGTCCGGCGCGGACCCAGGAGGTGAGGAGGTCGGTGGTGTCGGCCCGGTCCCGGTGCGCGGTGGCGACGGCGGTCCCGCCGTGCTGACGGGTGACCTCGTCCAGGACCATGGCCATGACGGGGTGGGGGCTGATCTCGATCCAGGTGTGGTGGCCGTCGTCGGCCGCCGCCCGGCCGGCCTGGTCGAAGCGGACCGGTCGGCGCAGGTTGGCGCACCAGTAGTCGGCGTCCAGCTCGGTGCCGTGGATCAGGCGGCCGTGGACGGTGGAGTACATGGGGATCCGTCCGGCCGCCGGCCGCAGACCCTCCAGCTCCTCGGCCAGGGCGGGCAGCAACGGGTCCATCTGGGCGCTGTGCGAGGCGTAGTCCACCTGCACCCGCCGCGCGAACACGTCCTCGGCCCGCAGCTTGGCCACGAGCGCGTCCAGGGCTCGGCCGTCCCCGGAGACGACCGTGGAGGCGGGCGTGTTGACCGCGGCGATCGACAGGCCGGTACCCGCCAGGCGTTCGGCGACCCATGCGTGGCCGCGTTCGACGACGGCCATGCCACCGCCGCCGCGGCAGGTGGCCACGGCCCGGGACCGGGCGGCGACGATCTTCGCGCCCTGCTCGACGGTGAGGATGCCCGCCACCACGGCGGCGGCCACCTCGCCCTGCGAGTGCCCGATCACCGCCCTGGGGGTGACGCCCATGGACTCCCACCACGCGGCCAGACCGAGGCTCATCGCGAACAGCGCGGGCTGAACCTCCTCCACCCCGGACAGGGGACGCCGCCCGGTGAGCACCTCGGTGACGGACCGTCCGGTCCACGGCAGCAGAGCCGCGTCGCAGGCCGCCACGGTCTCGGCGAACACCGGCGAGTGCTCGCACAGCGCCCGTCCCATGCCCTCCCACTGCGAGCCCTGGCCGGGGAACACCCACACGCCGCCGGCGTCGGTGCCCTGGAGGGCCTCGGCGCCCAGTCCCTCCACGGGGGCGATCACGCCTGCCGTGTCGGTGCCCTCGGCGAGCGCCTCCAGCCGGCTGATGGCCTCGTCGCGGGAGGTGGCGAGGACCGCACCCCGGTGTCCGAACCAGCTCCGGTGCCACAGAGCGGTGGACGCCACCTGGCCCGGCGAGACCTCCGGGTGCTCGCGCCACCAGGCGGCCCAGCGGCGGGCCTGCTCCCGCACCACGTCCGCGTCCCGGCCGGACACCACCACCGGGAACACACCCTCCGTCACCGCCTCCGCGGTCACGGCCTCCTCGGCGGGGGGTTCCTCGATCACGAGGTGGGCGTTGGTGCCGGACAGGCCGAAGGAGGACACGCCCGCGCGCCGGGGCCGGGACTCGTCCCGCGGCCAGGCACGCGCCTCCCCCAGCAGTTCGAGGCCGCTGCCCTCCCACTCGATGTGCCCGCTGGGCCGCTCCGCGTACAAGCTCGGCGGCAACTCCCCGTGCTGCAACGCCAGCACCATCTTGATCACACCAGCCACACCCGCAGCAGCCTGCGCATGACCGATGTTCGACTTCGACGACCCCAACCACACCGGCCGTTCCACCGGCCGCCCCGGCCCGAACACCGCAGCCAGAGCCCCCGCCTCCACCGGATCACCCAACGGAGTCCCCGTGCCGTGCGCCTCGATCGCGTCCACGTCCGCCGGGGACAACCCCGCACGCGACAACGCCTCCTGGATCACCCGCTGCTGCGACGGCCCGTTCGGAGCCGTCAACCCCTGCGACCGCCCGTCCTGATTCACCGCCGAACCACGGATCACCGCCAGCACACGATCCCCGGCAGCCCGCGCCACCGACAACCGCTTCAACACCAGCACACCACAACCCTCGGACCAGCCCGCCCCGTCCGCGTCCGCCGAAAAACTCTTGCACCGCCCGTCCGCAGCCGTCCCCCGCAACCGGGAGAACTCCACGAACACCGACGGCGTCGACATCACCGTCACACCACCCGCCAACGCCACATCACACTCACGCTGCCGCAACGCCGACACCGCCAGATGCAACGCCACCAACGACGACGAACACGCCGTGTCCACCGTCACCGCAGGCCCCCGCAAACCCAACGCATACGAAACCCGACCCGACAGCACGCTTCCGGCGCTGCCCAGCGAGCCGTACGCGTCGAGCACGTTCAGGTCGTGTCCGTGCAGACGGCCGTAGTCCGATCCCATCGCGCCGAGGTACACGCCGGTGTCGCTGCCCTCGAGGGTCTCGGGGCGGAGTCCGGCGCGCTCGAGGGCCTCCCACGAGGCTTCCAGCACGAGCCGCTGCTGCGGGTCCATTCCCTGCGCCTCGCGCGGGGGGATCCCGAAGAAGGCGGCGTCGAACTCCTCGACGTCCCGCAGGAAACCGCCCTCACGGGCGTAGGTCTTGCCGGCGGCCTCCGGGTCCGGGTCGTACACGTCCCAGCCGTCCCACCGCGACGGGAAGCCCTCGACCGCGTCCCCGCCCGAGGACAACAGCTCCCAGAACTCCTCCGGCGTCTCCACCCCACCCGGCAGCCGGCACGCCATCGACACGATCGCGACGGGGTCGTCGTCCTCGTCCGCGGCCGGGACGACGGCCTCGGCGGGCAGGGCGGCCGGTGACAGGTCCATCCGCTCCAGGAGGTATTCCGCCATGGCGGCCGGGGTCGGGTGGTCGAACGCGAGCGTCGCGGGCAGGGACACCTCGGTGTCCTGCGAGATCCGGCGCCGCAGTTCCACGGCCATCAGCGAGTCGAGGCCGAGGTCCCTGAGCACCTGCTGGGGCGGCACCTCGCCCTCGTCCCGGAGGCCGAGCACGGTCGCCGCCGCGGAACGCACCAGCAGCGTCACGGACTCCCGCCGCCGGTCGGGGGAGAGCGCCGCGAGCCTGCCCCGCAGGCCCGACGGGGCCTCCCCCGCGTTCGCCCGCCGGAGGCGTGTCCTGACCAGGCCGCGCAGCAGCGCCGGCACCTCGTCCTGGTTGCGGTGCGACGAGGCCGTCCTGAGCCGTACGGGAACCAGATGGCCCAGCGACGGCGTGGTCGCCAGCGCCGCGTCGAGTGCCCGCAGCCCTTCGTCCACGGACAGCGGCTCGACGCCCAGGCGCCGGATCCGGTTCAGCTCTGCCTGGCCGAGGTGCGCGGTCAGCCCCGTGCCGCCCTGCTCCCACAGCCCCCAGGACAGACTCCTGGCGGGCAGGCCGGCGTGCCTCCGCCGTACGGCGAAGGCGTCGAGGAACGCGTTGCCCGCGGCGTAGGTGCTCTGGCCGGCGCTTCCGAGCACCCCGGCGAGCGAGGAGAACATGACGAACTCGGACAGCGGGTGGTCCCGGGTGAGTTCGTGCAGGTGCAGCACGGCGTCCAGCTTGGGGGCGAGGACGCGTTCGAGCCGTTCCGTGCTCTGGTCCGGCAGCAATCCGTCGTCGAGCACGCCGGCCAGGTGCCACACCGAGTCGAGATCGTCGAGGGAACCGATCAGACCGGCGAGGGCCTCCCGGTCGGCGACGTCGCAGGCCGCGATCCGTACGCTCTCGGCGCCGGCCGCCGTGAGTTCGGCGGCGATGGCGGCGGCTCCCGGTGCCCGGTCGCCCTGACGCGAGGTCAGCACGAGACGCCGGACGCCGCGGGTGCGCACCAGGTGCCGGGCGAGTTCCCTGCCCAGCTCACCGGTGCCTCCGGTGATCAGCGCCGTTCCCGGCGCCGTTCGGTCCGACGGCGGAGCGTCCGCGGTGGCGTCCTCCGGCTCCGGTGCGACCGCGACCAGCCGCGCGACGCGGATCTCCCCTCCGCGGACCGCGATCTCGGGTTCCTCGGTGACGGTCACCGCCCTGGCGAGCGCGGTGGCGTCCTCGGCTCCGGTCCCGACGTCGACCAGGCGCAGCGATCGTTGCGGGTACTCGGCGCGCGCGGCCCTGACCAGGCCCCACAGCGGGGCGTGCTGCAGGCCGTCGACGCCCTCCCCCGGTTCGACCGGAACGGCTTCCCGGGTCACCCAGACCAGTTCGGTGCCGTCGAGGCGGGGCTCGGCCAGCAGGTCCTGCAGCAGGCTCAGTCCGGTGGCGGTGGCCGTGCGCACGGCGTCCGCCAGGTCGCCCGGCCCCTGCGTGGTGCTGTCGACGACGAGGCGGGCCGGGGGCTCGTCACCGGCGTCGAGCCGGGCGCGCAGCGCGTCCAGGTCGGTGACGGCCCGTCCGCCGGTCACCCGCGCGAGGTCACCGGAGCCGGTGAGCACCCAGGTCGCGGCAGGCGCCTCGCGCGTGGTGCGGGGACGCCGGAAGTCGAGCCGGTAGAGGTGGCCGCCCGTGCGCGGCCGCAGTTGCCGCCCGGTCACCGGACGCAGGGCGAGCGCTTCGACGTGGGCCACCGGATCGCCGTGGGCGTCCGCCATCCAGAGCCGGACCCGGGACGACGCGGGGTCCCGCTCGATCCGGACGCGAAGTTCGGTCGCGCCGGTCGCGTACAGTTCCGCCCCCGTCCACTCGAAGGGGAGGGAGACGTCCGCGGTGTCGGCGTCCAGCGCGGAGACGGCGTGCAGTGCCGCGTCCAGCAGCGCCGGGTGGACCGCGAAGTCGCCTGCCGTCGCGGTCCCGGTCCCCGCCCCGGCCCCGGCCCCGGCCTCGGTCTCGGGCAGGCGGACCACGGCGTAGGCGGTGTCACCGCTGCGGGAGAGCTCCACCAGTCCCTGGAACGCGGGGCCGTAGTCGATGCCGCGTTCGCGCAGCCGCTCGTAGAAGCCGTCCAGGTCCACCGGGGTGGCGCCGGCCGGCCGGTTCCGGAGGTCCCGGAAGCCCTGGTCGTCGGGGTCGCCGGCGGTCCGGTGGGTGAGCCGGGCGGTGGCGTGGGTGGTCCAGGGCGCGTCGGGGTGGGTGTCGGGGTCGGGGTGGGTGTGGACGGTGACCTGGCGGGATCCGTCGGCGTCGGCGCCGGTGACGGCGACCTGGACGCGCAGCGCGCCGTCGTCGGGCAGGACGAGGGGGGTGGTGAGGGTCAGGGTGTCGACCGTGCGGGCTCCGACGCGTTCGGCGGCGGTGAGGACCAGGTCGAGGATCCCGGTGCCGGGCAGGAGCACGGTGTCGAACACCTTGTGGTCGCCCAGCCAGCTCTGTCCCGCGGCGGTGGCGTCGATCGTGCCGGTGAGGAGGAGTCCGTCGTCGTCGGCCAGGGGGGTGGAGAGCGCGAGCCAGGGGTGGTCGAGTCCGTCCGCGCCCCAGGCCGAGGGGTCGGCCTGGATGCCGGTGGGCGTGGCGAGCCAGTACCGCCGGCGGTCGAAGGCGTAGGTGGGGAGGGTGGTTTCGACGGGTGTCCGCGGCACCGCGCGTTCCCACGGCCACCCGGTCTCCCGGGCGAGTCCGGCGCGGACCCAGGAGGTGAGGAGGTCGGTGGTGTCGGCCCGGTCCCGGTGCGCGGTGGCGACGGCGGTCCCGCCGTGCTGACGGGTGACCTCGTCGAGCGCCATGGCCATGACGGGGTGGGGGCTGATCTCGATCCAGGTGTGGTGGCCGTCGTCGGCCGCCGCCCGGCCGGCCTGGTCGAAGCGGACCGGTCGGCGCAGGTTGGCGCACCAGTAGTCGGCGTCCAGCTCGGTGCCGTGGATCAGGCGGCCGTGGACGGTGGAGTACATCGGGATCCGTCCGGCCGCCGGCCGCAGACCCTCCAGCTCCTCGGCCAGGGCGGGCAGCAACGGGTCCATCTGGGCGCTGTGCGAGGCGTAGTCCACCTGCACCCGCCGCGCGAACACGTCCTCGGCCCGCAGGCGGGCGAGGAGGGTGTCGAGGGCGTCGCCGTCCCCGGAGATCACGGTCGAGTTCGGGGTGTTGACCGCGGCCACGGACAGTCCGGTGCCGGTGAGGCGTTCGGTGATCCAGTCCACGCCGCGTTCGACGACGGCCATGCCACCGCTGCCGCGGCAGGTGGCCACGGCCCGGGACCGGGCGGCGACGATCTTCGCGCCCTGCTCGACGGTGAGGATGCCCGCCACCACGGCGGCGGCCACCTCGCCCTGCGAGTGCCCGATCACCGCCCTGGGGGTGACGCCCATGGACTCCCACCACGCGGCCAGACCGAGACTCATCGCGAACAGCGCGGGCTGCACCTCCTCCACCCCGGACAGGGGACGCCGCCCGGTGAGCACCTCGGTGACGGACCGTCCGGTCCACGGCAGCAGAGCCGCGTCGCAGGCCGCCACCGCGTGGGCGAACGCGGGAGAGTGCTCGAGCAGGGCCCGGCCCATGCCCTCCCACTGCGATCCCTGGCCCGGGAAGACCCAGACGCCTCCGGGGCCGGCCGCCAGGAGGTCCTCCGCGGCCGGCGTCTCGACGGGAGCGACCACTCCCACGGCGTCGCCGCCTGCGGCGAGGGCCTCCAGGCGGTCGATGGCCTCGTCGCGGGTGGTGGCGAGGACGGCGCCGCGGGCGTCGAACCGGCTGCGGTGCCACAGCGCGGTGGAGGCGACCCGGTCCAGGGACACCTCCGGGTGCTCACGCCACCATGCGGCCCAGCGGCGGGCCTGCTCCCGCACCACGTCCGCGTCCCGGCCCGAGACCACCACCGGTAACACACCGCCGGCCTCGGGCCCGGGGACCGCCTCCTCGGGTTCCGGTGCGGTCTCCGTCCCCGTCGGCGGCTCTTCGAGGATCAGGTGGGCGTTGGTGCCGGACAGGCCGAAGGAGGACACGCCCGCGCGCCGGGGCCGGGACTCGTCCCGCGGCCAGGCACGCGCCTCCCCCAGCAGTTCAAGGCCGCTGCCCTCCCACTCGATGTGCCCGCTGGGCCGCTCCGCGTACAAGCTCGGCGGCAACTCCCCGTGCTGCAACGCCAGCACCATCTTGATCACACCAGCCACACCCGCAGCCGCCTGCGCATGACCGATGTTCGACTTCGACGACCCCAACCACACCGGCCGCCCGGCAGGCCGCCCCGGCCCGAACACCGCAGCCAGAGCCCCCGCCTCCACCGGATCACCCAACGGAGTCCCGGTCCCGTGCGCCTCGATCGCGTCCACGTCCGCCGGGGACAACCCCGCACGCGACAACGCCTCCTGGATCACCCGCTGCTGCGACGGCCCGTTCGGAGCCGTCAACCCCTGCGACCGCCCGTCCTGATTCACCGCCGAACCACGGATCACCGCCAGCACACGATCCCCGGCAGCCCGCGCCACCGACAACCGCTTCAGCACCAGCACACCACAACCCTCGGACCAGCCCGCCCCGTCCGCGTCCGCCGAGAAACTCTTGCACCGCCCGTCCGCAGCCGTCCCCCGCAACCGGGAGAACTCCACGAACACCGACGGCGTCGACATCACCGTCACACCACCCGCCAA
>NZ_JBEYUK010000023.1:0-104556 GCF_040643475.1 Streptomyces sp. NPDC047130 | reverse complement strand
CCGCTGGACGCCCTCCAGGGATGGTCGGTGGACCCGCGCACCGGGGACGTCGGACACGTCAGCGGCCGGTTCTTCACCGTCCCGGGCGGCGTGGTGGCGTCGCGGCCGGGCTCGGCGGACGCGGCGGGCTCGGGCTCGGCGGGCGGCTCCGGCGGGGCGGTGTATCCCGGCGGCGGAGCGTCCTGCGGGTCCTGCTTGCGCAGCGGATCGTCGGACGACCGGGACGGCTGTTCGGGCGGCTGTGTCACAGCGCCTCCCCCTCTTCACTGACCGACGCCCCGCGCCTGGCCGCTACCTGGGCCCCTCAGCTGTACTCAGGGACCAGTTGTCATACCGGGGCCTTTTCTATCACCCACGCCGGAACACGACGGGCCGGTTCCTCCCCTGTTCCCAAGGGAGGACCGGCCCGTGACGCCCCCGTTATCGGTGACGCGCCGTCAGGTCGCCGCGGTCGTCGGGACGGTGCCGGCGTCAGGCGTCCTCCGCCAGTTCCAGCCACCGCATCTCCAGTTCGTCCCGCTCCGACGCCAGGTCGCGCAGCTGCGCGTCCAGTTCGGCCACCTTCGCGAAGTCCGTGGCGTTGTCGGCGATCTGTCCGTGCAGCTTGCCCTCCTGCTCGGAGATCCGGTCCAGCCGCCGCTCGATCTTCTGCAGTTCCTTCTTCGCGGCCCGCTCGTCCGCCGCGCTCCTCCCGGCGGCGGCCGGCTTCGCGGCCGGGGCGGGCGCGGAGGCGGCGGCGGCCTCCTCCATCCGCCGGCGGCGCTCCAGGTACTCGTCGATGCCGCGCGGCAGCATCCGCAGCGCGGAGTCGCCGAGCAGCGCGAACACCCGGTCGGTGGTGCGCTCGACGAAGAACCGGTCGTGGGAGATCACGATCATCGAGCCGGGCCAGCCGTCGAGGACGTCCTCGAGCTGGGTGAGGGTCTCGATGTCCAGGTCGTTGGTGGGCTCGTCGAGGAAGAGGACGTTGGGCTCGTCCATCAGCAGCCGCAGCAGCTGCAGGCGGCGGCGCTCACCGCCGGAGAGGTCGCCGACCGGCGTCCACTGCTTCTCCTTGCCGAAGCCGAACGTCTCGCAGAGCTGTCCGGCGGTCATCTCGCGGCCCTTGCCGAGGTCCACGCGCTCCCGCACCCGCTGGACCGCCTCCAGGACCCGCCAGTCGGGGTCGAGTTCGGCGACCTCCTGGGACAGGTACGCGAGCCGGACCGTCTTGCCGACCTTGATCCTTCCGGCGGCGGGCTGCTCCTCGCCCTCGCTGCGGGCGGCGGCCGCCATGGCCCGCAGCAGCGAGGTCTTGCCGGCGCCGTTGACGCCGACCAGGCCGATGCGGTCGCCGGGGCCGAGCTGCCAGGTGACGTGCTCCAGCAGCGTCTTGGGACCCGCCGTGACGGTGACGTCCTCGAGGTCGAACACGGTCCTGCCGAGGCGGGAGGAGGCGAACTTCATCAGTTCGCCCGTGTCGCGCGGCGGGGGGACGTCGGCGATCAGCTCGTTGGCCGCCTCGACGCGGAACCGGGGCTTGGAGGTGCGGGCGGGGGCGCCGCGGCGCAGCCAGGCCAGCTCCTTGCGGACCAGGTTCTGCCGCTTGACCTCCTCGGTCTGCGCGATCCGCTCCCGCTCGGCGCGGGCGAACACGTAGTCGGAGTAGCCGCCCTCGTACTCGTGGACGTCGCCGCGCTGCACGTCCCACATGCGGGTGCAGACCTGGTCGAGGAACCAGCGGTCGTGGGTGACGCAGACGAGCGCGGAGCGGCGGGCCGCGAGGTGGGCGGCGAGCCAGGCGATGCCCTCGACGTCGAGGTGGTTGGTGGGCTCGTCCAGGACGATCAGGTCCTGCTCGGCGATCAGCAGCTTGGCGAGCGCGATGCGGCGGCGCTCACCGCCGGACAGCGGGCCGATCACGGTGTCCAGGCCCTTGGGGAAGCCGGGCAGGTCCAGGCCGCCGAAGAGGCCGGTGAGCACGTCGCGGATCTTCGCGTCGCCCGCCCACTCGTGGTCGGCGAGGTCGCCGATCACCTCGTGGCGGACGGTGGCGGCGGGGTCGAGGGAGTCGTGCTGCGTGAGGACGCCCATGCGGAGGCCGCCGACGTGGGTGACGCGGCCGGAGTCCGGCTCCTCCAGCTGCGCGAGCATGCGGATCAGGGTGGTCTTGCCGTCGCCGTTGCGGCCGACGACACCGATGCGGTCCCCTTCGGACACGCCGAGGGAGATGCCGTCCAGGAGGGTGCGGGTGCCGTACACCTTGCGGACGTTCTCGACATTGACCAGGTTGACGGCCATTTCACTCCAACCGAGGGGAACGAGCTCAGCGCCCCAGATTAGCCCCCGTCACCGCCCCCGCCCCACGCTCGGCCGCCCTCCCCGCCCCGCGCACGGCACCGTGCCCACCGCCCCGCGCACGGCACCGTGCCCACCGCCGCGCGACCGCGGCTCCGGTCCCGGGTGCGGTGGGGTCAGCGGGCGGCGTTCTTCGCGGCGACGACCGCGTCGAAGACCTCCCGCTTCGGCAGGCCCGCCTCCGCGGCGACCGCCGCGATCGCCTCCTTGCGCCGCTCCCCGGCCTCCTCCCGCGCCCGCACCCGCCGCACGAGCTCCTCGGCGTCGACGTCGCCCGGGGCCGGCTCGGGGGCGCCCTCGACGACCACGGTGATCTCCCCGCGGACGCCCTCCTTCGCCCAGGCGGCGAGCTCGGCCAGCGAACCCCGCCGGACCTCCTCGTACGTCTTGGTGAGCTCGCGGCACACCGCCGCCCGCCGGTCCCCGCCGAAGACCTCGGCCATCGCCGCGAGCGTGTCGTCCAGCCGGTGCGGCGCCTCGAAGTAGACGAGGGTGCGCCGCTCCCCGGCGACCTCCCGCAGCCGGCCCAGCCGCTCGCCCGCCTTCCGCGGCAGGAACCCCTCGAAGCAGAACCGGTCCACCGGCAGCCCAGACAGCGCCAGCGCGGTCAGCACCGCGGACGGCCCCGGCACGGCGGTGACCTTGATGTCGTGCTCGACGGCCGCCGCGACCAGCCGGTACCCGGGGTCGGAGACCGACGGCATGCCCGCGTCCGTGACCAGGAGCACCCGCGAACCGCCCCGCAGCGCCTCCACCAGCTCGGGGGTGCGCGCGGTCTCGTTGCCCTCGAAGTAGGAGACGACGCGCCCCTCGGTGCGCACCCCGAGCGCCTGGGTGAGGCGGCGCAGCCTGCGGGTGTCCTCGGCGGCGACCACGTCGGCCGTGGCGAGTTCCCGGGCGAGGCGCGGCGGGGCGTCGGCCACGTCCCCGATGGGCGTCCCGGCGAGGACGAGGACACCGCCCCCCGGGGACGGCGGGGCGGCGGGAGAGGGCTGCGGGGAAGGCGTATCGGTCACCGTTCCATCGTCGCAGGACGACAACCCTGCCCCACGCACCGCCCGGTTCCCTACGATGGCGCGGTGACCAGTACCCCGACCGAGACGGACCTCCGGCAGGAGCGGGCGCCGCTCAGGAAAGAGGCGGCGGGCCCGCCCGCCGACGACGTCCGCAGCCGCCTGGTGCCGCCGTTCATGTCGCCCGGCCCGCGGCTGTGGGAGACGCTGCGGATCGCCCCGGGCGCGGGCGAGAGGCTGGCGCGGTGGTCCGGGTGGGTGGGGCCGCTCCTGGTGACCCTCTTCGCCGGCCTGCTGCGCTTCCGCGACCTGGGCAACCCCCGGGCGGTGATGTTCGACGAGACGTACTACGCGAAGGACGCGTGGGCGCTCGTGCACCGCGGGTTCGAGCTGAGCTGGCCCAAGGACGTCGACAAGCTGATCATCGAGCGGGCCGGGGACGTGCCGCTGCCCACCGAGGCGGCGTACGTCGTCCATCCGCCGGTCGGCAAGTACGTCATCGGGCTGGGCGAGCTGATGTTCGGCTTCGAGCCGTTCGGGTGGCGGTTCATGCCGGCGCTGCTCGGCACGCTGTCGGTGCTGCTGGTGTGCCGGATCGGCCGCCGGCTGTTCCGCTCGACGTTCCTGGGGTGCCTGGCCGGTCTGCTGCTGGCGGTGGACGGGCTGCACTTCGTGATGAGCCGCACCGCGCTGCTGGACGGCGTGCTGATGTTCTTCGTGGTGGCCGCGTTCGGCTGCCTGGTGGTCGACCGGGACCGGGCGCGGGCGCGTCTGGCGGCGGCGCTGCCGGTCGACGAGTTCCGCCTGGTGCGGCCGGACGCGGAGATCGCGGCGACGCTGCGGCTGGGCGCGCGGCCCTGGCGGTGGGCGGCCGGTCTGATGATGGGCCTGGCCATCGGCACCAAGTGGAGCGGCCTGCCGGTGCTGGCCGCGTTCGGGCTGCTCACGGTCCTGTGGGACGTGGGCGCGCGGCGCACGGCGGGGGCCCGGCACCCGTACGCGGCGGTGCTGCGCCGGGACGTCGTTCCCGCGTTCCTGTCGACGGTGCCGGTCGCCGTCGTCACCTACGTGGTGTCGTGGACCGGCTGGATCCTCTCCCCGCGGGACGGCTCCGGCGGCTACTACCGGGACTGGGCGGCCACCGCGGGCGAGGGCGGCTGGTGGTCCTTCCTGCCGGACTGGCTGCGCAGCCTGTGGCACTACGAGAGCCAGGTGTGGGGCTTCCACGTGGAGCTGACCTCGCCGCACACCTACCAGTCCAACCCGTGGTCCTGGCTGGTGATGGGACGCCCGGTCTCCTACTTCTACGAGTCGCCCGGCCCCGGCCAGGACGGCTGCCCGGTGGACGTGGCGGACAAGTGCGCCCGCGAGGTGCTGGCGATCGGCACGCCGATGCTGTGGTGGGCGGGCTGCCTGGCCCTGCTGTACGTGCTGTGGCGCTGGGCGCTGCGCCGCGACTGGCGGGCCGGCGGGATCCTGTGCGCGGTCGCGGCCGGGTACCTGCCGTGGTTCATGTACCAGGAGCGGACGATCTTCCTCTTCTACGCGGTGGTGTTCGTGCCGTTCCTGTGCCTGGCGCTGGCGATGACGGCGGGCGCGCTGCTGGGGCGGTCGGGCGCGCAGGAGACGCGGCGGGTGGCCGGCATCTCCGCGGTCGGGCTGCTGGTGCTGCTGGTGGTGTGGAACTTCGCGCACTTCTGGCCGATCCTCGCCGGGGAGTCGATCCCCCTGGAGGAGTGGCAGAGCCGGATGTGGCTGGACACCTGGGTGTGACCGCCCCGAGGCGGGGGCGGGCCGACGGGCGTCGGCGGGGAGGGCGGCCGGGGCAACGTACGCTGGTGCCGTGAGCAGCCCCACCCCCGCCGACGCCCTTCTCGGTCCCGCAGACGTACGCGAACTCGCCGCCGCCCTCGGGGTCCGCCCCACGAAGCAGCGCGGCCAGAACTTCGTGATCGACGCCAACACGGTGCGCCGTATCGTCCGTACCGCCGAGGTCCGCCCCGAGGACACCGTGGTGGAGGTCGGCCCGGGCCTGGGCTCGCTGACGCTGGCCCTGCTGGAGGTCGCCGACCGGGTCACCGCCGTGGAGATCGACGACGTGCTGGCCTCCGCGCTGCCCGCGACGATCGCCGCCCGGATGCCGGAGCGCGCCGACCGGTTCGCGCTGGTCCACTCCGACGCGATGCAGGTCCGTGAGCTGCCCGGACCGGCTCCGACGGCGCTGGTGGCGAACCTGCCGTACAACGTGGCGGTGCCGGTGCTGCTGCACATGCTGGAGACGTTCCCCAGCATCGAGCGCACGCTGGTGATGGTGCAGGCCGAGGTCGCCGACCGGCTGGCCGCCGGCCCCGGCAACAAGGTCTACGGCGTGCCGTCGGTGAAGGCCAACTGGTACGCCGAGGTGAAGCGGGCCGGGGCGATCGGGCGGAACGTGTTCTGGCCCGCGCCCAACGTGGACAGCGGGCTGGTCTCGCTGGTCCGCCGCACCGAGCCGGTCGCTACCTCCGCCACCCGGCGGGAGGTGTTCGCGGTGGTCGACGCCGCGTTCGCGCAGCGCCGCAAGACGCTGCGGGCGGCGCTGGCCGGCTGGGCCGGGTCGGCCGCCGCCGCGGAGGCCGCGCTGGTCGCCGCCGGGGTGTCGCCGCAGGCGCGGGGCGAGGCGCTGACGGTGCACGAGTTCGCACGGATCGCCGAGCGGAAGGGGGCCCAGGGGTGAGCCGCGGCGTGACCGTCCGGGTCCCGGCCAAGGTCAACGTGCAGCTCTCCGTGGGCGCCCCGCGCCCGGACGGGTTCCACCCGCTGGCCAACGTCTTCCTCGCGGTCGGGCTGTACGACCGGGTCACGGTCACCCCGGCCGAGGAACTGCGGGTCACCTGCTCCGGGCCGGACGCCGGCCAGGTCCCGCTGGACGCGAGCAACCTCGCCGCGCGGGCCGCGCTGGCGCTGGGCGCCCGGTACGGGCGGGACGCCGCGGTCCACGTCCACATCGACAAGGACATCCCGGTGGCCGGCGGCATGGCCGGCGGCAGCGCGGACGGCGCGGCCGCGCTGGTCGCCTGCGACGCCCTGTGGGGCACGGGCGCGTCCCGGGCGGAGCTGCTGGAGATCTGCGCGGAGCTCGGCAGCGACGTGCCGTTCAGCCTGGTCGGCGGGGCGGCGCTGGGCGTCGGGCGCGGTGAGCTGCTGACGCCGCTGGAGGTGGGGGGCGACTTCCACTGGGTGTTCGCGATGGCCCCGCGGGGGCTGTCGACCCCGGCCGTCTTCCGCGAGTTCGACCGCCTCGCCGAGGGCCGGCCGGTGCCGGAGCCGGTGGCGGACGAGTCGCTGCTGACCGCCCTGGCGAAGGGCGACGTGGACGCGCTGGCCGCGGCGGTCTCCAACGACCTCCAGCCGGCGGCGCTCTCCCTCTTCCCCGAGCTGGCCGACACCCTCCGGGTGGGCCGCGAGGCCGGCGCGGCCGCCGCCCTGGTCTCCGGCTCCGGCCCCACCACGGCCTACCTGGCCCGCGACGCGGCCTCCGCGGCCCGCGTCGCGGAGGCCCTCACCGCCTCCGGCGCCTGCCGCGACGTCCGCCTCGCCACCGGCCCGGCACCGGGCGCGACGGTGGTCCGGAGCCGGCCGTGGACGGGATCCGGAACCGCGCCGCGGTCCTAACCTGGAGGAGAGGGCGTCGGAAGGAGTCCGCCATGACGACGCAGCATCCCCGCCAGGTCCACGAGGCCTACGCCTTCGCCTGCATGCGCTGCGGGCACGGCTGGGAACAGGACTACGAGATCGAGCACCACGTCCGCCTCGACGGCACCGGTGTGGTGACCTACCGCGCCGGCGGTGAGACCGTGCCGTCGCCGCTGTCCCGGCCGACCTGCCTGAACTGCGGCAGTCACGTGGTCCGGATCATGCGGCCCGGTGTGGTGCACGAGTTCGACGAGCTGCTGCACGGCTCGCACCGGGGGCAGCGGCCCACCCGGCACTGGTGGCAGCGCTCCACGGCGTGACCGGCGGCCCGGGAACGTTCGTAGGATCGGAGGCATGCCTTCGAAGAACCACGCCGAAGCCCCGCCTGCACCCGAGCCGCTGAGGGTCCCGGTCGCCGACTCGCACACCCACCTGGACATGCAGTCCGGCACCGTCGAGGAGGCCCTCGCCGCCGCGGCGGCCGTCGGGGTGACCACGCTGATCCAGGTCGGCTGCGACCTGAAGGGCTCGCGGTGGGCCGCCGAGACCGCGGCCGCCCACGCCGACGTCCACGCCGCGGTCGCCCTGCACCCCAACGAGGCGCCGCGTGTGGTGATGGGCGACCCGGACGGCTGGTCGCGGCAGGGGGCGCGCGTGCCCGGCGGCGAGGCCGCGCTGGACGAGCAGCTCGCGGAGATCGACGCGCTGGCCGCGCTGGAGCAGGTCAAGGCCGTCGGCGAGACGGGGCTGGACCACTTCCGCACCGGTGACGAGGGCCGGGCCGCGCAGGAGCGGTCGTTCCGGGCGCACGTCGAGATCGCCAAGCGGCACGGCAAGGCGCTGGTCATCCACGACCGGGAGGCCCACGCCGACGTGCTGCGGATCCTCCGGGAGGAGGGCGCCCCGGAGCGCACCGTCTTCCACTGCTACTCGGGCGACGCCGAGATGGCGGAGATCTGCGCGCGCGAGGGCTACTACATGTCGTTCGCCGGCAACGTCACCTTCAAGAACGCCGGCAACCTGCGGGACGCGGTGGCCGTCGCCCCCGCGGAGCTGCTGCTGGTGGAGACCGACGCGCCGTTCCTGACCCCGGCCCCCTGGCGCGGGCGTCCCAACGCCCCGTACCTGATCCCGGTCACCGTGCGGGCGATGGCCGAGGTGCGCGGCATGCCGGAGGAGGCGCTCTGCGAGGCGATCGCCGCCAACACCGCACGGGCCTTCGGCTACTGAGAGCTGGGGACGAGCCGTCGCACACCTGTCGCAGAACCGCATCGTCCTCCCGTTCGTCCTCCTCGGTACCACCAGTAACAGGGGGACCTCGGGGAGGGGAAGGCATTGCGCAAGGGAGTGAAGGGCGCGGTCGTGACCACGGCGTGCGTCGTACTGCTGGGCGGGGCCGGCTACGGGGGGTACAACATCCTGTCGGCCTTCGGGAGCGACGACGTCGGGGTGTTCGCGGCCGATCCGGACGATCCGCTGGACGCGGACGACGTCGAGGAGGCGTCGTCCGCGTTCTTCGACGCCTGGGAGAAGGGCGACGGGTACGCCGCCGCCGCGGCCACCAACGACGAGACGGCCGCAGGCCCCGTGCTCGACGGGATGGCCGAGCAGGCCTCGGTCGGCGACGTGCGGATCACGCCGGGGAAGGCGAAGGGCCCGACCGTGCCCTTCACCGTGCGGGCGACGGTGAGCGCGAACGGGAGGAGCAAGGCGCTCACGTACGCCAGCGAACTGTCCGTGGTGCGCGGGCGCACCACCGGCAAGCCGTTGGTCGACTGGGCGCCGTCGGTCGTCCACCCGCGGCTGAAGGAGGGCGACACCCTCGTCACCGGCCCGTCCGAGGCCCCGGCCATCGAGGCCGTGGACCGGAACGGCAAGGTGCTCACCGCCGAGAAGTACCCCTCGCTGGGGCCGATCCTGGACCAGCTCCGGGAGCGCTACGGCGCCTCGGCGGGCGGCAGCCCGTCGGTGGACCTGGCGATCCGCCACCAGGCACCGGACACCCCGGACACCACCCTGCTGACCGTCTCCGAGGGCAAGGCCGGCACGGTCCGCACCACCCTCTCCGCCTCCGCCCAGGAAGCGGCGGAGAAGGCGGTCGAGCAGTACGAGGAGTCCTCGCTGGTCGCCCTGAAGCCCAGCACCGGCGAGGTGCTGGCCGTGGCCAACCACCGCTCGGACGGCTTCAACGCGGCCTTCCAGGGGCAGTTGGCCCCCGGCTCCACCCTGAAGATCGTGACCGCGGCCATGCTGATCGAGCAGGGCGTGACCAGCGCCGACGGGGCGGCCCCCTGCCCGGACACCGCGGTGTGGCAGGGCCAGACCTTCGAGAACATCACCGGCCTGACCCCGAACGAGAACGCCACCCTGTCCGACAGCTTCGCGCGGTCCTGCAACACCGCCTTCATCAAGCTGATCGACGAGGTGGAGGACGACACCCTGACGCGGGTCGCCGAGGACCGGTTCGGCCTCGGCCGGGACGACTGGAAGACCGGCATCGTCTCCTTCGACGGCAGCGTGCCGCCCTCCGGCGGCCCCGACCGCGCCGCCAACGCCATCGGCCAGGGCCAGGTGCAGCTCAGCCCGCTGAACGTCGCCTCGATCACCGCCACGGCGAAGACCGGCACGTTCCGGCAGCCCTACCTGGTGTCGCCCGAGGCCGACGACCGTGAACTCGCCACGGCGCGCGGCCTCGCCCCGGCGGTGGCCCAGCAACTACGGCGGATGATGCGGCTCACCGCCACCCAGGGCTCAGGGCGGGCGGCGATGGCCGGGCTCGGGCCGGACATCGGCGCCAAGACCGGCTCGGCGGAGGTCGACGGCCAGAAGCTCCCCAACAGCTGGTTCACCGGCTACCGCGGCGACGTGGCCGCCGCGGCGGTCGCCCAGCAGGGCGGCCGGGGCGGCGAGGCGGCGGGCCCGATGGTGGCCGCGGTGCTGCGCGCGACGGGGTGACCACCATCACGCCCCCCGCTGCTCGACGGCGCTGACCTGCGGCGACGTCCGGTGCCGGGCCGGGGTGCGGGGGCCGCGGGAGGGCAATGTGCCGCCCCCCTCCCGCGATGTCCGTCGGCGCTGAGAACATGAGCACCGCACTCCGCATCGACTCCGCACCCCCAGCGCTCCGGCCGGCTCCTCCGGCCAGGACAGGAATCCCTCCCGGAGGAACAGACCGTGGGCAAGAGAAGGCGTGTCCCCGAGCGACAGGGCCTCGGCCGCCGTCCCGCGCTGACCGGCCTGCTGGTCACCGCGGCGGTGGCCGGGCTGGGCGCCGGCGGCTACGTCGTCTTCGGCGACGGCGCCTCCGCGGCCGGCTCCGCGCAGTCCGCCGAGGACCGGCGCACGGCCCCGCTGACCGCCGCCGAGGTGTCCACGGCCGCCGAGACCTTCCTCGCCGCCTGGGAGGCGGGCGACGTGGCGGCCGCCGCCCGCGCCACCTCCGCACCCGAGGAGGCCCGCGTCCACCTCGCCGGCTGGACGAAGGAGGCGGGGATCGAGGAAGCCGCCTTCACCGCCCGCGCACCGCGGGGCGCCGCGCTCGAGTTCGCGGTCAAGGCCACCGTCACCCACGGGAAACTGAGCAAGCCGCTGGTCTACGACGGCGGCCTCACCGTGGTCCGCAGTCCCGCCGACGGCGAGCCGGTGGTCCGCTGGCGGCCGTCGGTCCTCCACCCGGAGCTCAGGGACGGCGAGCGGCTGGTCACCGGCGAGGCGGGCAGCGCCCCCGTGAAGGCCCTGGACCGCAACGGCGGGAAGCTGACCACCGACGCCTACCCGTCCGTCGGGCCGATCCTGAAGAGCCTCGCCGAGAAGTACGGGGAGGAGTCCGGCGGCACCCCGGCGGTCGCGCTGCGCGCGGTGCCGGCCGAGACGCCGGAGGACGCCGCGAAGGACGGCAAGAACGGCGACACCCCGCCGGGCACGAAGGACAAGACGGCGGACGGGCGGGAGCTGCTGCGCCTGGCCGAGCCCACGCCCGGCGAGGTGCGCACCACGCTGGACCCGCGGCTGCAGAAGCTGGCCGAGGAGACGGTGGCCGGCAAGGCCCGCTCCTCGGTGGTCCTGCTGCGCGCCTCCACCGGCGAGATCCTCGCCTCCGCCAACAGCGACCCGGACGTCGACACGGCCCTGCGGGGCTCCCTGGCCCCCGGCTCCACCATGAAGGTCGTCTCCTCCGCGATGCTGCTGGAGAAGGACCTGGCCGCGAACGACCGCGAGCACCCCTGCCCCAAGTACTCCCCGTACGGCGGCTGGAAGTTCCACAACGACGACAAGTTCGCCATGAAGGACGCCACCTTCAAGGCCAGCTTCGCCCGCTCCTGCAACACCGCCTTCATCAGCCAGGCCGAGGAGCTCTCCGACGACGACCTGACCAAGGTCGCCCAGCAGGTCTTCGGACTGGGGCTGAACAACTGGTCGGTGGGCGTCTCCACCTTCGACGGCGCGGTCCCGGTGCAGACGGACGCGCCGATGGCGGCCTCGCTGATAGGCCAGGGCGGGGTGCGGATGAACCCGCTCAACATGGCCTCGGTCTCCGCGACGGTCTCCGCGGGCTCGTTCCACCAGCCCTACCTGGTGCCGCCCACGGTGGACGGGCGGGCGCTGGCGCGGGCGTCGCGCTCGATGTCCTCGTCCGTGCTGGGACAGCTGCGGGAGCTGATGCGGTACACCGCCGCTGCGGGCACGGCGGCGGAGGCGATGGCGGGGCTCGGGCCGTCGTACGGGGCGAAGACGGGGACGGCGGAGGTCGAGGGGCAGGACAAGCCGAACGCCTGGTTCACCGCCTACCGGGGGGACTTCGCGGCGGCGGGGGTCGTACGGGAGAGCGGCCACGGCGGCGAACACGCGGGCCCCCTGGTCGCCGCCCTCCTCCGCGCCACCCCCTGACCCCGCCCTCCGGTCCCACCCCCGGGCCCCGCCACGCCCGCCGCCTCCGCCGCGGCGGGGAAAAGGCGTTGCCGTCGCGGGGAGGGGGCGGGAGCATGCGGGGATGCTGATGCGCGAGGCCACGGCAGGGGACTGGGCCGGGATCCGGCCGTTCTTCCGGCGGATCGTGGAGGCCGGGGAGACGTACCCCTACCCGCGGGACCTCGGCGAGGAGGAGGGCCGCTCCTGGTGGCTCCTGCCCGCCCCGGACCGCACCGTCGTCGCCGAGGACGACGACGGCCGCGTCGTCGGCACCGCGAAGATGAACGCCAACATGCCCCGCGGGGGCAACGCCGCCCACATGGCGAGCGCCAGTTTCATGGTGGACCCCGACCACTCCGGCCGCGGCATCGGCCGCGCCCTGTGCGAGCACGTGATCGACTGGGCCCGCGAGTCCGGTTTCCACGCGATCCAGTTCAACGCGGTCGTGGAGACCAACACGCACGCGGTGAGGCTCTACGAGTCCCTCGGCTTCCGGATCGTGGGGACCGTCCCGGAGGGGTTCCGGCACCCCGCGCACGGCCTGGTCGGCGTCCACGTGATGCACCTGCCCCTGTGACGGGGCCGGCGTGCGCTCACCCCGCCGCCAGCGACTCCCGCACCGCCCGCACCAGCGCCTGCGCCCGCGGGTCGGCCGTGACGGACTTCAGGAAGCCGTTGGTGACGTAGCCGAACGCCACGCCGCTCTCCGGGTCGGCGAAGCCCAGCGCGCCGCCCCGGCCCGGATGGCCGAAGGAGCCGGGGGCGAGCAGCGGCGAGGCCGGGCTGTGCAGCATGTACCCCGCGCCGAAACGGGTGGTGACGATCAGGACCCGGTCGGGCCCGGCCGCGTGCTCGGTGCGGGCGAGGTCCAGCGTCTCGCGCGTGAACAGCGGCCCGCGGCCGTCGAGTTCGCCGGAGAGCGCCGCGTAGAAGCGGGACAGCCCCTCCGCGGTGGCGACCCCGTTGGAGGCGGGCATCTCGGCGGCCCGGTACGCCGGGTCGTTCTCGTCGGCCGTCGGGGAGATCGCGCCGAACGCCCGCCGCGTCAGCGACCGCGGGTCCGCGTACGCCTCGGACACCGCCCGCTTGGGCCGGGCCTTCAGCCCCGTGCCGGCCGCCTCCGGCGCGGGCAGCGGCCCGCAGCGCCCGGCGCGCGCGGCCACCGCCTCCGGGAGCCCGATCCACAGGTCGGCGCCGGGCGGGCCGGTGACCTCCGCGGCGAGCCAGGCGCCCAGCGACACCCCGGTCACCCGCCGCACCAGTTCGCCCACCAGCCAGCCGAAGGTCTGCGCGTGGTAGCCGTGGTCCGTGCCCGGCTCCCAGGCCGGGGCCTGCGCGGCGACCGCCGCCGCCGTGCGCTCCGGGTCGAGGGCCTCGGCGGGGGTCAGCGGCCGGTCCACGGCGGGCAGCCCGGCCCGGTGCGCCAGCAGGTGGCGGACGGTCACCCGCTCCTTGCCGGCCGCCTTGAACCCTGGCCAGTACGCGGCCACCGGCTCGTCGAGGTCCAGCAGACCCCGCTGGTGGAGCAGCAGCACCACGGCCGCCGCCACGCCCTTGGTGGCCGACCGCACGACCTGCGCCGTGTCCCGCTCCCAGGGCGCGGACGCGGCGTCGCCGTCGACGTCCCGGGCGCCGCCCCACAGGTCCACGACCTTGCGGCCGCGCAGGTGCACGGCGACGGCCGCGCCCCGTTCGCCGCGGTGCGTGAAGTTCCGTTCGAATGCCTCCCGGACGGGTGCGAACCGGTCGCTCACCGTGCCGTCGACGTCCACCTGGTCCTCCACCGTTCCCTCAAGCCCTTCAACAGCCTTCACTGCCTTCGACAGCCTTCGCGGGCCTGGCAGCCCTCGCAGCGATCGCGGCCCCGGCGGTGTCCGCCGAGTCCGCGCCCACGGGCGCAACAACCGCCGGTCCGCCGGGATTCCGTGTCCGCCGGCCGCGTGGCCGCCGTCACAGCCACCGCCCCCTTCAGCCCGGCTTCAGCGCGGCGAGAAGCCGTACGGCAGTTCCAGCCGGTTGGCCCGCAGCAGCGCCTCGTCGGCCAGCAGCCCGGCCGTGGGCCCGTCGGCGACGACGGTGCCGCCGGAGAGGATCAGCGAGCGCGGGCACAGCTCCAGCGCGTACGGGAGGTCGTGGGTGACCATCAGGACGGTGACGTCCAGCGAGGTCAGGATCTCGGCGAGCTCGCGCCGGGAGGCGGGGTCCAGGTTGGAGGACGGCTCGTCGAGGACCAGGATCTCCGGCTCCATCGCCAGCACCGTGGCCACCGCCACCCGGCGGCGCTGCCCGAACGACAGGTGGTGCGGGGGCCGGTCGGCGTGCTCGGCCATGCCGACCCGCTCCAGCGCGCGGGCGACCCGGGCCTCCAGCTCGGCGCCGCGCAGGCCCGCGTTGGCCGGGCCGAAGGCGACGTCCTCGCGGACGGTGGGCATGAACAGCTGGTCGTCGGGGTCCTGGAAGACGATGCCGACCCGCCGGCGCACCTCGGCCATGTGGTCGCGGTCCACCGGCAGTCCGGCCACCGTCACGCTCCCGGCGCCTGCCGTGAGGATGCCGTTGAGGTGCAGGACCAGGGTGGTCTTCCCCGCGCCGTTGGGGCCGAGGAGAGCGACGCGCTCGCCGCGTTCCACGGCGAGGTCCACGCCGAAGAGGGCCTGGTGCCCGTCCGGGTAGGCGAAGGCGAGGCCGGAGACCTCCAGGGAGTACGTCACGGGGTCCATCGTCGCAGGGGCGGACGGGGAGCGGTCACCGTCACCGTCACCGTCACTGTCACGGTCACCGTCACGGTCACCGTCACAGGGTCCGGGAGAGCACGCGGACGGCGAGGGCGGTCACCGGCAGGGCCAGCGCGCGCGACCACTGGGGCCGGGTCGCCGCGGCCCCGTCCAGGACCGGCATGGTGCCGGTGTAGCCGCGGCTCACCATCGCGAGGTGGACCCGCTCGCCGCGCTCGTAGGTCCGGATGAACAGCGCCCCCGCGGTCCGGGCCAGCACGCCCCAGGCCCGCGGCCCGCGCGCCCGGAAGCCGCGGGACTCGCGGGCGATCCGCATCCGGGCGAGCTCGTCGGCGACGACGTCCCCGTAGCGGAGCATGAACGAGGCGATCTGCACCAGCAGCGGCGGCATCCGCAGCCGCTGCAGCCCGAGCAGCAGGTCGCGCAGCTCGGTGGTGGCGGCCAGCAGGACGGACGCGCCGACTCCCAGCGTGCCCTTGGCCAGGATGCTCCAGGCGCCCCACAGCCCGGAGACGCTGAGCTGCACGCCCAGCACCTCGGTCCGCGCGCCCTGCGCCACGAACGGCAGCAGCAGCGCGAACGCCACGAACGGGACCTCGACGGCCATCCGCCGCAACGCGAAGGCGGCGGGCACGCGGGCCACGCGGGCCACCGCCGCGAGCAGCAGCGCGTAACCGGCGAAGGCCCACACCGCCTCGCGCGGCGTGGAGACCACGACCACCACGAAGGCGAGGACGGCGACCAGCTTGGTGTGCGCGGGCAGCCGGTGCACCGGCGAGTCGCCGGGCAGGTGCAGCCGGTGCGCGTGCCCGGATCCCACGACGGTCAGATCCTCTCGCGGTCGGTGGCGCCGGCCTCGTCCCCGGTGGCCCGCGAGGTCTCGCGGCGGCGCACGGCCAGGAAGACGCCGGTGCCCACGGCGGCGGTGACGCCCACGCCGATCACGCCGGCCAGGCCCACCGACAGCCGCTCGTCGTCCACACCGCTGACCCCGTAGTCGGCGAGCGGGCCGTCGGCGACCGCGTGCTCCTCTGCGGCCCGGTCGATGCCGTGGTCGGTGGCCACCTTCTCCAGGCCGTCCGGCGAGGCGGAGGCGTAGAAGCTGACGAACCCGGCCAGCACCAGCGAGGCCGCCAGTCCGGCGAGAGGGACCGCGCGCGAGGACTTCGGGGCTGCCGCGGGGGCGGCGGCGGCCGGGGCGGCGGCGGCCGGGGCGGCGGGGGCGTCGACCAGTGCGCCGCCGACCCTGAGCTTCAGCGGACGGGACAGGCCCCGCGCCCCGTGCACCAGGTCCGGGCGGACGGCGATCACGGCGCCCACGGTCAGGGCGGTGATCACGCCCTCGCCGATGCCGATCAGCACGTGCACGCCGCCCATCGCCGCCGCGACCTGGCCGATCGGCACGTCCGTGGTGCCGCCGACCGCGTACAGCAGGGTGAAGAACAGGGCGGACGCCGGCACCGAGAGCAGCGCGGCGGCGAACGCGGAGGCGGTGACGGTGGACCGGCCGGCGGGCAGCACCCGCAGCAGGGTGCGGAACACCAGGTGGGCCACCACCACGGTGACGACCGCCATACAGGTGATGTTGGTGCCCAGGGCGGTGAGGCCGCCGTCGGCGAACAGGATCGCCTGGAGCAGCAGCACCACGGACACGCACAGCACGCCGGTGAACGGCCCGACCAGGATGGCCGCCAGGGCGCCCCCCAGCAGGTGGCCGCTGGTCCCGGCGGCGACGGGGAAGTTGAGCATCTGCACGGCGAAGACGAACGCCGCGGTCAGGCCCGCGAGCGGCGCGGTGCGCTCCGCTCCCGCCGGGCCGGCACCGGCCTGACCGGCCAGTTCGCGGCGGGCGCCGCGCAGCGACACGGCCACCGCGGCGGCGGCCATCGCCCCGGTCGCGACGGACGTGGGGGCGTCGAGGAACCCATCGGGTACATGCACCGTTCGATGGTGCTCTTGTTGCAACTCCCTTGCAAGAGCGTCTCCGCGGCCGGAGGGGCGCCGGTGCCGCTCCGCAGGGGCTCCGGGCGGCCCCGGAGAGCGGAAACCGGGACGGAGTGGGACATTGGGTGAGTGTCCGTGATCGAACAGTACACACGAGCGCACGTCCTGACCGCGTCGCACGAGGACCAGGGCAGGGTGCCCGCGGTGCTGCGCCACGAGCCCGGGGCGTCGGAGGTGACGATCCGCCTGGCCGCGCCCACGGCGCGGGAGTGGCGGGTGGACCGGGCGCTGCTGGAGCGCGGGGTGTGCAGCCCCGCGCACGGCGACGGGGCGGGGGAACCGCCGCGACCGCCCGGGCTCGGGGAGTGCGTGCGGGTGTGGCCCTGCGGGCGGGCCAGCACGGTGGTGGAACTGCCCGGCGACCAGGGGGTGGTGGTCGCGCAGTTCGACACCACGGTCCTGCTCCGCTTCCTCGGCCGCATCCACGCCGCCGCCACCGGAGCCCCCACCCCGGCCCCCACGGGCGCCGCGGGGCCCGCCTCGGCCGCCGCCTCGACCCCCACGAACGCCGCCCGGACCCCCGTGCACGCCACACCCGCCACCGCCCCGCCCCCGTCAGGCGCCGCCCCGGCTGCCGCGGGTGCCGCAGGGGCCGCCCCGCCCTCCCCGGTCACCGCGGGCGCCGCCCCGGCTGCCACGGGGGCCACGGGGGCCGCTCCGGGCTCGGCCGCCGCAGGGGCCGCTCCGGCTGACGCAGCGGCTCCGAGGAGCGCCGCCCGAGCTGCCGCGAGGGCCGCCCCGGCCACCGCGGGCGCCGCCCCGGCTGCCGCAGCGCCCTCGACGGGCGCCGCACGAGCAGTGGCCGCGGGGGCCGCCCCGGTCCCCACCGATGCCGTCCGGGCCGTCACCCCGTCTGCCACCGCCCAGAGGGGTGTTGCCCCGCTCCCGACGGGTGCCGCGCAGGCCCCGGTCGGCGCCGACCCGGACTCGGCACACCCGCCGCACCGGCCCTGACGGGAGCGCCCCCGGCCGCCGGGGCCGTGACCGGTGCCCCGGCCCGCCGCCCGGCCGCGTCCCCCGGGCGGGCGGCGCGGTGCGCGCCGGACCGCGCGTCCGGAACGGCGCCCGCACCCGGCGGGAACCTCATCCCCCGGGGAACGGGAGGACGAGGGCGAGCCCCACCGCCGCGCCGGCCACAGGCGTCACCCGGCCGCCCGCTCACGAACCTCCACCACCGTCGCCCCGGCCCGCTCGACCAGCTCGGCCGGCGCGATCGGGAACACCGAGTGCGGTGTCCCCGCCGCGGCCCACACCACCTCGTGGGCGAGCAGCGACCGGTCGGCGAGGACCCGGGTGCGGGTGCGGTGCCCGAACGGGGGGACGCCCCCGATGGCGTAACCGGTGGTCTCCCGCACCGTCGCCGCCGTGGCCCGGGCGACCTCCTTCGCGTCCAGCTCCCGCCGCACCGCCTCCACGTCGACCCGCCCGGCCCCGTCCATCAGGACCAGCACGGTCTCCCCGTCCACCGCGAAGATCAGCGACTTGCAGATCTGCGAGAGCTCGCACCCCACCGCGGCGGCGGCCTCGGCCGCGGTCCGCACCGCGTCGGGATAGCGGCGGACCCCCGCGAGCAGTTCCTCCAGCCCCTGTTCCCGCAGCGCCTCGGCGAACCGGGGGTGCGCGGCCCCGGCTCCGTCGCCGGCGGCGCCGTTCGTGCCATGTGTCCGGTGCTCGATGGTCATGACCGGCACGCTAGTGATCTCCCCCGCCCCGGTGCGACCCCGTTTCGCCGACCGGACCACCGCGCCCCCGCACCCCCCGGTCCACCGCGCCCCGCGCCCCGCGCCCCCGCGCCACGGAACCCGTGGCCGAGCCCGCGCGACGTGACCGCCCGTGACCCCGTCCTCCCCGTCCTCCCCGTCCTCCCCGTCCTCCCGAGTTGCCCGCCCGCCCGGCCCGCCGAAGCATGGTGGGGTGACCTTTTTGCGCCTGCCCCACATCCGCGGCGACCTGCTGTGCTTCGTGGCCGAGGACGACCTCTGGCTGGCGCCCTTGGAGAAGGGCGGCGAGTGCGGCCGGGCGTGGCGGCTCACCTCCGACCGCACCAAGATCGGGCACCCCCGCTTCTCGCCGGACGGCACCCTGATCGCGTACACCTCCTGGCACACCCTGGTCCCCGAGGTCCACGTCGTGCCGGTGGAGGGCGGTCGGGCGACCCGGCTGACCTACTGGGGCGGCCCGGACGCCCGGGTCTGCGGCTGGACCCCGCCCGACCCGGACCTCGGCGGCCGCAGCGACATCCTCGCCGTGTCCTCGCACGGACAGCCGTTCCCCATCACCTTCTCCTACGCCGTCCCCCTGGACGGCGGCCCGGGCGCCCGGCTGCGCTGGGGCCCGGTGTCCGACATCGACCTCACCGCCGACCCCCGCGTGGCCCGGGAACCCGCGGAGGGCGAGAAGGCGGGGGACGACGACTGGCGGACCCTGCTGCTCACCGGCACGCCCCCGCACGAGCCGGCCTCCTGGAAGCGCTACCGCGGCGGCGCCACCGGCCGCCTCTGGCTGGACGGGCAGCGGCTGCTCGCCGGCATCGGCGGGCACCTGGACTCCCCCCTGTTCGTCGGTGACCGGATCGCCTTCCTCTCCGACCACGAGGGAGTCGGCAACCTCTACTCCTGCGCCCTCGACGGCACCGACCTGCGCCGCCACACCGACCACGCCGAGTTCTACGCACGCCATGCCGCCGGCGACGGCACCCGGGTGGTCTACCAGTGCGGCGGCGACCTGTGGATGGTCGACGACCTGGCCGCGGACTCCGAGCCCCGCCGGCTCGACGTCCGCACCGGCGGCCCGCGGGCCGGACGCCGCGTGTACCAGGTGCCGTCGGCGCAGCACGTCGGCGGGATCGCGGTGGACGAGACCGGCCGGGCCAGCGCCGTGGTGGTGCGCGGCAGCCTGTACTGGCTCACCCACCGGGACGGGCCGGCCCGCACCATCACCGACGTGCCCGGGGTGCGGGTGCGGCTGCCGGAGATGCTGGGCGGCAGCGGCCGGATCGCCTACGTCACCGACGCGGAGGGCGAGGACGCCGTCGAGATCGCCTACCTCCCGCGCGCCACCGGCGACCGGGCCCCGCACCGGCTGGCCTCCCAGCGGCTGGGCCGGGTGCTGGAGATGCACGCCGACCCGGACGGCAACCGTCTCGCGGTCGCCTCGCACGACGGGCGGCTGACGCTGATCACCGTCTCGGAGGACGCCGGCTCCGACACCGAGGCGTACGGCTCGGTCACCGAACTGGTCCGCTCCACCAACGGCCCGGTCCGCGACCTCGCCTTCTCCCCCGACGGCGCCTGGCTCACCTGGTCGCACCCGACGGTCGGGCGGACCCTGCGCCGGATCAAGCTGGCCCGGATCAAGGACGGGCTGGTCGTGGACGTCACCGACGGCCGTTTCGAGGACGAGAGCCCGGTCTTCACCAGCGACGGCCGCTACCTGGCCTTCCTCTCCTGGCGCGGCTTCGACCCGGTGTACGACGTGCACACCGGCGACCTCTCCTTCCCGCTGGGGTCCCGCCCGTACCTGGTGCCGCTGTCCTCCGCGACACCGTCGCCGTTCGCCCTCTCCCCCGAGGGCCGCCCGGCGGCGGGCGGGCTGGAGCTGGAGGGGGCGGACGAGCCGGGCGTGGTCTCCATCGAGACGGAGGGGCTGGAGAGCCGGGTGACGCCGTTCCCGGTGGCCGCCTCCAAGTACTCCTCGCTCACCCCGGTGGCGGGCGGCGGCCTGGTCTGGCTGCGCTGGCCGATCTCCGGCGCCCTCGGCGAGACCTTCGCCAACCCCGACGACCCCAGCGACCGGCCGTCGCTGGAGCACTTCACCATCGCCAAGGCGCGGCGGACCGAACTGGTGCGCCACCTGGAGTGGTTCGGCGTCAGCGGGGACGGCAGCCGGCTGGTGGTCGTCCAGGACGGCGAGCTGCGCGCGATGCCGGCCACCGAGCCCGGCGACCCGGACACCACCGTGTGGATCGACGCCCGGCGCATCTCCCACCGGGTCGACCCGGGAGCCGAGTGGCGCCAGGCCTACGAGGAGGCCGGACGGCTCACCCGCGCCTACTTCTGGGACCCCGGCATGTGCGGCCTCGACTGGGACGCCGTGCTCGCCCAGTACCGGCCGCTGGTCGAACGGGTCACCACGCCCGACGAGTTCGCCGACCTGCTGCGCGAGGTCCTGGGCGAGCTGGGCACCTCGCACGCCTACGTCACCCCGGCCCGCCGCAACGAGGGCCCGCCGCACTACCAGCGCCGTCAGGGCCTGCTCGGCGCGGACCTGGTGCGCACGCCAGCGGGCTGGCAGGTCAGGCGGATCCTGCCGGGCGACTCCTCCGACTCCCGCGCCCGCTCGCCGCTGGCCGGCACCGGCATCCGCGAGGGCGCGGTGCTCACCCAGGTGAACGGCCGGCCGGTCGAGGTCACCGCGGGGCCCTTCCCGCTGCTCGCGGGCACCGGCGACACCACCGTGGACCTCACCTTCACGGCGCCCGGCGGCGGCCCCACTCGCCGGGTCGCGGTGCTGCCGCTGGTCGACGAGCGGCCGCTGCGGTACCAGACCTGGGTGGCCGAACGGCGGGAGATCGTGCGGGAGCTCAGCGAGGGCCGGTGCGGCTACCTGCACATCCCCGACATGGGCGGCTCCGGCTGGGCCCAGTTCAGCCGGGACGTCCGGATGGAGGTCTCACGGCCCGCGCTGATCGTCGACGTCCGGGGCAATGCGGGCGGCCACATCAGCGAACTCGTCGTGGAACAGCTGACCCGCACCATCCTCGGCTGGGACGTCACCCGCCACGCGGACCCCGTCTCCTACGCCTCCAACGCGCCGCGCGGCCCGGTGGTCGCGGTCGCCGACGAGGCCACCTCCTCCGACGGCGACATGATCACCGCGGCGTTCAAGCTGCTGGGACTCGGGCCGGTGGTGGGCCAGCGGACCTGGGGCGGCGTGGTCGGCATGACCGGCCGCCACCGCCTCGGCGACGGCACGGTCATCACGGTCCCGATGAACGCGGCGTGGTTCCACGCGTACGGGTGGTCCGTCGAGAACCACGGGGTGGAGCCGGACGTCGAGGCGCTGCGCACGCCGCTGGACTGGGCCGAGGGGCGCCTCACCGGCCTCGAGGAGGCGGTCCGCATCGCCCTCGACCTCCTCTCCGCCCACCCCGCCGCCGAACCCCCCACCCGAGCCGCCGTCCCCGACCGCACCCGCCCTCCCCTCCCGCCACGCCCCTGACCGGCGGGACGCCCCTGAGACCGACGCCGGTCAACTGGCTGCGCGGTGGCCGGGACCAGGCCGGTCGGCGCCGGCGCACCGAGCAGGAATTCGCCCCTCCGGGTCACTAATCGGTCAATCGCAGGAATGCGCCAAATGGCGTGGACCATGAAGCGCCGTGTGCCTTGTACTGGGTTCCCACACACCCCGGACCCCGCACAGGGCCCACCCTTCGACCGCCTCGGGGGAGGTCGTCATGGCCGGCGACGTCATGCACCACTGGATCCTGGTTCTCGACGTGGAGAACTTCAGTTCACGCCGTGATCCGGTCCAGGAACGCGTGCGTGCCGCGATGTACCGGGCACTCGACGGCGCGTGCGAGCGGGCGCGGCTCCCCCGTGCCTCCCGCACCACCGAGGACCGCGGGGACGGCGCTCTGGTGGTCGTCACCCCCGACGTCTCGCCCCTGCTGCTGGTCGGGCCGCTGATGCGGGAGCTCAACGAGGAACTCGTCCAGCACGCGGAGCAGACCAACGAGGAGCACGCGCTGCGTCTGAGGGTGGCGCTCCACCAGGGACCGACCGGACGGGACGAGTACGGCTGGTCGGGTGACGCGGTGAACACGGCCTTCCGCCTGGTCGACGCGCCGCCCCTGCGCGAGGTGCTGTCCGCCGCCACCGCGTCGCGCATGGTCTTCGCCGTCTCCGACGGCCTCTACCGGGACGTCGTCCGACACGCTCACCGGGGCGTCGACCCGGCCTCCTTCCTTCCCTTCGAGTTCACGGCCAAGCACGACCAGCCGCTGAAGGGCTGGGTCACCGCACCGGGCTACCCGGCGCCGCCCGGGCTTCCCGCCGCCGGCGCCCGGGTCCCGTCCGGCCGCCCCCGGGGCGGGGCCACGCCGGTCAGGGACCAGGGCCTCGCGCCACGGGTCTCCCAGAACGCGGGCACGGTCCAGGGCGACATGGTGGCCGGCGACAAGATCCAGACCGTGCGCACGAGCGGGGACGTGCGGCTGTGACCGACACCCCCCAAGGACAGCCGGCCGCCGGTGAGGCACGGGGGAACCCACCGGCGGCCGGCCCTGCGGCGTCCCCGCCCGCAGGTCAGGAGGGCAACAGGCCCGGCTCTGCGGACAGCGGCGGCGCAGCCGGGGCGGCCCCCGGCGCGCCGCCGTCCGCGGACACCCCGGCGGACACCGGCCAGGAGGAGTCCGCCTCCCAGGACCAGCGTGCCGAACAGGAGTCGAGCGCCCAGGAGGCGACCAGCCGGCTCGGCGAGGGATCGCAGCGGCGTGCCCGGCTGCGACAGGCCGCCGCCAACGTCGCGGGCGACGTGGTCGGCGGCGACAAGTACGTGGTGCTGCTCGGTGGCCGCCGTCAGAGCCTGAGCCTGCTGTCGCCCCTCGTGGTCGAGCAGGTCCGCAGCGCCTACGTGGATCACGGCGAGCGGGCGCAGGAGGAGGCCCGGGACGCCTTGGCCGACCACCGTCTGCTCATCCTGCGCGGCTGCCCCGGACTGGGGAAGTCCGCGATGGCCGTCCGGCTCCTGCTCGGCCGCTGCGAGGCGTCGGCCGTGTACCACCTCGACAGCGCCGTGGACTTCTCCTCCCTCGCCGAGCAGCTGGAGGACGACGAGGGGCAGGTGGAGACCGGGGCGGGCTTCCTGCTCGACCGTCCGCAGGACATCACCGGACTGGACCGGCAGACCTACGAGCGGGTGCGCGGCGCGCTGTCCCGGGCGCGGGCCTGGATGGTGGTCACCGTCGCGGAGGGCGACCCGGTCGACGGGGAGATCCTCGCGTGCGTCCGGGAGGTCGCCGAGGAAACCGCCCCGCCGCCGTTCCAGGTCGTGGAGGCACACGTGCGCCGGCTGCTGCCGGGACGGACTTCCGAACGCGTCCTGGGCGTGGACGGACTGGAGGAGACGGTCCACGACCTGCTGGGGGGCCTCCCGGCCTGCCGCCAGGCCGGGGAACTCGCCGCCGAACTCTGCCGCCAGTTCGAGGAGCAGGGCCAGGTCGACCTCGACCGGCTGCGGGAACACCGCGTCCGGCTGGAGGCGGAGGACTTCGAGGTCTGGGCCGAAGGACTGCCCGACACCGCCGCCCGCAGCTTCGCACTCGCCCTGGCGGTGCTCAACGGCCTTCCCAGGGAGGACATCGCCGAGGCCGCGCGGAAGCTGCGGGAACGGCTGGAGGACACCACCCCCTACGTCCGCGGCACCGGCCCCGACGGCCGGATCGTCTCCTCCCGGGACCCGTTCGCGACTCCCCGCCGACGGCAGCTCGCCCGTCTCAGGGCAACCGAGTGCGAGAAGCCCGACGGCGAACCCGGCCGCTGCCTCGAGTACAAGGATCCTGGCTATCCGCGCCGCGTCATCCTGCACGCATGGACGCAGTACGAGATCCAGGGGGAGCTGCTGTCCTGGCTGACGGAGCTCGCGGAACACCCGTCCGAGGACGTCCGGGCCTACGCCGCCACCAGCCTGGGCGTGCTCGCCACGGACTCCTACCGGCACGTCCGGCGCCGGGTGCTCTCGCCCTGGGCCGCCAGCGACAACCCGGTCCACCGGGAGGCCGTCGCCTGCGCCCTGGCCGTCGCCTGCGGGGACGGCTGGGTCCAGGCGGAGGTCACCGACCTGCTCACCGATTGGTACGCGGACGACGACGCGCGGCTGAGGGCCACCTCCGTACGGGTGCACGGACTGACCGCGCTGACCGACGACCAGGTCGGGCAGATCGTGCCGGTGCTCGCCGTGGACGACATCCGGCTGGCCGTCGCCGCCGGCTACGCCCTCGCCGACCTCCTCGCCGTGGACCAGGACGTGGCCGGCCACCTGCTCCACCACTTGCGGCTCGCGGCGGAGCGGGCGGCGTCACGCCACTGCGCCCTCCTCGCCTTCCTCATCGTGGCCTCCCAGGTGGTGGTCAGGACCGAGGAGGTCGACCCGGACGCCACGGTGCCCGAGTGGCCCTCCCTGCTCTACCTGGCCCACCGGCGCGGCGAGCTCAGGGAGGTGTCCCGGTGGCTGTGGTGCGAAGCGCTCAACGAGCCGTTCCTGCACCGGGAGGCTCAGCAGGTGCTCACCGACTGGGCCCGGCTCGCCGAGAGGGACGCCGAACTCCGCGAGATGCTCCGGCAGCTGGCTCGCGCGGTCGCCGAGCACGACCCCAGGGCCGGCCGCGTCCTGCGTGGATGCGCCGAGTCGTGGCGCGCGGCCGATCGCGTCGTGAAGCTGCCGCGAACGGCCACGCTGGTGCTGAGCCAGCTCGACACCCAGCTCGAAAGGGAGTGACATGTCCCTGTCTCTGATTCTCAACGAGACCGCCATACCCCGCGGCGTGGTGGGCACCCGCCGCGACCTCCCTCCCGCCTTCGCCGTGGTCTATCCCGTGGAGGGCAGCGGCCGCTTCGAGGTGGAGCGGGAACGCACACGGGGCCAACGCTGGTTCGGCGGCAACCGGCCGTGCTTCGTCGTCGACCTCAGCGACCACCGCCGACAGGCGAACGTCACCCGCACGCCCTTGACCTGCCGGGACGGCGCGCACCGGTTCCGGGCGTCGATGGACGTCGGCTTCCGGGTCCACGACCCCGCGGCACTGGTCCAGCGCAACGTCCGCGACGCGCTCGCGGTCGTCTACGGATGGGTGACCGACGTGGTCCGCCGGACCGCCGCCCGGTTCCCCGTGGAGGAGGCCCGGCAGGCGGAGTACCAGGTCAACCAGGAGCTGAACCGTGACATCGCACTGCCGGAAGGCATCACCATCTTCCACTGCCGGGTGCGGATGGAGGCCGACGAGGCCGTGGAGAAGCACCTGCGGGCACTGAGCGAGGAGACCCGTCGCCGGCAGCTCGGGCACACCACGCATCTGACGGTGGTGCAGCAGACCGAGGGCGAGGAGGAGGTCCGCGACCTGCGCGACAGGGCGGAGGCGAGACGGATGACGGAACGGCTGTCCGCCACCGCGAACGAGAGGATGGACATCGAACGCCTGGTCCGCCAGCACCTGGCGCGCCATCCGGACGACACGGCCACGGTGCTCAACCTGCTGACGCAGCTGAAGGCCGCGGAGTCCGCACAGCTCCAGACGGCGTCCCAGCAGCGTCAGGACCTGATGCGGTACCTGGTGGAGCAACAGGTCCTGGGCAAGGCGGACCTGGACGGGCTCCGCCGCGAGGCCCTGGGAGTGGACACCGGAGCCGCCGCCGCGCTGGACCCGGGCTCTCCTGTCGCCTTCTCGACCGCGCCGCCCGCGGTGGGCTCCCCGGACACTCCGGCGCCCGCCGCTCAGCAGACGTCCGGTGCCTCGACGGGCAACGCGCCGGTCTCCGCCGTCTCGCGGACGGGCGTGGTGCCGGTCTACCTGGTCGTCGACGCCTCCCCCGCGACCTCGGGCTGTGTCACCGAGCTCGAGAACGCGATCCGCTCGCTGCAGACGGTGCTGAGCAACAGCAACGAGATATCGGAGGCCGTCCGGTTGTCCGTGATCACGTACTCGGACGGCGCGGACGTCATCCTGCCGCAGACCAGGGTGTCCTGGACCACCGGCATGCCGTCCTTGCACGCCTCTGCGGGCTGCCGGTACCGCCCGGTGTTCCGTCGCCTGCTGGATCTCGTGCCGCAGGAGACGGAACGGCTCAAGCAGCAGGTGCCCCGCGTGGTGCGCCCGGTCGTGTTCTTCCTCTCCGTGGGCGGCCCCGAGGACGACACGGAGTGGCCCGCGGTGCACACGGCCCTGATGGGGCACGAGTTCCGCCCGCACATCGTGGCCTGCGCCATCGGTGAGGACCGGGTCCGGCTGGCGGCGCGGATCGCCTCCCGCCCCGAGCTCGCCGTGACGGCGGTGGAGGGGGCGGACCTCGGGCGGTCGGTGGTGCAGTTCTCGGTCTTCGTCCAGCAGACGGTGCTGAACCTGGTCCGGGGCATGCTGGCGGGCCGCATGGACATGACGCTCGCCTGTCCGGAAGGGCTGACGCCCGTACCGGTGGAACGGTAAGCAAGAGAGGGGAACGGGGATGAGAGAAGCAGAGGGGCAGTTGCTGCCGGTGTACCTGCTGGCGGACGAGTCCGGCTCGATGAACGAGTACGTGGGCAATCTCAACGAGGGCATGCGCTCGCTGCACATGGCGCTGCTGCGGGAGCCCATGGCCGCGGCCAAGATCCGGTTCTCGGTGCTGGGCTTCGCCAACTCGGTGACCGAACGGTTGTCGCTCGCCGATCTGCGCGACGAGTCGGAGCTTCCCCGACTGTCCGCGTACGGCGGCACCAGCTACCTGGCCGTGTTCGACGACCTCCGCACCCGCATTCCGCAGGACGTCCGGACGCTGAAGGCCCAGGGGTACCGGGTGCACCGCCCGGCCGTCTTCTTCCTCAGCGACGGACTGCCCAACGACGGTGCGGACTGGCGGGAGGCGCACCGCCGCCTCACCGACCGCACCCGGACGCCCGCCGCACCGAACATCGTCTCGTTCGGGATCGGGAGCGTGGACGCCGCGACCATCCTCGCGGTGGCGACCGAGCAGAACTACGCCTATGTCTCGGTCCCGGGCACGGACCTGGGGTCCTGCATCGCCGGGTTCTTCAGCAGCCTGACCAAGAGCGTCGTGGAGTCGGGCAATTCCATGGTGGCGGGTACGCCCACGCTGTCGGTGACGCCGCCGGAGGGGTTCGTCATGGCGATCGACGAGGTGTGAGGATGGGCCTGCACCGGCTGTTCGGAACCCTCGCGGGCCTGCTTCCTCTCGGTCCTCGCGGACGGGGGGAGGCCGACGACTGGGACGACGGGGTCTGGCGGGCCTCCGAGGACCGGCCCTCACAGGTCCCGCGCCCGGTCACGGGGCAGGACCCCCACGCGCCGTCGACGGTCGACCATCGGCCTGTCGGTCCCGCCCTCCCCACGCCCTCCCACAGTGCCGGACAACCGCTGCCCGGCCCTCTCCGGCGCCCCGACCGGGACGAGCCGGACGGCTTCTTGCCACCTCCGGGTCAAGAGGATCCGCCCGCGTGGACCGGTCCCGGTCCGTCCGGCCCGTCCCTCGGGCCGGACGGGGCGCCGCCCCGTGGATCCGCCGTCCTTCCCGTCGGCCCGCTCCCCGGGCCCGGCGGCGCTCCCGGGAGCGGCCCCGACGACCGGGCGTCCGCAGGTGCCTGGGGCGCCTCACCGCCGCCCGGCGCCGCCCCGCCGTCTCCGCACCGCGCGGGTCCACGGCACGCCGCTCCGCCGGGCGGCCGGGGGGGTCCGGGAACGCCGCCCGATCTGCCCGGCCGCTGGGAGCGCATCCCGACCGGCCGGCCTGCCTCGCGGTTCGAGGCCAAACCCCCGCCCTCGGACCCTTACCGGCCGGACACCTTCTGCGACGGCTGGTCGACGCCGGAACTGACCGTCCGGGTGGCCTCGGTCCGCGGCGACGCCCACCGCTACTCGGGGGTCCCGCGTCAGGACGACGCCGTCGTCACCTGGCACCCGAGGACGGGCACGCTCGTCTACGCCGTCGCGGACGGAGTCTCCTCCGCGGTCACGTCCCACGTCGGTTCCACGCTGGCCTGCCGTACGGCGGTCAACGACCTGCTGGCCCAGCTGGAACTGGGCCGCTCCGATCCGGACTGGTCCCGGGTCCTGGCGGCGGCTTCCTTCCAGCTGACGATGCGTATCACCGGCGGGCGACAGCCCGGCGGCAGGGAGGAGATGGCCGCGGCCCGTCAGGCGGCCAACCGGGATCTGGCCACCACGCTCGTCGCCGGCATCGCGCGGGCGGACGGTGAGGGCGGCCTGCGGGGGCGGCTGGTCCGTGTCGGCGACTCGTCGGCCTGGGCCCTGGAGGAAGGGCGCTTCCGTGAACTGTTCCGGGACGGGCAGGAGGAGGACGAGTTGATCTCCACCTCACACGTCCGTCCGCTCCCCTGGTACCCGGACCCGGTGGAACCCGTGTCGTTCCGGCTGCCACCGCGCGCCGCTCTGCTGATCGGCACGGACGGTTTCGGGGTCCCCCTGGGCCCGGGAACCGGCCGGGTCGGCGAGCTCTTCCGGCTCCTGGAGGAACCTCCCGCACGCCCGGTCGTCCTCGCCGATCTCCTCGACTTCTCCAAGGAGACCTTCGACGACGACCGGACGCTGCTGGCCGTCTGGCCCCGCCACCGGCTCGCGGAAGGACTCTCATGAGCGGATACAGCGTTCCCCGGGTGCCGTACGCGTCCCTGCGCCTGGGCGCCGAAATCGGCAAGGGCGGGCAGGGAACCGTATGGGCGGTGGAGGACCGGAAGATCAATGGGCGGTGGCCCGTGGTGTACAAGGAGTACCAGGCCGACGCCCTCGCCCGGCTCGAGGTGGAGGCCCTGGAGTCCCTCGTCGCCTTCGTCCCCCGGCTGGCCCCGGCCGACGGCCTCTGGCTGGCGGAGAACAGCTGCTGGCCGGCCGGACTCGTGACCAGGGACGGCACGGTCTCCGGCCTGCTGATGCGACGGATCCCCGAGGAGTTCTTCGCCGAGCTGCTGGGCCAACGGTCCACCACCGGCGTCCAGTACCTTCTCAACCCGCCGTCGTACCTGGCCACCGCCGGGATCACCCGAGCCATGGGAGAGGTCACACCGCGCCGGCTGTTCGGTCTGCTGGCGGACGTCGCGACGAAGGTCCACCGCCTGCACCGGCTCGGGGTGGTGGTCGGCGACCTTTCCCCGAAGAACCTGCTCTTCACCTTCACCGGGGACCGACCCCGCTGCTTCTTCATCGACTGCGACTCCATGGGAGTGTCCGGCACCTGGGCGCTGCCGCCCGTGCACACGGACCAGTGGCAACTGCCCCACCGTGAGCGGCCCATGACCACGGCGGGCGACGCCTACAAGTTCGCCCTGCTGGCGGCACGGCTGTTCATCCGCGATCAGCGGGGCACGGACCTCGCCCCCTTGCGCGCCCTGGCCCCCGACGTCGCCGAAGTGGCCCGGGCCACCCTGGAGTCGGGCCCGGCGGACCGGCCGGTGATGTCCAGGTGGCTGGACCCCCTGCGGCACGCGGCGGAGACCGCGCCCGACGAGTGGCCCCGGCCCGCCACCCCCCGGACCCCGCCCGGGCCGGCCCCCGTGAACGCGTCCACGCCGGTGTCCACCGCCGCACCTCCGCCGCCCGGTGCACGGCCGCGGGCGGGCGGGGCCGTCCCACCCCCGCGGGCGGCCCAGCCGGCACCACACCTCACCCCGACGCCGACGACCGGGCGCGGCCTCCGCGGTCCGGGACTCCTCGTGGGCCTGATCGCCGTGGTGGTCTTCCTCTTCGCCCAGCTCAACGGCACGGGCGACGCCACCCAGGCTTCGTCCGGATCGTCCGGCGTGACGGCCGGCACCGGCACGGGGGCGACAGGACCGGGTGGCACGGACACGACCGGCGGGGGCGGCTCCTCCTCCGACACCTCCTCCGGCACTTCTGCCGAGCAGGGACAGGCGGAGCGTCTGGACTCCCTCCTGGCGGAGAATTCCGGGCGGCGGCAGAGCGTGCAGGGGGCCGTCGAGGCGCTGCACGCGTGCCACGACCTGTCCTCCGCCCGCGAAGTCTTCCAGGACGCCGCCGATACCCGGGCCGCCCTGCTGGACCAGCTCTCGGGACTGGACCTGGACGCCCTCCCTGAGGGTCTGGTGAGCGATCTGCGGAACGCCTGGGACGCCTCCGAGGACGCGGACCTCGCCTACGTCGAGGTCGTCGACGAGGTCTCGGGATCCTGTTCGCCCTCACGGGTGGCCGCGGCGGGAGCCTCGGCGGAGGCCGAGGAGGCGAACAGGCGGGCGACAGAGGCCAAGAGGGACTTCGTGGCCGCGTGGAACCCGCTCGCCGCCGAGCACGGGGCGTCGATGTCCGGCCTGGAGTGGTCCGACCTCTGAGGGCCGACGGGGACGTCCGCCGCCGGCCTCAGCGACCGCCCCCGTCCTCGCCCACGCGCTTGAGGGCGTCCGGGTCGTGCAGGACGATCCGGTTCCGTCCGGTGGTGACCCAGCCTTCGCGCCGCCACTGCTCCAGCAGCCGGCTGACGGTCCGGCGGGACCCCAGGACCAGCCCGGCGAGATCGTCCTGGGAGAGGGGGAGGCCTATCTCGGTCTCCCCCGACGCCCCTCGACGGCCGTGCAGAACGGCGAGTTCGAGGAGCAGCCCGGCCAGCCGTGCCGCGCTGGAGTCCGCGCCGGCCGCGGTGCGGTGACGGTCCGCCTCCCGGAGGCGGACGGACAGCACCCGGTTGACCGCCCGGGAGACGCACGGGTGCCCCTGGGCGACGTCCGAGAACACGTCGGCGGGCAGCCGGAGCGCGTGGACGGGGGTGAGCGCCGTGAGCGTGGCGGACCGGGCACGGCCGTCCAGCCCGGACTGTTCGCCCAGCAGGTCGCCAGGTCCGCGAAGAGCGAGCACCGCCTGGTAGCCGCCGGCGGACACCGTGCTCACCCGCACGCAGCCTCCGAGCACCACCAGAAGGTGATCCGTCAGGTCGTGCTGCCGGACCAACTGAGCGAGAGCCGGGTAGACGGCCTCCTGTCCGGCCTCGGCGAGCGCCTTGCGTGCCGGGGCGTCGAGGAGACCCCAGAAGGCGGTCCTCCCGCCTCGGCCCCCGAGTTCGACGACCGCCGGTCGCGCCATCATCCGTTCCCTCCCGTGGAACCCTCCTTGTCGCCCTCCGCGCCGCGCTTCGGCCGGCCGGACGGCACATCATCCGGTGAGGGCCGCCGTCGTGATCACCAGGGCACCGGTCACGGCCGCGGCCAGCGACAGGCGGACGAGCCGCTGCTTCCTCCACAGGATGGTGCTCATCCGGACCAGTTGCCGGGAGAGCGCCGGAAGCGGATCCTGCTGAACCAGCTGGTCGACGAGCGCCTCCGGCTCCCAGTGCCGCAGGTGACCGTAGTAGACGATCTCTCCCGGCCTGGCCGCCGACGCCTCCGTCGTGTCCTGGCGCGGGACCACTGCCGCGACGGCGAGGACCGCGGAGAGCCCCAGCACCACCGCCCCCGCCCACAGCAGCACCATGGGTCCTGCGCCGGAGATGTCACCCAGCACCCGTCCGTCCCCTCGCAAGGTGGCCACGCCGGCCAGCGCGGCCGACTCGAGGGCCAGGGCGAAGGACGCCTTCGCATCGATCGTCCTGGTCCACTCCGCCAGCGTCGCGTGCAGCCGCCAGGCGGTCCCCACCGCCTTCTCCCGCTGCTCCTGCTCCCCTTCGGACACTCCCCGCCCCTCCCCTGTTCCCCCTGGGCCGCTGCGACCCTGCGCCCCTGCGGACAGCGCTCGCGCGTGTGTGTGTCATGGCGCGGCAACACGGGACGACGCTCGGGGAGTTACCCGCTTCACCCCTTGCGCAACCGCCGGTCCAGGGCGAGGGAGAGTTCCGCCTGGACCACGCTGCGGGCCAGCGGACGCAGGCGGTGCGCCTCCTCGGCCGGGGCGTGCGCGGCCACCAGCTCCGCGAAGAGGTCCGCGATCGCGTCCGCGTGCTCCCGCACCCGCCGCCCCGCCTCCAGCACCGCCCCCAGCGGGATCCCCTCGCGCACCAGCGCCGACGACACGTCCAGCAGGTTCCGGCTGATGTGCACGAACTCCTCGCCGTCCACGGCGACATAGCCGAGCTCCATCGCGGCCACCAGGTTCTCGGGCGTCACCTCCCCCGCGAACCGCTCCGCCAGTTCCTCCGGCGAGAGCCGCACCGGGGTCTCCTCCGTGGGGGCCACCCCCAGCAACTCCCCGACGCCCCGGCCGTGTTCGAAGGCGTCCGCCAGCTCGGCGATGCCGCTCAGCGTGTGCCCCCGTTCCAGCAGCGCGGCGATGGTCCGCAGCCGCGCCAGGTGGCGTTCGTCGTACCAGGCGATCCGCCCCTCCCGCCGCGGCGGGGCCAGCAGCTTGCGTTCGCGGTAGAAGCGCAGGGTGCGGGTGGTGATGCCGGCCAGCCGCGCCAGCTCCTCGGCACGGTACTCCCGCCCGCCGCCACTGCCACTGTCGCCGTGGCCGCCGCCCCCGTGGCCGCTGCCGCCACCGTCGCCGCCCGGGCTTTCGTCGTGTGCTGCCGCCGTCGCCGCCTCGTCCGTCACGCCGATCACCCTAGGCCGTACCGCCGGTAACTTTCCTCGCCCCGACCCCTACCCATCAGTACGCCCCTGCCCTACGCTCCGAACAGAACAGTGCCAGTGAACACTGGCAAGGTTCGCACGGCCCAGGCAACGACCAGACAGAGCGCGGGAGGCGGCGCAATGGCCGACTACGAGCACGAGCACGTACGGGTGGCGGTGATCGGAGCCGGCTTCGGCGGCCTCGGCGCCGCGGTCCGGCTACGGCGGGAGGGCATCACCGACTTCGTCGTGCTGGAACGCGCCTCCGCCATCGGCGGCACCTGGCGCGACAACAGCTACCCGGGGTGCGCCTGCGACGTGCCCTCGCACCTCTACTCGTTCTCCTTCGCCCCGAACCCGGACTGGCCGCGCGCCTTCTCCGGCCAGCAGCACATCCACGCCTACCTGGAGAACGTCGCCGACACGTTCGGCCTGCGGCCGCACATCCGCTTCGACTCCGAGGTCGAGCGGATGACCTGGGACAAGCAGGACCTGCGCTGGGTGATCGAGACCCGGTCCGGCACCCTCACCGCGGACGTCGTGGTCAACGCCACCGGCCCGCTCTCCGACCCCAAGCTGCCGGACGTCCCCGGCATCGACTCCTTCCCGGGGAAGGTCTTCCACTCCGCGCGGTGGGACCACGACTACGACCTCACCGGCAAGCGCGTCGCCATGGTCGGCACCGGCGCCTCGGCGATCCAGATCGTGCCCGCGATCCAGCCGAAGGTCGGCCGGCTGACCGTCGTGCAGCGCACGCCCCCGTGGGTGATGCCCCGCGCGGACCGTCCGATCGGCGGGCTGGAGCGCGGCATCCACCGCGCCGTGCCGCTCACCACCAAGATGCGCCGCGGCGTCCTGTGGGGCATCCGCGAGCTCCAGGTCCAGGCGTTCACCAAGCACCCCGACATGCTGGGCGTGGTCGAGAAGCTGGCGAAGGCCAACATGCACCGGGCGATCAAGGACCCGGCGCTGCGCCGCAAGCTGACCCCCGACTACCGGATCGGCTGCAAGCGCATCCTGCTCTCCAACACCTACTACCCGGCGCTGGCGCAGCCGAATGTGGACGTGGTGGCGAGCGGTCTGGCCGAGATCAGGGGCTCCACGCTGGTGGCCTCCGACGGCACCGGGACCGAGGTCGACGCGATCGTCTTCGGCACCGGCTTCCACGTCACCGACATGCCGATCGCCGAGCGCGCGGTGGGCGCCGACGGGCGGACCCTGGCGGAGACCTGGAAGGACGGCATGGCGGGCCTGCGCGGCACCACCACGGCCGGCTTCCCGAACTTCCTGCTGGTCATCGGGCCCAACACCGGCCTCGGCAACTCCTCGATGATCCTGATGATCGAGGCCCAGCTGAACTACCTCGCCGACTACCTGCGGCAGCTGGACACCCTCGGCGGCCGGGCCGCGCTGGACGTCCGGCCCGCGGCGCAGGACGCCTGGACCGACCGGGTCCAGGAGCGGATGAAGCGGACCGTGTGGAACACCGGCGGCTGCACCAGCTGGTACCTGGACGCGAACGGCCGCAACACCACCGTCTGGCCGGGCACCACCTCCGAGTTCCGCAGGGCCACCCGCCGGGTCGACCTGCTGGAGTACGACGTGATCCGCCCCGAGCCCGCCACCGCGCACACCGACCCGGACTCCGCCACCGTGGAGGCCGCGGCATGAGCGGCACCCGCACCGGCCTGGGCCGCTACGAGCCCCCCGCGCCCACCCGTGAACTGATTGCCCTCTCCGCGGACGGCGCCCGCGTCGCCGTCCAGGTCCACGGCCCCGAGGACGCGCCCGCCGTGGTGCTGGCCCACGGCTGGACCTGCTCCGTCGCCTTCTGGGCGGCGCAGATCCGCGACCTGTCCGGCCGCTTCCGGGTCGTCGCCTACGACCAGCGCGGTCACGGCGCGAGCGCGCTGCACGCCCCCGTGGGCACCGAGCAGCTCGCCGACGACCTCGAGGCGGTCCTCGCCGCCACCCTCGCCCCCGGCGAGAAGGCGGTGATCGCGGGCCACTCCATGGGCGGCATGACCGTCATGGCGGCCTCCGGACGCCCCGGCTTCCGGGAGCACGCCGCGGCCGTGCTGCTCTGCTCCACCGGCGCCTCCGTCCTCGTCCCCGAGTCGACGGTGGTCCCGATGCGGCGCGGCGCGGTCCGCACCTGGCTGACCGGGCAGATCCTGGGCTCCCCGCTGCCGATCGGCGGCCGCCCCACGGCGTTCAGCCGCAGGATCCTCAAGTACGGGACCATGGGCGCCGGTTCGACGCCGCAGATGGTGGAGGCCTGCGCCCGTGTGGTGCACGCCTGCCCCACCAAGGCCCGGCACGCCTGGTCCCACGTCCTGGCCTCCCTCGAACTCACCGAGGGCGCGCGGCGGTTGCAGGTCCCCACCGAGGTGATCGTGGGCACCGGGGACCGGCTGACACCGCCGGTGCACGCCCGTACCCTCGCCCAGGAACTGCCCCACTGCCTGGGCGTGACGGAACTCCCGGGCCTCGGCCACATGACCCCCGTCGAGGCGCCGGACCTGGTCACCGAGCGCATCCGCGCCCTGGCCGCCGCCTACCTCACGCCCGGCGCCACGGCCGGCGAGAAGCCCGAGCACACCGAGGAGAGCGCCGCATGAGCAAGGTCAACCTGGAAGGACGGGTCGCCGTCATCACCGGCGCCGCGCGCGGCGTCGGCGAGCTGCTGGCCCGCAAGCTGTCGGTGCGCGGCGTGAAGGTCGCGCTGGTGGGCCTGGAGCCGGAGCGGCTCAAGGAGGTCTCCTCGCGCCTGTACGCCGAGAGCGACTGGTGGCACGCCGACGTCACCGACCAGGACGCCATGAACCAGGTGGCGGCCGAGGTCAAGGAGCGGTTCGGCCGGGTGGACATCGTGATCGCCAACGCGGGCGTCGCCACCGGCGGCCCGCTGATGCACTCCGACCCGGCCGCCTGGCGCCGGGTCATCGAGGTCAACCTGATCGGCTCGGCGGTCACCGCCCGGGCCTTCCTGCCCGCGCTGGTGGAGACCCGCGGCTACCTGCTGCAGATAGCCTCGCTCGCCGCCCTCACCCCGGCGCCGATGATGTCGGCCTACTGCGCCTCCAAGTCGGGCGTCGAGGCGTACGCGCACTGCCTGCGCGGCGAGGTCGGCCACAAGGGCGTGGCCGTGGGCGTCGGCTACCTGTCGTGGACCGACACCGACATGGTCCGCGGCGCCGACCAGGACGACGTGATGCGCGAGCTGCGCAAGCGGCTGCCGTGGCCGACCAACAAGACCTACCCGCTGGGCCCGGCCGTGGACCGGCTGGTGGACGGCATCGAGCGGCGCTCGGCGCACATCTACGCCCAGTGGTGGCTGCGCGGCATGCAGTCGATCCGCGGCGCGCTGCCCACCCTGATCGGCACGATCGGGCCGCGCGAGGTGCGCCGCTTCGACGACCGTCTGGACGAGGTCGGCACCGGCCTGGTGGGCGCCGGAGGCGCCGCCGACCAGCAGGAACGGACCGGCCGGCACAGCGCGTGATGATCGAAATGCGGTGCGTGCGCGGGCGTGTCACGCTGGTCGGGCCCCGATCCCCTCACCACTCTTGGGAGTGAACACACATGGGCCTCAAGGACCAGTTCCAGGACAAGGCCGAGCGTCTCCAGCGGGAGGCCGACCAGCGCGTCGGCCAGAAGCGGGACGACGTGGCCGACCGCTCGTCCCGCCGCTCCCCGGAGCGCGAGGGCGACCGCTCGCGCCGCTCCTCGTCGAACGAGGACGTCTACGACGAGGACACGATCTGACGCGTCGCCCGCCCGGCCCCTGGCCCGGCTCGCACGGCCCGCCGTGCACCGAGGGCGCCCCTCACCGAGGGGCGCCCTTCGGGCTGCTCGGAGGCCGCGCACCTCCGCCCAGAGTCCGCGGACCTCCGCCCAGAGTCCGCAGGCCACCGCCCATAGGCCGCTGACCGCCGCACCGAGGCCGCAGGCCACCGCTCAGAGGTCGCGGGCCACCGCACCGAGGCCGCAGGCCACCGCACCGAGGTCGCGGGACCCCGCTCAGAGGTCGTAGACCACCGTGACCGGCGCGTGGTCCGACCAGCGCTCGGCATGGGTGGCGGCCCGCTCGACGCGGCCCGAGACGGCCCGGTCGGCGAGCCCCTTGGTCGCCGCGTGCAGGTCGATCCGCCACCCGGAGTCGTTGTCGAAGGCGCGACCCCGGTAGGACCACCAGGAGTACGGGCCCTCCATGTCCGGGTGCAGCGCGCGGATCACGTCGACGTACCCGCCGTCGCCCGCGGACAGCACCCGCGTCAGCCACTCGCGCTCCTCGGGGAGGAAGCCGGAGTTCTTCCGGTTGGCCCGCCAGTTCCTGAGGTCCGCCTCCTCGTGGGCGATGTTCCAGTCCCCGCAGACCAGCACCTCCCGCCCGTCGGCCGCCGCGCGCTCCCGCAGGGCCTTCAGGTAGGGGAGGAACGCGTCCATGAAGCGGTACTTCTCCTCCTGCCGCTCCGTGCCGACCTCGCCGGAGGGCAGGTAGAGGCTGGCGACCGTCACGCCGGGCAGGTCGGCCTCCACGTACCGCCCGCTGCCGTCGAACTCCGCCGACCCGAACCCGGTCCGCACGGCGTCCGGCTCACGCCGGGTGTAGAGCGAGACCCCCGCCCGGCCCTTGGCGGCAGCCGGCGCGTGGACGACGTGCCAGCCCTCCGGCGCCCCGGCGGCCTGCGGGAGCTGTTCCGGCTCGGCCCGCACCTCCTGGAGGCACAGCACATCGGCGGAGGTCTCCGCGAGCCACTCGACGAAGCCCTTCTTCGCGGCGGCACGGAGTCCATTGACATTGACGGAGGTCACGGTGAGCACCGGAGCACAATACCGGCACACTGGACGAGACCCGCCCACCCGTTCGCCCGGCCCCCGGCCCTCCCGCACGAAAGTACGATCCGTGTCCATGAACATCCGCAGCGTCCCCTTCGACCACCCCGACGCCGTGAAGCTGAACGACGAGGTCCAGGCCGAGTACCAGCGCCGCTACGGCGACGGCGGCGACGCCACCGTGCTCCACCCCGAGGACTTCCGCCCGCCGCACGGCCTCTTCCTGATCGCCTACGACGACCGCGACCGCCCGGTGGCCACCGGCGGCTGGCGCGCCCAGGACGAGAACGGCGAGGGCAACGAGGACGGCGACGCGGAACTGAAGCGGATGTTCGTGATCGAGCAGTGCCGCGGCCGGGGCCTGGCCCGCCGCATCCTCGCGATGCTCGAGGAGGACGCCCGCGCCGCCGGCCGCACCCGCATGGTCCTGGAGACCGGCGACCAGCAGCCGGAGGCCGTCGCCCTCTACGCCTCCTCCGGCTACGACCGCTGCCGGAAGTTCGGCTACTACCGCTTCCACGAGAACAGCATCTGCATGTCCAAGCAGCTCTGAACCCGGCCGAAGACCGGTGAGGCCCCGATCCCCCGCCCGGCGGCGGATCGGGGCCTCTCTCCACTCCGGCTTCCGCTCCGGCGTCCACTCCGTCTGACATCGCGTCGGAAACGACGAAGATCCCGTCCGATCGTGAGATCGGCGGGATCTTGTCGTGCAGTGGACCTGAGGGGATTTGAACCCCTGGCCCCCTCGATGCGAACGAGGTGCGCTACCGGACTGCGCCACAGGCCCTTGCAACGAGTGAAACTCTAGCATCCCCATCCGGGTGCTTGGCAATTTCGTCCCGGGGCGATACCCGCAGGCCGGACGCCACCTCCGGACGCCCCCTCTACTCGTTGGCCGCCCGCGGCCGGTCCCGGTCCGACTCGGCGTACTGGTCGAAGAGCGGGGTGCGGCCCCGGCCCCGGCCGCGGCGGGCGCCGGACCGGCCACGGGGCTCCGGCTGGGCCGGGGGCGGACCGGCCGCCTCGGCGGGCGCCGCGGACTCCTCCGGCGCGGCGGGCCGCTCGTGCCGGTCCGGGTCGAGCGCGGCGCGCGCCGAGCTCCACGCGTCGTCCGTGAGGTCGAGGTCGGAGGTGGCCCGCGGGGCCACGGGGGCGGTGACATAGGTCGGCAGCGGGACCGGCACCGGCTCCCAGCCGTCGGCCGGCCCCTCCTCCCGCTCCGGCTCGCGCTGCTGGTCGACCCACTCGGCGTGGTCGGTCTGCTCGATCAGGGCCAGCCGGTCGGCGGCGAGGGAGGAGAGCGTGGCGGGGCCCGGGTCGTGACCCTCCGGCTCCCGCGGCTCCCGCTGTTCCCGCGGCGCCCGCGGGGCCTCGCCCGGCCGGACGACGGCCCGCTCGGCACCGGTCCGGGGGCCCCGGCCGATCCGTTCGGTGCGCCCGTCGGTGGCCGGTTCCGCGGAGGGGCGGGGGCGACGGCGGCCGCCGCGCTCCCGGTCCCGCTCACGGCCCCGCTCCCGGACGCGCCGCGCCGCCTCCTCGGCCTGACCGCGGTCCATGCGGTAGGCGAAGCGGCGGCGTTCCTGCGTGCGCAGGTAGGCGATGTAGACGCTGAGCAGCACGGCCGGCGCGGCGGGCGCCCAGAGGAACGCCACTCCGCCGACCGCGGCGGCCACCGCGCCGACGGTGAAGGCCAGGAAGAGCAAGGTGATGGTGCGGCGTCTGCGGGCCAGCACCCTGGTGCGCGCGACCCGCGCCCGCACGACCTCCGCGTCCCGTTCGGCGGCGACCCGTCCGGCCCGGTCCGCCCGGTCCGCCCGGTCCGCACGCTCGCCCCGGTCGACCCGCTCGGGGTGGCCGGGCCGCCCGGCGTCCGCCCCGGCCGGCGGATCGGCCGGCCCGGGACGCCTGCGGGAGGCGGAGGGCTCCCCGCGGCGACGCTCCGGCCCGCCGGGCCCGGGATCGTCCGGGGGTACGGCGAAGGCCCGGACGTCGACCGAGTCGGTCACGGCGTCCGGGTCGACCACGTCGGGCCCGGGCTCCGCCTCGTCGGCGGAGCGCGCGAGGTCCTTGGCGTAACGGCGCTCCATCCCCGCCCTTCCGGACAGCAGCCGGATGGCGGTGCTGAAGCGTTCCGTCGGACGGGCCTCGTTCAGCTCGTCCTGCCTACGGAGCCACATCGGCACCAAGTAGGCGGCCCAGGCCCCGACAATGACTGCGTAGATGAGGCCGCTGCTGCTCACAGTCACACGGTAGAGCGGTTCGGGTGAGGCCATCTGCCTATTCACACGGTGTGTCGCACGATCTGGCTGATATTTCGAGCCTTTTACGCGACCGATGTGATCACAGGCCGCCGGAAGCGTGAATTCAGACGCCCAAACGTGATCAGCTTGAGCCTAAATTCGAACACTTATTCAATTTCCGGCGGGCTGCGTACCCTTCACCGCGTCCGGCCGCCCAACCTGGACAGACGCGTCATCATCCCTTCGGGGACCTCTTCCACGGTGAGCGCGTAGACCAGGTGGTCGCGCCAGTCGCCGTCGATGTGGAGATAGCGCGGCCGCAGCCCTTCCTCGCGGAATCCGAGTTTCTCCACCACGCGCCGGCTGGGCCCGTTCTCCGGGCGAATGCAGACCTCCAGCCGGTGCAGTCCCACGGTCCGGAAGCTGTGGTCCGCGGCGAGCGCCACCGCCGTCGGCATCACCCCGCGGCCGGCCACCGCCTCGTCCACCCAGTACCCGATGTTCCCGGAGCACATGGAGCCCCAGGTGATGCTGCCGACCGTCAGCTGCCCGGCCAGCCGCCCCTGGTACTCGACGACCCAGGGCATCATCCGCCCGGCCTTGGCCTCGGAGCGCAGGTGGCGGACCATCTGCCGGAAGGTGGGCCGCTGGGTGGCCGGGGCGCCCGGCAGCGGCGGCGGGATGGTGGCCTCCCAGCGGCGCAGCCATTCCCGGTTGCGCCGGTTGACCTCGCGCCAGTCGGCCTGGTCGCGCATCCGCATCGGGCGCAGCCGGACGTCGCCGTGCTCCAGGCCCACGGGCCAGATCAGGCCGTTCAGCTGGCACCCCCGGACGACGGATGGTCACCGCCGCGGAGCTGGTCCACGGCGTGCGCGAGCAGGTCCCCCAGGACGGCGAGCCCGTCCTTCACCCCTCCGGTGGACCCGGGGAGGTTGACGATCAGGGTGGAGCCGGCGACACCCGCGATCCCCCGGGAGAGCGCGGCGGTGGGCACCTTGGCGCGGCCGTGGGCGCGGATCGCCTCGGGGATGCCGGGGACCTCGTGGTCGACGACCCGGCGGGTGGCCTCGGGGGTGCGGTCGGTGGGCGAGACGCCGGTGCCGCCGGTGGTGAGGACCACGTCGTAGCCGGCCGCCACGGCGTCCCGCAGCGCGGCCTCCACCGGGTCGCCGTCGGGCACCACCACGGGGCCGTCCACGGCGAAGCCGAGCCGTTCCAGGCCGGCCGCCAGGAGCGGGCCGCCGCGGTCCTCGTAGACCCCGGCCGCGGCCCGGTTGGAGGCGGTGACGACCAAGCCCCTGCGGGGGCGGGCGCCGGACCCGCCGGCCGGTTCCGGAGCCGCCGTCACGCCCGCCTCCACTCGCCGGACTTCCCGCCGGTCTTCTCCTCGACCCGCACGTCGGTGATGACGGCGCCCTTGTCGACCGCCTTGACCATGTCGACCACGGTGAGCGCGGCGACGGTGACGGCGGTGAGCGCCTCCATCTCCACGCCCGTGCGGTCGGTGGTCCGCACCGTCGCGGTGATCTCCACCGCGTCGTCGGCGACGGCGAGGTCCAGCTTCACCCCGGAGAGGGCCAGCGGGTGGCAGAGCGGGATCAGTTCGGGGGTCTTCTTGGCCCCCATGATCCCGGCGATCCGCGCGGTGGCCAGGGCGTCGCCCTTGGGCATGCCCTCGCCGCGCAGCAGTTCCACCACCCGCGGGTGGACCAGGACACGGCCGCTCGCGCGGGCGGTGCGGGCGGTCACGTCCTTCCCGGAGACGTCGACCATGCGGGCGGCGCCCGCCTCGTCGATGTGGGTCAGTCGATCCTGCGTACCCATGCGGAAGGCGTCCTTCGTCGTTCAGGGCGGTCGTTCGGAGCGGTCGTTCAGGGCGGTCGTGCGGGGCGGTCGTTCGGGGCCGGAATGCCGTGTGCCCCGCGTTCGGCGATGCGCGCCACGGTACCGCCAGGACGGGCCCGTCAGCCGAGCAGGACCACCTCGACGTCCTCACCGGGCTCCACCGAGGTGACGTCCTCGGGTACCACGATCAGCGCGTCGGCCTGCGCGAGCGCGCCGACCAGGTGGGAGCCGGCCCCGCCGACCGGGGTGACCCGGTCGCCGTCCACGCGTCCGCGCAGGAACTGGCGGCGGCCCCGCGGCGAGGAGAGCGCCCGGTCGGCGGCCAGCGCGGCGCGGACCCGCGGCCGGTGGAGCTGGTCCTCGGGCAGTCCCATCAGCGCGCGGATCGCCGGCCGCACGAAGATCTCGAAGGAGACGAACGACGACACCGGGTTGCCCGGCAGCGTCAGCACCGGCGTGTGGTCCGGCCCGATCAGCCCGAACCCCTGCGGCTTGCCGGGCTGCATGGCGACGCGGCGGAACTCGACGCCCGGGGCGACCGGTTCGTCGTCCTCGCCGTCCGCCGGCTCGGGCGCGGTGAGCGCCTCCTTGACCACGTCGTACGCGCCGACGCTGACGCCTCCGCTGGTCACCAGCAGGTCGGCGCGGACCAGTTGGTCGTCGACGCTGGTGCGCAGGGTCTCCGCGTCGTCGGCGACCGCGCCCACCCGGTAGGCGATGGCGCCGGCCTCGCGGGCGGCGGCGGTGAGGGCGAAGCTGTTGGAGTCGTGGATCTGCCCGGTCTTCAGCGGCTCGCCGGGCGGCACGAGTTCGCTGCCGGTGGAGAGGACCACGACCCGCGGGCGCGGGCGGACCTTGGCGGTCGCCCGGCCCACGGAGGCGAGCAGGGCGAGCTGGGCCGGGCCGAGCACGGTTCCCGCGGTGAGCGCGCGGTCGCCGGCCTTCATGTCGCTGCCGGCCCGGCGGACGTGCGCCCCGGCCTCGGCGGGCCGGTGCACCCGGACCTGACCGGAGGCGCCCTCGGGCGCCTGGCTGCGGGCGCGCATGCCGGTGGCCGGTCCGGCCCCGAGCCCTCCGTCGGTCCACTCGACGGGGACGACGGTCTCGGCGCCGGGCGGCAGGGGCGCGCCGGTCATGATGCGGGCGGCCTGCCCCGGGCCCACCCGCAGCCCGGGCTCCTGGCCGGCCGCCACGTCCCCCACCACGTCGAGCACGGCGGGGAACTCCTCGCTCGCGCCCTCGACGTCCGCGACGCGTACCGCGTAGCCGTCCATCGAGCTGTTGTCGAAGGGCGGCAGCGCGACCGGGACCGTCACGTCCTCGACGAGGACGCAGCCCTGGGCGTCGAGCAGTTGCAGCTCGATCGGCTCCAGGGGGCGGACGGTGGAGAGGATGTCCTCGAGGTGCTCCTCCACCGTCCACAGGCGGTCCGCCTGCGCGCGGTCCTGGTCCGACGCGGTGCTGCGGGGCGCGGTGGTGCTCAAGTCCGTTACATCTCCTCGGCTACGAATCGGCGGAGCCAGGTCCGGAAGTCCGGTCCCAGGTCCTCACGTTCGCATGCCAGTCGGACAATCGCACGCAGATAGTCGCCACGGTCGCCGGTGTCATAGCGGCGGCCCTTGAAGACGACGCCGTGGACGGGGCCGGCGATGGACTCGTCGGCCGCCAGGTGCTGGAGGGCGTCGGTCAGCTGGATCTCCCCGCCGCGGCCGGGCTCGGTGCGGCGCAGCACCTCGAAGATGCCCGGGTCGAGCACGTACCGGCCGATGACGGCGTAGGCGGAGGGCGCGTCGGTCGGGTCCGGCTTCTCGACCAGGCCGGTCACCCGCGTCACGTCGGCGTCCTTGGTGTACTCGACGGCGGCGCAGCCGTAGAGGTGGATCTGGGCCGGGTCGACCTCCATCAGCGCGATCACGCTGCCGCCGTACTCCGCCTGCACGTCGATCATGCGGGCCAGCAGCGGGTCGCGCGGGTCGATGAGGTCGTCGCCGAGGAGCACGGCGAACGGCTCGTCACCGACGTGCGGGGCGGCGCAGAGCACGGCGTGGCCGAGACCGCGGGGGTCGCCCTGGCGGACGTAGTGGATGGTGGCGAGGTCCGTGGGCTCCTGCACACGGGCCAGCCGGTCACTGTCGCCCTTGCGTTCGAGGGCGTTCTCGAGTTCGTAGTTGCGGTCGAAGTGGTCCTCGAGCGGGCGTTTGTTGCGGCCGGTGACCATCAGCACGTCCCGCAGGCTGGCCTGGACGGCCTCCTCGACGACGTACTGGATCGCCGGCTTGTCGACGACCGGGAGCATCTCCTTGGGCGTCGCCTTGGTGGCCGGCAGGAACCGCGTGCCGAGACCGGCCGCCGGGATGACAGCCTTACTGATCCGAGGATGTGCCTTCATCATGTTCGCAACCATATCCATTGAGTTGTACGGAATCGGGAGCTCCATTCGATTCCGCGTCATATGGCTGCATTCGGGGGGAAAACAGAACCGTTCGTGCGGCGGTGGAGCGTCGGGCCGAGCAGGAAGAGGTGGACAGTGGCGAACGACAGTGCCAAAGGAATGTTGCGCGCGGAGATCCTCCGGGCGAGGAGAAGGTTGCCGGAGGGCGAGCGGCGGGAGGCCGAACGCGCGCTGACGGCACGGGCGCTGGAGCTGCCGGCGGTGGCGGGGGCGGAGGTGGTCGCCGCGTACGTGTCGGTGGGGTCCGAGCCGGGGACCCGGACGCTGCTGGACGCGCTGCGGGAACGGGGGGTGCGGGTGCTGCTGCCGGTGCTGCGGGAGGACGACGACCTCGACTGGGGCGTGTACGAGGGCCCGGGCTCGCTGGTGGAGGTCCCGCTGGGGGCGGGGCGGATGACGCTGCTGGAGCCGGGGGGTCCGCGGGCCGGGGTCGACGCGGTCCTCGACGCGGACGTGGTGCTGCTGCCCGGTCTCGCGGTGGACCGCCGCGGGATGCGGCTGGGCCGCGGGGGCGGTTCCTACGACCGGGTTCTCGCCCGCCTCGACGCGGCGGGTGCGGCTCCGGCGCTGGTCGTCCTCCTCCACGACACGGAACTCCGCGACACCGTCCCCGCCGACCCCCACGACCGCCCCGTGACCACCGCCCTCACCCCCTCCGCCCTCCACCACTTCTCCTGACCGCACGGCATCCGCCATCTCCAGGGCCGCCCTGGGGAAAGGCCGACGGGGCGGCTCCCCGGGAGGGAGCCGCCCCGTGGAGGGGACGGAAGAGAAGGGAAGGGAGGGAGAAGGGGCGGGAACGGGCGGGCGGGTTACGGGTTGAGGGTGAGGGTGTCCTTCGTGGCCCGCTTCACCGCGGCCTCGGTGAACGCCCAGTCGTACAGCTCGCCCTTCGCCCACGCGTCCGTCTGGTCCGTGTAGTGCGAGCTGTACGCGTGCCCCGACGCCCCCGTGAGGTTGATCCACTTCGACTTGTCGAGGTCACCCAGGTTCACGACCATCCGCATGGACGGCACCCACACCACCCCGTACCCGCCGGCCGCGTTCCACCCGGTCGCGTTGACGGTGGACTCGCCGCCGCCCAGCTCCCAGGGCCCGCGGTTGAGCATGTGCTGCAGGAAGCCGGGACCGGCCGTGCCCATGGTCTGGTTCTTGAGGTACAGCGTGTGCAGCCGGCCCCAGCTCCAGGTGTCCATGTTCTTGCCCAGCTTCGCGGTCAGCTCCCAGCGCGCGTCGATCATCGCCCGCCGCAGCAGCTCGTCACGGTTGTCCGCCGAGGGCCGCCCGCTGGCCGTCTCGCCGGTGGTCCACCAGGCACTGTCCGGCTCGTCCAGCAGCTCGCGCACGACCTCGAACCACCGGTCGCCGCCGTCCGGCTGCGCCTGCGTGGCGCTGCGCTGACCGCACTCGCGGACCTTGTCGGCCTCGTCCGCGGGCCCGGTGGTGTTCACCGGCTCCACCCACAGGCACTGGCCCTCGACCCGCAGCTCCTTCGGCAGCTTGTTGCCGAACGCCAGCCGCAGCAGGTTGCGCCACACCGCGTTGAAGTACGCGGCCGCCGCCGAGTCCGGCGTCTGGGTGCGGTCCCAGTGCTCCAGCAGTTCCTGCGCGTCGCGGACGTCCTCGTCCTCGGGGTCGATCTTCAGCAGCTCGGGCACCAGCAGCTTGGCGATCTCGCTGCTGCTGTCCGTCTGCATCTCGCGCATGTCCTCGGTCGAGATCTTCCCGCCGCCCTCGGTCTTCGCCTTGATCAGGTCGTTGATCCGCTGGCTGCGCGCACCGTAGGACCAGTCGCCGGTGAGCAGGTACGGGTACTTCTCCTCGTCGACGACGGCCTGGTTGGCGGTGACGATGTAGCCGCGGTCCGGGTTGTACTCGTAGGGCAGCTCGTCCTGGTCGATCCAGCCGGTCCAGCGGGAGCCGGAGTCCCAGCCGGGCGCCGGCAGCGAGCCGTCGTGGCCCTCGGCACGGACCGGGATGCGGCCCGGCAGCTGGTAGCCGATGTTCTTGCGGTCCGCGTAGACCAGGTTCTGCGAGGGCACCTCGAACAGCTCTGCGGCGGCCCGGAAGTCCTCCCAGTCCTCCGCGGTGTTCATCGCGAAGACGGCGTCCATGGTGCGGCCCGCGTCGAGCGCGGTCCACCGCAGGGAGACGCCGTAGCCGTCGCCCCGGTCGGGCGAACCGGAGTCGACGCCGGCCTTCTTGCCGACCTGGACCAGCTCGTCGTCACGGTCGGAGAGCAGCGGCCCGTTGTTGGTCTCGCGGACGACGATCTTCTTGTCGGATCCGCCGGCGACCTTGATGGTCTCCTCGCGGGTCCGGAACGGGACCGTCTTGCCGTCGTACTGGTAGCCCTCGGGGCTGATCTTCTGCAGGTACAGGTCGCTGACGTCGACGCCGGAGTTGGTGAAGCCCCAGGCGATCTGCTGGTTGTGGCCGATGATCACACCGGGCATGCCGGAGAAGGTGTACCCGGAGACGTCGTACCGGCAGGTCTCGGAGACGGTGCGGCAGTGCAGGCCCATCTGGTACCAGACCGAGGGCAGCGCGGGCGACAGGTGCGGGTCGTTGGCGAGCAGCGGGGCGCCACCCACGGTGTGCTCGCCGGAGATCACCCAGGAGTTGGACCCGATGCCGTTGCCGTTGACGCCGACCGCGATGGGCAGCTCCTCCAGCGCGCCGTAGAGCCCGGCGAGCTGCGACTGCAGCCCGGCCGCGTCCTCGGCCGGGACGCCCGGCAGGCCGGCCGCCGCGCCGCCCTGGACGCCCTCGGTCGCCGTGGCGTTCTGGTCCCAGGTGCCGGTCGCCCCGGAGTAGGCGCCCTCCTGCACGATCGGCTTGTTCCGCTCGAACGGGTAGCCCGGGTACAGGTCGGCGATCTGCTCGGCGTCGAGGCGGCTGGTGAGCAGCGAACGGTCGATCTCGTCCTGCATGTTGCCGCGCAGGTCCCAGGCCATCGCCTTCAGCCAGGCCACCGAGTCGACGGGGGTCCACGGCTCGGGCGCGTAGTCGCCGGTGAGCGCCAGCGCCGCGTACTCGAGGGAGAGTTCGTCGGCCGCCTTGCCGTCCAGGTAGGCGTTGACGCCCTTGGTGTACGCCTGGAGGTACTTCTTGGTGGAGGCCGACAGCTTCTTGTCGTACTCCTGCTGCGCGACCCGGCGCCAGCCGAGGGTGCGCAGGAACTCGTCGGTGGAGACCTGGCTCGCGCCGAACATCTCGGAGAGGCGGCCCGCGGTCATGTGGCGGCGGACGTCCATCTCGTAGAAGCGGTCCTGCGCCTGGACGAAGCCCTGCGCCATGAACAGGTCTTCCTCGGAGTCGGCGTACACGTGCGGCACACCCTGGCCGTCGCGCCGCACCTCCACCGGGCCGGACAGGCCCTTGAGGGTCAGCGCACCGCTGGTCTGCGGGAACGAGGCACGGACGGTGCTGACCGTCCAGTACCCGCCGTAGACCAGGCCGCCTATGAGCGCCAGGACGAGGAGCAGGACCAGGAGTCGGGCTTTGCGCCCCTTCTTCCTGCCGGACCTGCCGGGCTGCTGACCGGAAGAGGCGGTGGTGTTGGGGGGCATCGCTGTCCTTGCTGTCCTCACGCGAGCGGCGGGGCGGGCGGTGGTCAGTTCTGGGCGCGGCGGCGGAGCCCGTCGTCGCGCTGGAGCAACGATAGGCGCACGGGGCGCGGCGGCTTGACGCGGCGTCTGTGAACCCGTGGCATCGGGCGAGCGGGGTGTCCGCTTCGTCCCGGTGCGAGCCCCGGCCGGGGCGTCGCGCGGCGGACCGGAGGGCGGTGGATGTGCGGAAGCGCGTCAAGAAAGCGTCAAGAGTTAGGTAAGGTAACGAAAGACTTACCGCTCGGCGCGCTCGCCGCTCGGCGCGCTCACCGCTCGGCGCACACCTGTTCGCGCACCCCGGATTCGCCCGTCTCGGAGGGAAGGGAAGGCCGCCACTGACTGTCGACCACCTCAACCAGCTTCTGCTCGGCGCCTCACTCGTCCTCCTGGTGGCGGTGGCCGCCGTGCGCGTGTCCTCGCGCAGTGGACTGCCCAGCCTGCTGATCTACCTCGGCATCGGCATCGCGCTGGGGTCCGACGGCATCGCGGGCATCGAGTTCGACAACGCCGCGCTGACCCAGGTCATCGGCTACGCCGCCCTGGTCGTGATCCTCGCCGAGGGCGGACTCGGCACCAAGTGGGGGCAGATCAAACCGGTGCTGCCGTCCGCCGCCGTGCTCGCCTCGGCCGGCGTGGCCATCAGCGTCGCGGTGACCGCCGCGGCCGCCCACTACCTGGTCGGGCTGGAGTGGCGACAGGCGCTGATCGTGGGCGCGGTGGTCTCCTCGACCGACGCGGCGGCGGTCTTCTCGGTGCTGCGCCGCATACCGCTGCCGTCCCGGATCACCGGCACCCTGGAGGCCGAGTCCGGCTTCAACGACGCCCCGGTGGTCATCCTGGTCGTCTCCTTCTCCACGGCCGGACCGGTCGAGCACTGGTACCTGCTGCTCGCCGAGATGGCGATGGAGCTGGCGATCGGCGCGGCCGTCGGCCTCGCGGTGGGCTGGCTGGGCGCCTGGGGGCTGCGCCGGGTCGCGCTGCCCGCCTCCGGCCTCTACCCGATCGCCGTGATGGCGATGGCGGTGACGGCCTACGCGGCGGGCGCGATGGCGCACGGCAGCGGATTCCTCGCGGTCTACCTGGCCTCGATGGTGCTGGGCAACGCCCGGCTGCCGCACCATCCGGCCACCCGCGGCTTCGCGGACGGGCTGGGCTGGATCGCGCAGATCGGCATGTTCGTGCTGCTCGGACTGCTGGTCAACCCGCGTGAGCTGGGCGACGACATCCTGCCCGCGCTGGTCATCGGCCTGGTCCTCACCATGGTGGCGCGACCGCTGAGCGTGTTCGCCTGCCTGTCGCCCTTCCGGGTGCACTGGCGGCAGCAGACGCTGATGTCCTGGGCCGGGCTGCGCGGCGCGGTGCCCATCATCCTGGCCACCATCCCCATGGTGGGCGGGGTCGAGGGAAGCCGGCGGATCTTCAACATCGTCTTCGTGCTGGTCGTGGTCTACACGCTGATCCAGGGCCCGACACTGCCCTGGCTGGCCCGCAAGCTGCGGCTGGGCGACGACAACGAGGCCGCCGACCTGGGCATCGAGTCGGCGCCGCTGGAGCGGCTGCGGGGGCACCTGCTGTCGCTGACCGTGGACCGGGACTCGCGCATGCACGGCGTCGAGGTGAGCGAGCTGCGGCTGCCGGAGGGCGCCTCGGTGACCCTGGTGGTCCGGGGCGGCGACTCCTTCGTCCCGTCGCCGACCACGGTGCTCCAGCGGGGCGACGAGCTGCTGGTGGTCGCCACCGACCGGGTGCAGGACGCCGCCGAGCGGCGGCTGCGGGCGGTCGCCCGGGGCGGCAAGCTGGCCGGCTGGCTGGGCACGTCCGGGGCCGCCCGGTGACGGTCCCGTGGGCCGCGTGGTGAGGTGCTCGTGGGACGCGTGGTGAGGGTGCTCGTGGGACGCGTGCGGCTGGTCGGCTGACGGCCGGTTTTTCGTTCGGGCGCCGTTCGGTTGTCGTCCGGTGGCAGTGGTTTCGGTCACCGGACGGGGTGCGGCAGTGGACTGACGGCCGGGAATGCGTCAAGATGGATCGTCGTTAGCACTCATTGAGTGAGAGTGCCAGGAGGAAGACAGTGCCGACCTACCAGTACCAGTGCACCGAGTGCGGCGAGGGCCTCGAGGCGGTGCAGAAGTTCACCGACGACGCCCTGACCGAGTGCCCCAACTGCCAGGGCCGCCTGAAGAAGGTGTTCTCGGCCGTCGGCATCGTCTTCAAGGGCTCCGGCTTCTACCGCAACGACAGCCGCGGTTCGTCGTCCAGCAGCTCGCCGGCCGCGACGTCCGGCACCGCCTCCTCGAGCTCCAGCTCGAGCTCGAGCTCTTCGGCCTCGTCGACGTCCACCTCGTCGTCGACGTCCACGGCCTCCGCCTCCACGGCCTCGTCGAGCAGCAGCTCGGCCGCCTGACGCACGCCGTTACGGGCCCCGCGCGTCCTCGCTCCACCGAGGCCGCGCGGGGCCTTCGGCATGTCGGCGGTCCGGTCGGCGGCGCGGTTCGGCGTGGTGGGGGCGGGCGGCGGTTTCGGGCCTGTTCCCCGCCGTGGCCGAGGCCCTAGGGTGCGGGCCATGGTGAACACGGTGAGCGCCGAGATCGGCGTGATCGGCGGGTCCGGCTTCTACTCGTTCCTCGAGGACGTGACCGAGGTCGCGGTGGAGACGCCCTACGGGCCGCCCAGCGACTCCCTGTTCGTCGGCGAGGTCACCGGCCGCCGGGTGGCCTTCCTGCCCCGGCACGGCCGCGGGCACCACCTGCCGCCGCACCGGATCAACTACCGCGCCAACCTCTGGGCACTGCGCTCCCTGGGTGTCCGGCAGGTCCTCGGCCCCTGCGCGGTCGGCGGGCTGCGCCCGGAGTACGGTCCCGGCACGCTGCTCGTCCCCGACCAGATCGTCGACCGCACCAAGGCACGCGCCCACACCTACTTCGACGGCCTCCCGCTGCCCGACGGCACGGTCCCCCACGTCGTCCACGTCTCGCTGGCCGACCCCTACTGCCCCGCCGGACGCGCGCTGGCGCTGAAGGCCGCGCGCGGCCGGGAGTGGGAGGCGGTGGACGGGGGCACGCTCGTGGTGGTCGAGGGGCCCCGCTTCTCCTCCCGCGCCGAGTCCCGCTGGCACGCCGCCCAGGGCTGGTCGGTGGTCGGCATGACGGGCCATCCGGAGGCGGCGCTCGCCCGTGAACTGGAACTCTGCTACACCTCGCTGACCCTGGTCACGGACCTGGACGCGGGCGCGGAGACCGGCGAGGGCGTCTCCCACGAGGAGGTGCTGCGGGTGTTCGCGGCCAATGTGGGCCGCCTGCGGGACGTCCTCTTCGACCTGGTGGCGGCGCTTCCGGCGACGGACCAGCGGACCTGCCTCTGCGCCCGGGCGCTGGGCGGCGCGGACCCTGGGTTCGCGCTGCCGTAACCCTCCCGGGTGACCTGTGGACAACGGCGCCGGTAAGCCGTCCACAGGCCTCAGCAGACCTTGACGACAGCGGTCAGGCTGGGGCCATGAACGAGTACTTCGGTCCCTTCGACGGGGCATCCTCTGGGACGTCCGCCGGGACGTCCGCCGAGGCGTCCTCGCCCGTCCGGCTTCCGCTTCTTCCCTCCGGCACCGGTGCTCTCCCGGCCGCCCCGCGGTGGTACGGGCCGGGAGGAGTGCCCGCGCCCGGGAGCGTCCCCCCGTTCGCCCCGTTGCGCGTGACCGGTGGCCGGTTCGGTACGGGCCGGCCGGCCCGGGCCTGGCCCCGGGTGGCGGCCGCCGTGCTCACGGCGGCGGCGGTGACCGCCCTGGCCCCCGGCCCCACGGCTCCGGCCTCACCGACCGCCTCTTCCGCCTCGCACGCCCGGCCGGGGGGCGTCCCGCCGCCGGCCGGGCCGCCCCGGGTGCGGGCGCCGGTACGGCTCGCCGATCCGGCCGTCGCGGGCATGCTGCGCGCCGGGGACCTGGTCGACGTGATCGCCGCGGGTCCTCAGGGGCGTCCTCGGGTGCTGGCGCGGGAGGCCCGGGTCGCCCTGACGCCTGGATCAGGGGGCGTGGACACGGCGGGCGGGGCGCTCGTGGTGCTCTCCGTGCCCCGGCCCACCGCGGTGCGCCTGCTGGGCACGGCGCCGGAGGACCGGCTCGCGGTGGCGCTCAGGGGCGGGCCGTGAGCGGCCCGGGGTCAGAGGTGGTGCGGCGGCTTCTCGTCGAGGAAGCGGCGGAGGTCGGCGGCGGCGTCCCCGCCGCGGGAGCGCTCGCCCCAGCCGTGGTCGGTGTCGTCCGAGCTCTGCTGGTCCAGCGGGTCGTCGAAGACCAGCGCGGCCTTCGGCGCACGCGGCTCGGCCCGGTCGTCGCGGTCGGTGCCGTCAGGGCCGTCGGTGCCGTGAGGGCCGTCGGTGCCGTCGGTGCCCTCGGGGGCCCGACCGTCGTCGGCGTCCCGGCTGTCGTCGCGGGGTTCGGAGGACGCGCCGTCGGAGGAGGAACTCATCCGTCCAGACTACGACCGGCGTACGCCCCCGGCGGCAGGCAACCCGGACCCCCGGTCCGGCGTCTCTACAACCGTACGTTTTCTCGGTTCCCGGACATGATGTCCGACGGAGGGGCTACGGTATGCACCCACAAGGTGACAAGCAGCGACGCTGGGAGCACCCTTGAGCGTTCCGTACGAGACGGCGGCGTATCCGGAGGAGCATCTGGAACGGCTCCTCGGCCGCGCCCTGAACTCCTTCGAACTGCCGGACGAGGTCCTGAGCCGGCTGTGCTCCGCGCTGGCGTACGACGGCTCGCTGCAGTCGGCCCACCACAGCGCGGGTCTCTACCGGGAGACCCACCGTCACACCTGGCTACTCGGCGACGGCTCGGTGCTGACCCTGTGGGAGCTGGTCCACAACACGGCCCCAGGGGGGCCGCGGCACGAGGTCTACGCGGACGAGGAGGAGCTGTCCGCGGCCGTCGCCCGGCTGCCGCTGCCCGCCGACGAGCCGGTCCTGGCACCGCTGGACACGCTGCGGCTCCCGCCGCTGCGGCTCCCCCCGGCGGCCGGCTTCGACCCGCCGTACGCGCCGGACGACTCGGCGGACCACCTGCGCCGGCTGATGCGGCGCGCGGAGAACCCGGACCGGCCCGGGCCCGAGGTGACCTCCGCGCTGCGCACGGCCTACGCGCACGAGATCTCCCAGGCATTCGGCCCGCCCTGCCGGACGGGCACCGGGGTGTGCCTGTCCCTCTACGAGCACGCCTTCCTGCTCCCGGGCGGGCGGCGGGCCTCCCTGTGGGAGGTCGAGCACACGGCGACGCCCGACGGGCGCCACATGTGCGAGGTCTACCCGACGGAGTCGGCGGCGCGGGCGGCCATGGAGCGGCGCGTCGGCCCGTAGCGGTCCGGGCCGACGGGACCCGCGGCCCGCCGCTCAGAGCGTCTTCTCGAACCAGGCCACGTCCCAGTACCGGCCGAACTTCCGGCCCACCTCGCGGAAGACCCCGACCGGCTCGAAGCCGAACCGGCGGTGCAGCCTCTCGGAGGGCTCGTTCGGCGGGACGATGCCCGCGTAGGCCCGGTGCACGTCCTCCGCGGCCAGCGCCTCGAACAGCGCTTCGTACAGCAGCGCGCCCACGCCGCGCCCGGTGGCGTCGGGAGCCAGGTACACCGTGCACTCGACCGAGCTCAGATAGGCGGGCTTCGGGCGGAACCGGCCGGAGGTGGCGTAGCCGAGCAGTTTCCCGGTCGCGCCGTCCTCCGCCACCATCAGGCGGTGCGGACCCCGGAGGGAATACCCGGCGAGCCAGGAACGTCGTTCCTCGGACGTGAAGGGCAACGTGTCGAAGGTGTAAGGCGTCTCACACACGTAGTGGTTGTAGATGTCCGTGAGGCCCGCGAGGTCCCTGTCGTCACCGGCCCTGACCTGCGCTTCGCCACGCACCGTGCCCCTCCGCCTCCAGGTTGCAGGCGGGCAGGGTACTGCATCTCCGGCCGAAGAGACGGACCCGGCGGGAATTCTGTCCCGATTCCGGTCGTTGTATCCCACGGATGCCGGGCACCCGGTGACAGTGAGGCTCACAGCTTCAGTGTCGCGCCGAGCCCGCCGGGGGTGGTCGACGACCACCCGGGAGGCCGGCGTCCATCAGTACGAAACCGCCCGCCCACCATCGTTAGGGAGCACACGCATGGCAACCCGTGCCGTCGCCCGTCGCAAGTCCGCCACCTCCGGCGGGACGTCCGACGCGGCACGCAGCGTTCGCGCCCATGGCGGCGAGATCGCGGACCGCGACCTGGTCGGCATGTACCTGGACGAGATCGCGCGTACGCCGCTGCTCGACGCCGCCAAGGAGGTCGAGCTGTCCGAGACGATCGAGGCAGGCGTCTACGCCCAGCAGATCCTCGACGGCGATGCGGAGTCCAAGGTGGACGCCAGCCGCGAGGAGCTCGAGACCCTGGTGGAAGCGGGCGAGCGGGCCAAGGACGTCTTCATCCGGTCCAACCTGCGTCTGGTGGTGGCGGTCGCCCGCCGGTACCCGCGCAGCGGACTGCCGCTGCTGGACCTGATCCAGGAGGGCAACGCCGGTCTGGTCCGCGCGGTGGAGAAGTTCGACTACCGCAAGGGCTTCAAGTTCTCCACCTACGCGACCTGGTGGATCCGTCAGGCCATCACCCGTTCCATAGCCGACCAGTCGCGCACCATCCGCCTGCCCGTCCACCTGGTGGAGGAACTGGGCCGGATCCGGCGCGTGCAGCGCGAGTTCAACCGCGAGCACGGCCGGGAGCCGGAGCCCGCCGAGATCGCCAAGGAGCTGGGGGCCACCCCCGAGCGGGTCACGGACGTGCTGGACTGGGCGCGTGACCCGGTCTCGCTGAACATGTCGGTGGACGACGAGGGCGAGACCCAGTTCGGCGACCTGCTCGAGGACACCTCCGCGGTGTCGCCGGAGCAGTCGGTGCTGACCCTGCTGCGCAGCGAGGAGCTCGACGAGCTGATCAACCACCTCGACCAGCGCACGGCCTCGATCATCAAGATGCGCTACGGCATCGAGGACGGCCGGGAGCGTACGCTGACAGAGGTGGGCAAGGAGCACGGCCTCACCCGTGAGCGGATCCGGCAGATCGAGAAGCACGCGCTGTTGGAACTGAAGAAGCTGGCCCGGGACACCGGGTTCGACGCAGCGGCCTGACGGTCTCGGCGTAACGGCGGAAAACGGACCCTCACGGGCGGCGTACCCGGGTCCAACGCGGGCACAACAATGGGGCCGGCCCCTTCGGGCCGCCCCTCCAGAACCGGGCCCCGGTGCACTCCCCCCGGCATCGGGTCCCGCCAGCCGGGCCTCGGCGTCCTCTCCCCCCCCTGGGCGCTCGGGGCCCGGCCCTTTTGCGCGCCACCGTCCCTGGGCTCCGTCGTACGTACGCGGGACCCGGTCACGTCCGCCGTCCCGCTTGCACCCCCGCCTGCACCCCTGCCGGGCACCCACGCCCCGCTGCCGGGCATTCCCACGCCACCGCCCAGGCCTCACCCGGCCTCACCCCGCCCCGCCCCAAACCTCTTCGCCGCGAAAACCCCCGACCGGCCCCTTCCAGCGGGCGGCGGCCGATGCCCCGGCACAGGGTGAGCGGAAGGGTGCGGCCCGGTCGACGGACCGGTCGCGTGGAGTGGGAGGCCGAGCATGGGACGCAGCGCGTACCGCCGCTCCATACCGGAGGGCGGGTCCCCCGGTCCCGTCCGGGCCCGGCGCCTGGCCTCACTCGCGGCGGTCTGCGCACTGAGCCTGGCCGTCTGCACCTCCGCGGTGAACCAGCGCGCCGAGGACCCCACCGCGGCGGGCCCCGTCCCCCCGGCCAGGTCCGCCGTCGGGCTCGCGCCGTGCATGATCAGCGGCGGTCTGGACGCCCAGATGTCCGAGGGCCTGCCCACCCCCTCCGGCTACTCCCCGGCCACCGGCACCGTCCGGGCGCTGACCCTGATGGTCGACTTCCCGGACGCCCGGGGCGAGGGCGACGCCATGGACCGGTACGCCGAGTTCTTCCCGCAGACCCAGGACTGGTTCCGCACCAGCTCCTACGGCCGCCTCGACTACCGCCCCGAGGCCCCCGTGAAGGACTGGCTGCGGATGCCGAAGGAGTTCGACGAGTACGGGATAGAACGCGGCGCCCCCTTCGACCCCGCGTACCGGGGGCTGGTCGAGGACATCGTCGAGAAGGCCGACGCCGAGGTCGACTTCAGCCGGTACGACCTGCTCAACGTGCTGGTCACCCCGAACGCCGGCCCGTCCGCGCTGGACACCGTGCTCTCCGTGACGTTCGCCGCCAACTCGGAGGCCCCGGTCGCCGACGGCGTCCCCGTGTCGCACACCTCGTTCGTCTACTCGCGCCAGGACGACGGATCCGGCACCTACGACCGCACCGGCTACCGGGTCCTGCCGCACGAGAACGCCCACGTCTTCGGCCTGCCGGACCTGTACACCCAGGACGGCGGCGGCGCGGCCGGCCACTGGGACATCATGAGCGAGGACTGGGGCGCCAACAACGACCTCATGGGCTGGCACAAGTGGAAGCTGGGCTGGCTGGACTCCGCCCAGGTCGCCTGCGCGGCGCGCGCCGGCTCCGTCTCCGACCACGTGCTGACCCCGCTGGCCCGGGCGGGCGGCCCCAAGCTGGTGGTGCTCCCGCTGGACGAGGACACCGGCTACGCGGTCGAGGTCCGCACACAGGAGGGCAACGACGAGCTGGTGTGCCGCCCCGGCGTGCTGGTCTACCGCGTCGAGGCGGGCGTGGAGACCGGCCAGGGCCCGATCACCGTCCACGACCACCGGCGGGACAGCGGGGGCTGCACCCAGTCCCCCAACGTCCACGCGGAGCTCTCCGACGCCACGCTCGCCCCCGGCGACAGCTTCCGGGACCGCGAGAACGGCATCCGGATCAACGTCGTCGGCAAGGGCCCCGGCGACGCCTACCGGCTCCGGGTCACCCGCGACTGAGGTTCCGGGGTCACCCGCGACCCAGGCCCCGCACCGGCGGCGCACGCCGCTCCCAGGACCGCCGTTCCCGCGGCCCGCTCCTGGACGCCGGGAGTTCTCCCGAGGCCCCCTCCCTTATTGCGACCCCTATGCAATAACATGATGACCGCAATGATCTCACGGTCAATGGGAGGCTCCCCCACCATGCCCCGGGCACTACGCCGGGCCGCCGCGCTGAGCGCGGCCGCCCTCACCGCCGCCACCGCCTGCTCCGCGCCCGGCGGCGACGCCCGGGCCACGGCTCCGGCCGACTCCGTCGTCATCGGCGTGTCCACCGAACCGGACACCCTCAGCCCCCTCCTCGGCTACGGCAAGGACGGCAACTCGAAGCTGTTCGACGGCCTCCTCTCCCGCGACGCCGACCTCGGCCTCGAACCGGCCCTCGCCGAGGACCTCCCCGAGGTCTCCGAGGACGGGCTCACCTACACCTTCACCCTGCGCGACGGCGTCACCTTCAGCGACGGCGAGCCGCTGACCCCCGCCGACGTGGTCTTCACCTACGAGACCGTCCTCGACGAGAAGACCAACAACCCCAGCCGCAGCGAACTCGCCGCCGTGGAGAGCGTCCGCGCCGAGGGCGGGAACCAGGTGGTCTTCACGCTGAAGTACCCCTTCGCCCCGTTCGCCGCCCGCACCGTGCTGCCGATCGTGCCCGAGCACGTCGCCGGGAAGCAGGACCCCAACGACGGCACGTTCAACACCCAGCCGATCGGCACCGGCCCGTACGTGCTGGCCGACTGGCGCAAGGGCGAGAAGCTGGTGTTCAAGGCCAACCCCCGCTACTGGGGCGGCGAGCCCGCCGTGAAGAACGTGACCATGGCGATCGTCCCCGACGACGACGTGCGGGCCACCCGGCTGCGCTCCGGCGACCTCGACGGCGCCGTCCTGCCGCCCAACCTGGCCGCCACCTTCAAGGACGACGCGGACCTCAAGACCTACCGGGCCACCTCCTACGACTACCGTGCCGTCAGCCTGCCCACCGGCAACCCGGTGACCGGCGACACCTCCGTCCGCCGCGCCCTGGACCTGGCCGTGGACCGCGACACCATGGTCGACAAGGTCCTCGACGGCGCCGGCCGTCCCGCCTACGGCCCGCTGCCCGTCGACGACGAGTGGTTCGCCAAGGGCACCGAACGCGCCCAGGACCCGGCCGCCGCCGAACGCCTCCTCGACGAGGCCGGCTGGAAGGAGGGCGAGGACGGCGTCCGCGCCAAGGACGGCCGCCGTGCCTCCTTCACCCTGTACTACCCGGCCGGCGACAAGGTCCGGCAGGACCTCGCCCTCGCCTACGCGGGCGACGCCAAGAAGATCGGCGTCGAGGTGAAGGTCGAGTCCGGCACCTGGGACGTCATCGAGCCGCGGATGGCGAAGGACGCCGTGCTGGCCGGCTTCGGCGACGTCGGCGACCCCGACTTCGGCCTCTACACGCTGCTGCACTCCTCCGAGGCCGGCGACGGCTTCAACAACATGCCGCACTACGACAACCCGGCCGTCGACCGCGCGCTGGACGACGCGCGCCGCACCCGCGACACCGCCGAGCGCAAGGCCGCCTACGACACCCTCCAGAAGGAACTCGCCAAGGACCCCGGCTACACCTTCCTCACCCACCTGGACCACCTCTACGTCGTCGCCGACCGCTGGCGGACCGAGGACTCCTCGGGGCTGAACACCCAGGTGGAGCCGCACGAGCACGGCTTCGGCGCCGGACCGTGGTGGAACCTCGAGGACTGGCGGCCCCAGGGGTGACCGCCGTGACGACCGGCGCGGCGGCGCAGCGGCCCACCGCCGCCCGACGGCGCCTGCCCTGGGCCGCCATGGCCCGGCTGGCGCTGCGCCGGATCCTGTCCGGCGTGCCGCTGCTGCTGGCCGTCACCCTCGGCGTCTTCGCCCTGGCCGCCGCCTCCCCCTTCGACCCGGTCCGCGGCTACGCCGGCGACGCGGCGCTCACCGCCGACCAGGAGACCCTGGACCGGCTCGCCGCCAACCTGGGCGTGGGCGAGTCCTTCACGGCCCGCTGGTGGGACTGGCTGGCCTCCGCCCTCTCCGGCGACCTGGGCCACTCCACGGTCCTGCGGCAGCCGGTCGTCGAGGTGATCGCCGAGCGCGCCGTCTGGTCGGCGCTGCTGTGCGCGGTGGCGTTCGCCGTCGCCGTGGTGGTGGGCACCCTGCTCGGGGTGCTCGCCGCGCGCCGCCCCGGCGGACTGCTCGACCGGGCCGTCACCGGGCTGGCGTACACGCTCTCGGCCGCCCCGGTCTTCTGGCTGGCGCTGCTCGCCGTGTGGTTCTTCGCGCTGCGCCTCGACGTGCTGCCGGCGGGCGGGCTCACCGACAGCGGCTCGTCGTACGTGACCTTCGGCGGGGTGGCCGAGCACCTGGTGCTGCCCGCCGGGGTGCTGGCCGTCTCCCAGCTGCCCTGGTTCACGCTCTACGTCCGCCAGGGCGTGGGGGAGGCGCTCGCCGAGGACCCGGTGCGCGGCGCCCGCGCCCGCGGCCTCGCCGAACGGACCGTGCTGCTGCGCCACGCGCTGCGCTCGGGGCTGCTGCCGGTGCTCACCCTGATCGGCTCCCGGGTGCCCGAACTGATCACCGGGGCGCTGCTGGTGGAGACCGTCTTCAGCTGGCCCGGCATCGCCGACGCCACCGTGCGGGCGGCCACCTCCGTGGACTTCCCGCTCCTGGCCGCGCTGACCGTCTTCGCCACCGTCGCCGTCCTCCTCGGCAACCTCCTCGCCGACCTGCTGTACGGCCTGTTCGATCCAAGGGTGGACTTCCGTGACATGTGACGGCCTCGACGCGAAGGCGGGCGCCGCCGCCACGGTCGGCGGCGCGGGCGCGAGCACCTCCCCGGGGGCGGCCACTCCGGACGCGGCCTCGGCGGACGCGGCCCTGCCGGGGGCGAACTCCCCGGAGGCGACCTCCCCGGACGCCCCGATCGCCTGGCGGACGCGCGGTCCCCGGCACCGCTCCTGGCGGACGCTGCGGGTGCGCACCTCCGCCGTGCTGGTCGGCGCCGTCGTCCTCGCCGTGCTGCTGGTGCCCCCGCTGGCCCAGCTCGACCAGCAGGCCGTCGACCTCGCCTCCAAACTCGAATCCCCCTCCTGGGCCCACCCCTTCGGCACCGACGACCTCGGCCGCGACCTGCTGCTGCGCTGCGTCTACGGCCTGCGGGTCTCGCTCTTCGTCGGCGTCGCCGCCGCCCTGGTCGCCGCCGTGGTCGGCACCGCCGTGGGCGCGCTGGCGGGCGCGCTCGGCGGGTGGGTGGACCGGGTCGTCATGCGGGTCGTCGACGCGCTGGCCTCGGTGCCGCACCTGCTGCTCGGCGTCTTCGTGGTCGCCCTGTTCCGGCCGGGCGTGTGGCCGGTGCTGCTGTCGATCGCCGCCACCCACTGGCTCTCCACGGCCCGCATCGTGCGCGCCGAGGTGCTCTCGCTGCGCGGCCGGCCCTTCGTGGACGCCGCGATCTCCGGCGGCGCCTCCCGGTGGCGGATCGCGGTACGGCACCTGGTGCCCGCCGTGCTCCCGCAGGCCGGGCTGGCCGCCGTGCTCTCCGTGCCGCACGCCATGTGGCACGAGTCCGCCCTCTCCTTCCTGGGCCTCGGCCTGCCCGCCCACATGGCCAGCCTCGGCAACCTCATCGAGGGCGCCCGCGGTTCGCTGCTCGCCGGGCAGTGGTGGCCGACGCTCTTCCCCGGCCTGTTCCTGATCGTCCCCACCCTCGCCGTGGCCGGGCTGGCCGGTGCCTGGCGGGACCGGATCGACCCGCGCCGCCGATCGGAGCTGATGCTGTGAGCGACGTCCTTCTCTCCGTCCGGGGACTCCACGTGCGGTTCCTGATGCCGCGCGGACGGATCGTCTCCGCCGTCACCGACGCCTCGTTCGACGTCCGGGCCGGGGAATGCCTGGTCCTCGTCGGCGAGAGCGGCTGCGGCAAGTCCGTGCTGGCCTCCGCGCTCCTCGGGCTCCTCCCCGGCAACGCGCAGACCGCGGGCAGCGCCGCACTCGGCGACACCGGCATCGACCTGCTCGCCGCGGACGAGCGCACCCTCGCCCGCCGGGTCCGCGGCCGCCTGGTGGGCCTGGTCCCGCAGAGCCCCGCCGCCCACCTCACGCCGGTGCGCACGGTCCGCTCCCAGCTCGAGGAGACCCTCGCCGAGCTGCGCGGCACGCGCCGCGGGCTGCGGCGGCGCGGCCTGCGCGGGCGCGGCCTGCTGCCCGGCCCCGGCGGCCTCCCCGGGCGCGCCGTGGCCCCCACGCCCACGGTGGTCCCTGCTGGTGGCGTGGGCTCCGCGCGCGCGGTGGCCCCGACCGGTGGCGTGGCTCCTCCTGGTGCCGTGCCCCCCGCCCGCGCCGTGTCGCGCGGGCGGGCCGCGCTGCGCGCCGCCGCGGAGGAGGCCGCCGAGCGGGCCGCGTTCCCCGCCTCCCACCTGGACCGCTACCCGCACGAGCTGTCCGGCGGCCTCGCCCAGCGCGCCGCCACCGCGCTGGCCCTCGCCGGTGAGGCGCCGCTGCTGCTGGCCGACGAGCCCACCACCGGCCTCGACCGCGACCTCGTCGACCGCACCGTGGACGAACTCCGGCGCCACATCGACACCGACCCGGCCGACGGCACGGGGCGGCGCGGCATGCTGATGATCACCCACGACCTGGCCGCCGCCTCCCGCGCCGCCGACCGGGTCGCCGTGATGTACGCGGGCCGGATCGTCGAGATCTGCGACGCCGCCGACTTCTTCGGCGCGCGCGGCCCCCGCCACCCGTACAGCCGGGGCCTGCTGGACGCCCTCCCCGACCGCGCCTTCACGCCCGTCCCCGGCCTGCCGCCGGAGCTCAGCGCCCTGCCGCCGGGCTGCGCCTTCGCCCCCCGCTGCGCCCACGCCACCCGCGCCTGCGGGACCGTGCCCGCCCTGGCCCCCACACCGGACGCACCCGCCACGGGCCGGGTCGCCTGCCACCACCCCGCCCCCGCGGCCCTTCCCTCCCGCCCGGGCCGCACCGAGCCCGCGGAGCCGACCCATGCCTGACACCCTCCCGACCGCCCCCGCGTCCCCCGGCACCGCGTCCTCCGGCCCCGTCCTGGAACTCCACGACATCACCGCCGGCTACGACCGCCGCCGTCCCGTGGTCCGCGGGGCCTCCCTCACCCTGGCCGCCGGCGAGGCGGTCGGGCTGCTCGGCCCCAGCGGCTGCGGCAAGTCCACCCTCGCCCGCGTCGCCGCCCTGCTCCACCGCCCCGACTCCGGCCGGCTCCTCCTCGACGGCACCCCGGTGACCCGCTGGCGCCACCGCGCCCCCCGCGCCTGGCGCACCGCCTTCGGCGTCGTCCTCCAGCAGCCCCGCCTCGCCGCCGACCCCCGCCTCACCCTGGCCGACCTGATCACGGAACCCCTCCGCGCCACCGGCCGCCGCCCCGAGGCCCCCGCCCGCCTCGCCGAGCTCACGCCCCTGGTCGGCCTCACCCCCGACCTCCTCACCCGCCGCCCCCACGAGGTCAGCGACGGCCAGCTCCAGCGCGCCTGCCTGGCCCGCGCCCTCACCCTCCGCCCGCGCATCCTGGTCTGCGACGAGATGACCGCCATGCTCGACGCCTCCACCACCGCGGCCCTGGTCGCCGCCGTCGAGTCCTACCGGGCCGACACCGGCGCCACCCTCCTCGCCGTCGGCCACGACACGGTCCTCCTCCACCGCTGGTGCGACCGCGTCCTCCCCTGGAACACCGTCACCCCCACCCCCTGACCCGCCACCCTCACCCCCTCCCGCGCAACTCCCCTGGCCGTCACCCACCCACCCGCTACACTGTCTCCGGCGGCGAAGCCGTCGCCGCCACTGCCTTCGTAGCTCAGGGGATAGAGCACCGCTCTCCTAAAGCGGGTGTCGCAGGTTCGAATCCTGCCGGGGGCACAGCAGAACACCAGGCCAGAAGCCCTCTCGTCCACCGGACGGGAGGGCTTCCGCGGTTGCGGCACACGTACTGCCGACCGCGACCCCTCTATGCGGCACCTTCTCCATCTGCATGAGGAAGCCGCGCACATCGCACCCTGTCTCGGTGCGGACCCCGGATACCGAAACGCGGCAGTGCACGTGGGACGCCTGGCATACTCGAAGTATGGCTACTCGAAAGATCACCATCACTGTGCCGGAAGAACTGGTGGAGTCGATCAAGGAGCGGGTCGACGCCCGCGGAGTGTCCGCCTACATCGCGGCCGCCGCTGCCCACCAGGATGAGATGGACCGCTTGCGCGAGCTCGCTGAGCGCCTGGAGGAGGAGCACGGTTCCGTTACGGACGGCGAGTACCAGGCCGCGCTGGACCGCATCTCCGCCGTCGACGCCTGGCACGACGAGCGGCAGTCGCAGTCGGACCAGGCCGCGTGAGCCGCGTCCTCAGGACGGCCCCTCGTCGCCCGCCACAGCGGCTTTTCGTCTTCGACTGCGAAGCCCTGTCCAAGGCCGTCCACGGGAACCGGGAAGTCACCGCCCTGATCAAGGCAGCCCCGCAGTTGGACATCCCGATCATCACGTCGGCGCTCACCACCCTGGAGGCATGGGACCCGCGCGAGGGCGCCAAGCAGTCCCTGTGGAACTGGATGCTGTCCCGCGTCCGCGTCGTCCACACAGACGACGAAGTGATCGCGACAGCCCGCAAGATGCTGAAGACCGCCGGCCTGCACGGGCACAAGTACGCCATCGACGCCGTCCTCGCAGCCATCGCCGCCCGAGAGACCGCATCAGGGATCCAGGTGACCGTCTTCACCTCCGACACCGACGACATGACCCAGCTTCTCGCCGACCACCCGGTTCGCATCGAGAAGGTCTGACACACCCGAGCGCCTACGCCGCAGTCCGTCAGCACGCATCCGGCACACATGAGGGCGCGAAGCGGCACGAACTCGCGAGAACCACCCAGCACGCTTTCCGCAGGCCAGTAGCCCGTTCCCCCGTGTTTGCGCAGGTCACAGCCCCGTCCGGAGGGATCTCCTAAAGCGGGTGTCGCAGGTTCGAATCCTGCCGGGGGCACCAGGCGAGGCCCCGGACCGATCATGGTCCGGGGCCTTTTGACACCCAGGTCTGACATCACCGGTGTGCAGCCGGTTCAGGGGAAGCCGACGGACCGGACAACGGTTTCAGTCAGGTTGTCCGGATACTCAAAGCGCGGCGGCAGTAGCACGGGAGTCGACCACCGAACCGACTCCTACGCTTGGAGACGGGCCCTCGTAGGGTCGTCCATTGTTCGTGTCCCTCCGGCTGGGCTCGTGCAGAGTTCTCATAGCCGCTGACGAGGGCCATCCACTCGCGATCGAGGATGGCGTGGACGACGGAGTCTCGCCATCGGCCGCCCTTGAGGACGTGTGCGCGGATGACGCCTTCTTCGACCATGCCCGCAGCCGCCATCGTCTGGCCGACGCCTCGTTGAGAGGCAAGCGTCCACCCCAGATGCGGTGGAGGCCGAGATTCTCGAAATCGAGGCCCAGAAGGAGCCGCACCGTTTCCAGGCCGTAGCCGACTCCCCAGGCGTCGGGGTTCAAGGCGAAGCCGAAGGTGGCTCCGCGCTGCTGGTGCGGGTCCAGGGCGAGGCGGCCGAACCCGATCAACCGGCCGGTGTCGTTCTCCGCGACCGCGAGCGCGTACTCCGTGCGTGGGATCACCTCGGCGGAAGCGATGGACCTCGCGACGATCTCGGCGACCTGCTCACGGCTGCGCGGCTCGAAGGACAGATGCTCCGTGGCCTTCGGGCTGCCGTAGATGGCAGACACGGCGTCGGCGTCATCGGCGGTGAGTTCACGTAACGCGAGGCGCTGGCCCGTGCGATTGAGCGGGTACATGGCGCCGGAAACTAGCCGCGCGGAAAGGGCCGGGCGGCCTGCCGCGAGGAAGGCTTCGATCTCCTCGACCGAGTTCCATGCGGCGAGGGCGGTATGCGCCGGGCTGTCCATAACGGCCTGACGGACGCGCATCGCGGAGACGACGGTGCCCTTGTTCCGGTGGGTGACCGGCAGGTCGGGGACCGGCCGGAGTGCTTCGGCGGCGCCGTCCGGGTCTCCGCCGTAGAGGCGGACGAGCGCGAGGAGCTGCGGCTACGAGCCAAGATCAACACATTTGACGTGTCTCGACCTGCCGCTACCGGCCACAGCATGGGCGGCACCATCCGATCACACCCCCGAGACCGAGCAACGGCTGAGACACACCTCTGTGCCTGCTTCTGCGATGCGTGGTCTGATGGTCGGTGGCCCGGGCGTCCGGGGCCGTATCCGGGTGAACCATCGGCAATGGGGCACGGACGAAGTACGACCGGTGCAACCATGGGCCCAGATGTCGGAAGGTGGGTGGAGGCATGAGTGTCGCGTACGACCACGTGGGCCCGTGGACCGTGGACGATGTCCTCGCTCTCGGCGAGGACACGCATCAGCGGGTCGAACTCGTCGGAGGGGCGCTACTGATGTCTCCCGCCCCCAGCGTGCCCCATCAGCGGGCTTCACGCCGGCTCGCCGCCCTGCTGGAGCGAGCCGCCGACGAAGCCGGCGCGGACGTCGAGGTGCTGGAAGCTGTGAACATCAGCGTGCCCGACGGCCTTCTCATCCCTGACCTTGTCGTCGCCGATGCCGAAGCAGCTGGCGAGGCAGGCGTCGTCCTCAACAACGCCGCTGTGCTCCTCGTCGTCGAGATCGCCTCACCGGCCACCCGTCTCACCGACCGCAAACTCAAGCCGGCCCTGTACGCCGCGGCCGGCATCGAGCACTACTGGCGCGTCGACCTGGAGCCCGCCCCCACGCTCCACACCGCTGTGCGCAACGGCTCCGGCTACCGCGATCTGGCGACCGTCCTGCCTGGCCAGACCGTCCGGATCGACGAGCCGTTCCCCCTCACCATCGATCCGGCCCGACTCGCTCGGTAGAGAGACTGGAGCAGCGGGAGCCAGCACACATTCGGCACACGTGAGGCCGGGAAGCACCACGAACGACTACATGCCGACGAGGCGCATTTGTGCAGGTCAAACAGGTACCGGTGATGGATTTTCCAGGTCACTGCCCCGGATCCTGCTGCGTGCAGCCCTGTGAAGTCGTCGGGGTCGGTGGTGAAGAGGGGGAGGCCCTCGGCCACCGCGCCAGGTGCGTCATGGCCGGACGGCGGTCTTGATGGCCTGGCGCGTGTCCATGGCCCGGTAGGCGGTCGCGATGTCGTCCAGGGGCAGCTCGGTGGACAGGACCGGTGAGGGGTCGAGCCGGCCTGCGAGGACTTCGGCGAGGAGTGGTTCCAGGTAGCGGCGGGCGGGAGTCACCCCGGCCCGCAGGGCGATGTTGTGGCGGAACAGGCAGTAGAGGTCGACGCGGTCCACGCCGTTGGGAACCCCGACGGAACCGATCGTGCCGCCGGGCCGGACCAGGTCGAGCGCGAGGTCGAGGGCGGACTGGGTCCCCGCGCACTCGGCGACGCCGCCGGCACCGCCTTCGGTCCCGTCCCGCACGAAGGCGGCGGTCGCGGGGTCGTCCGCGGCGAGGACATCGGTCGCCCCCATGCGCCGGGCCAGGTCACCGCGGTCGGGGTGCCGGCCGACGAGGATGATCCGCCCGGCCCGTGCGCGGCGGGCGGCGAGCACCGCGCACAGCCCGACGGCGCCGTCCCCGAGGACGACCGCGGTGGAACCCGGCCGGACGCCGGCCAGGGAGACGGCGTGGGCACCGGTCGCCATGACGTCCGTCAGCGGGAGGAGGCGACGCAGGAGCTCGGCGTCCGGTTCCGCATCCGCTTCCGCCCGCACCGGGACGAGCGTGCTGTCGGCGAACGGCACGCGTACGGCCTCGGCCTGGCCGCCGTCGTGGTGGCCGCCCCAGAAGCCGCCGTCGGGGCAGGAGGTGAACAGCCCGTCGCGGCACGGTCGGCAGGTGCCGTCCGCGAAGGCGAAGGGCGCGAGGACGAGGTCGCCCGCGCGGAGACGGGTCACGCCCGCGCCGACGTCCTCGACGACTCCGATCCACTCGTGGCCCATGCGGTCGCCCGGCGTGAACGACTCCTGGCCCCGGAACGGCCACAGGTCGGATCCGCACACGGCGGCGAGGGACACCCTCACCAGCGCGTCGCTCGGCCGCTCGATCACCGGGTCGGGAACGTCGACGAGACGGACCTGCCCGACCCCTTCCAGCACGGTGGCTCTCATGGGCGATCACGCTAGGCTGCCGTCGCCCGTCCGGCCATGGCGTTCCGACGGGGTGCAGGCGCTGTCACCGTCGAACGGAAGGTGTCGCGGCATGTCCGGTTCCCGAACGTCAGGAGCAGCCGATGCGGTGGATCTCGCGATCATCCGTGAGCTCTCCCGCGACGCCCGCGTCAGCCTCGCCGAGTTGGGCCGCAGGGTGTCCCTGAGCCGGCCCGCGGTCGCCGAGCGGGTGCGGCGCCTGGAGGACTCCGGTGTGATCAAGGGCTACGGCGTCCACCTCGACCTGGACCGGCTGGGGCTGGGCCTGCGGGCCCACGTCTCGCTGCGCCCGCGGCTCCGGTCCGCCCGGAACGCCCGGACCCTGCGCGACCGGCTGCTCGCCATGGGCCACGTCCTGTCGTGTGTCCACGTCACCGGGGAGAACTGCTACGAGCTGACCATCGCGGTCCGGGACGCCCAGCACCTCGAAGAGGTGATCGAGCACCTCTCGGAGATGGGTGACACCACCACCGGCGTGGTGCTGTCGGAGCCTGTGCATCCACGGGACGTGGACATCGCCGCGTGGCTCCTGAGGGAGGAGTGAAACGGCGGGCGCCCAGGAGGACGTGGTGGCCGTGAGCTGCGGATCCGGGGGCGCGCCCGTCACTCCGGGTGCCGGGCCGGTTCGTCCTCCCAGGCCATGGAGGACATCCTCCAGCCGGCCGGGGTCCGCAGGAACTGGGTGGTCTTGTGGCCGCGTCCCTCGAAGCGCGCTCCGTCCCGGACGCCGGACTTGCGGTACTCGCTGAACCGGTGGGCGACCGAGCCGAAGATCTCGGTGCGCCGGGAGACCTCCCACTCGGAGAACTCCGTCAGCGTTCCGTCGGTGAGCATCTTCTGGCGCGGCTGGACGAACGCGTCCAGGTCCATGACGACGGGGACGTCGCCGGTGTTCGAGACGATCTGCCCTTCCGGGACGAAGAGTTCGCGGATGACCTCCAGATCGGGGCGCCGGCCGCCGGTGTTGGTGAAGGAGGCCATGAACCGGTCCATCAGCCGGTCGATCTCCGCCTGGTCGCCGGAGGCGGACGCGGGCTCCGGCTCGGGCTCGTGCGTCGGCTCCGACTTGGACTCGGGCGCCGACTCCGACATGGGCTCGGCCTCGGGCGCCGGCTCGGGCTCCGACATGCGCAGGGGCCCGGGCGCGAGGGACCGGGCCTCCTCCGGCGGCCACTCCTGGGCCAGGACCGACCACACCTCGCTGTCGTGCCGCACCCCGCGGTGCGGATAGCGCTGCCGGAGCACGCCGTCCCGGCTCATCCCCAGGCGGCGCGCGGACGCGATGCTGCGGGTGTTGCCGGCGGCGACCCACCACTCGACCCTGCTCATCCCGCGCTCGGTGAAGGCCCAGTCGATCAGCGCCCGGCAGGCGCGGGTCACCAGTCCGCGGCCCTGTCCGGCCTCCTCCAGCCAGCAGCCGATCTCGCACACGCCCGAGGAGGCGTCGAAGCGGGTGAACATGACGCCGCCCACCAGCACGCCGTCCAGCCAGATCCCGAATATCCGGCCGCTGTCGGAGGACGCGAGGTCGGCGTAGCGCTGGAGGGTCGATGCGGCCGAGGCCAGGTCGGTGGTGAGCGACGCCCAGGGGATCCACGGGTCGACCAGGGGGCGGGCCCGGTCGATGTGCTCCAGGAACTCCGGTGCCTGCCAGGGCTCCAGAGGACGGAGCCGGGCGTGGTCGTCGAGCGGGACGGTGAACATGGGCGTTCTGCCTTCCGGGTCTGGCCGGGCGTGCACGGACGGGCGTGGACGGACGGGCGTGGACGGAGAGGAATGTACGTAACAAGCGTTTGGTATGTAGGGTAGCCGCCATGTCGCCACCCGCACCCGGAGATCACGAAGCCCGCCGCAAGGACGTGAGCGAGGCGGTGTGGCGCGTCCTCGCCGCCAAGGGATTCGGTGGTCTGACACTGCGCGCGGTCGCCGCCGGGATGGGCGTCTCCACGGGCATGCTGACGCACTACTTCCCGAGCAAGCGCGCTCTGGTCACGCACGCGCTGGACCTGCTGGAACAGGACACGGCGGGACGCCCGCGCCGGACTCCTCCCGCCGGCGGCCTGCCCGCCGTACGGGCCAGGTTGCTGGACATCCTGCCGCTCACTCCGGCCGACACCGCCCGCAACCGCATCTGGGTCAGCTCCTGGGACCTGTCCCTCGCCGACGAGGCGCTCTCCGCCCAACAGGGCGCTCGCTACACGCGGTTGCGCGATTCCTTCCGCCCTCATCTCGAGACGGCACGGGGCCTCGGGGAGATCCCCGCGGACGCCGACACGGGTCAACTGGCGGCCTCCGCCGTCGCCTTCGTCCACGGACTCGTCGTCCAGGCCCTCTTCGACCCCGGACGTTTCACCGAGGACGTGCAGATCGCCATGGTCGACGACTTCGTCGCCCGGCTCGCCGGGTCCTAGCCCATCGATGGACAGGTTGATGACATGCAGCTGCTCCTGACGCCTCCGCCGCCCGCCGCCTAGAGCGGGCGGTCGCGCCGAGCCACCTCTGGGACACGGGGTGGCCGCGCGGGTTGCCCACGGACACGACGTGTTGGCAATCGATCGAGGAGACCTCAGGTGCAGTCCTCTACGTCCCTGCCCGTTCGGCGGGGTGTTCTCTACGTCGCTATCGCGGCCGCGGCCTGGGGCACGGGCGGTGCCGTGGCCGCCGAACTGTACGACGCCGGCGGGATCGGCCCCGTCGCCGTCTCGTTCTGGCGGTTCCTGGCGGGACTCGCCCTGCTCCTGGCGGCCCACCTGGTCCGGCGTGCCTGGCGGTCCCGGCGGCGGCCGGAGACGTCGCTGTCGCTGCGCGCGGCGTTCACGGCCGACCCGCGGCGGGCCCTGATCACCGGTTTCGGGCTGGCGGTCTACCAGACGGCCTACTTCGCCGCGGTGCAGCAGGCCGGGCTGACCGTGGCCACGGTGGTGACCCTGGGCGCGGGTCCGGTGCTGGTCGCCGTCGGAGCCCGGCTCACGCTGGGCGAGCGCACCGGCGCCGCCGGGACCGCCGCGGTGGCGAGCGGCGTCGTCGGCCTGGTGCTGCTGACGGGCGGCGCGGACGGGAGCACCGGCCCCGCTCCGTTGCCGGGCATCGGATGCGCGCTGCTGTCCGCCGCCGGCTACGCGGGGGTGACGCTGCTGGGCCGCTTCTCCGGCCGGGAGAACGCCGGCGGCGCGTTCGGATCGACGGTGACCGGCTTCGCGGTCGGCATGGTCTGCCTCCTGCCGGCGGCTCTGCTGGAGGGCCTGCTGCCCGACGCGGGGCGTCCGGCGTGGACGCTGGGCCTGGTCCTCTACCTGGGGGCGGTGCCGACGGCGCTGGCGTACACGTTGTTCTTCGCCGGCCTCGGCGCCGTCAAGGCGACCACGGCCTCCGTCGTGGCCCTGGTGGAGCCGCTCACCGCGGCGGTCATCGGCGTGCTGGTCCTCGGCGAGCGGCCGGGCGCGCTCGTCCTGTCCGGCACGGCTCTGCTGCTGTTCGCCGTGGTGTTCCTCGCCGCCGCCGAGGGGACCGGCCGGGCCGCCGCGCGACGGGCGGCGGCCGGCGCGGGAGGCCCCGACCCGGGTCCGCGCACGTCACGTCCCGCTGTGCGGGCCGAGGAGTGACACCGCCGCGGGTGCCGTCGGTTCGACCCGACCAAGGCCCTTGGCATCTCCCGCTCCTGCACGGGACGCCGACCCCCGTGAGGAGCGGGCCGTACCGTGCGCGCATCGCCCGGCCGGACCGTCCAGGCGCCGGCGGACGGGGCGACGCGGTGGAGAGTGGCCGGCCTCGCACCGCCCGACCGAGCGGCCGGCCCCGTGGCCCGCGCTCCACGGAGCACACACGGCTATGGGACACTGGGCCGATTGATGTGTCCTAAGGAGAATCCGTGACGGAGATCCAGAAGCGTCCGATTGAGCAGTATCTCGATGTCGCAACCATCTCCGAAGCGGGCACCTCCGAAAGGTACCAGCGCGCCTCTTCTCCGCACACAGTATTCACTTGGTGGGCTCGCCGCCCGTTCTCCACGGCGGCAGATCTCATTTCCGCCTCGCTCGACCCCGCTCGACCAGCAGAAGCAGCGAAGGTTCTCGACCCGTTCGTAGGTGGTGCCACCTTCCCTCTTGCGGGCGCGCGCCTCGGGGTCGAGATGTACGGGATGGAGAACAACGAGCTCGCCTATTTCACGGCGAAGGCGCTCCTCGAGTTGCGCAGGTCCGCCGGCCCGCAGCTACGGCATCTCCTGATGCTGGAGGGAAGGGAGGTCCTGGACCAACTCAAGGCCGAGACCCGCGACCTCTACCCGGCCCGGGACACCGAGAACATCATCTGCTACTTCTGGAGCCGATCCGCCGCGTGCACCAGCTGCGGCACCGAGATGCCGCTCCAGAAGCGACCCTGGCTCTCCAAGAAGGCAGGGAGGCAGCGTGCCGTCGTGCAGCAGCCCGACTTCGACACCAAGTCGTTCGACGTCCGTGTCGTCGATTCGATCTCCGCAGCGGAAGCCGGCCATTCGGCCTGGAGCGGGCGAAACACCTTGCGCTGTCTGTTCTGTCGCCACGAGTACGACAGGAAGGAGATCGCCGAGCTGATCCGCACGGCCTCGGCCGACAAACTGACGGCGGTCGCAAAACTCGACAAGCGAAAGCACTTCCTCCCCGCGACGCATCCGCACGAATTCATCACCGATGCCGTCGCCGAGCGGATCATCAAGGAAGACTGTGCCGCGCTCGGGCTCCAGGTTCCTGAGGTCGTGATTCCGGCCTGGTCCGGCATCACGAACCCCACCGTGTACGGCCACGAAACCGTTGCCTCCTTGTTCACGGAGCGGCAACTCGCCGTCCTCACTCGCCTGTGCAGGATTCTGAGCGAACGGCAGAGGCCCTGGGAGGAGAAGTACGGCGAGCCCCGAGCGAAGGCGATTGCCGCCTTCCTCTCCGGCCTCGTCGACCAGTTGGCCGACTGGAACTCCCGACTGTGTATGTGGATCTCGCAGAACGAGCAGGTGGGACGCGGTCTCTCCGGTCCCGGCATGCCCATGCTCTGGGACTTCGTCGAGATCGACCCGCTCTTGCGCGGGCCGGCCAATCTGTACGCAAAACTCGAGCGCATCGCTGCCGGTGTGGACCAAGTCCCGGTGGCGGCGGACCAGGAAGCCAAGATCACCCGCGGGGATTCCCGCACGATGCCGTATCCCGACGCCTTTTTCGATGCTGTCGTCACCGACCCGCCGTACTACGACAATCTTTACTACAGCATCCTCGCGGACTGCATCTACCCCTTCAAGAGGATGGCCCTGGTCGGCAGCTTCCCTGAGATTTTCAGCGATCCCAGAACCGACTCGACCAGGGAGTTGACCGCCGCTCCCCGACGTCAGGGAAGTACGGCAGACGCCTGGACGTACTTCAGTACGGGCATGACGCAGGTGCTGAGGGAGGCTCGACGGGTCGTCAAGCCAGAGGGCGTGATCACCGTTTGCTACGCCCACAGCTCCATCAGCGGCTGGTCGTCACTGATCGCCGCCTACGTGCGGGCCGGGCTGAAGATCACCCAACTGTGGCCCTTGACGATCGAACGGACGCACCGTCCTCGTTCGATGAAGTCGGCCGCGATCAACACGTCCCTGGTACTGGTTGCCAGGCCCTCGGCTGCAGCAGGCGCGATGGGCCTGGCGCGTGAAGCGCCAAGCACCGTCGCGCTGATCACCACAGCCCTGCGTCGTGCGGCTGCGGCTGACTGGCCGGATGACGTGGCCGCGACTCTGGCGTTCGTCTCCGCCGCCGAGGCCCGGCTCGGTGAGCTCACGGAGGAGATGCTGAGTCAGCAGGACGCGGTGAACGCCGTGTGCCGCCGGATCGCGGAGACCATCTACGAGAACATTCCGGGCTTCAGCTTCTCGTCCCGCTGATGCGCGGCGCCGTCGACCGACTACTGCTGCCGGTCCTCCATCGCGTTCATGAGGGCCCTTGATCTGGCGACCCGCGCTCGTATGGTTCGCATCCTGCTGTCGATCTTGAGCGCGTCCACAGCGACGTCGACGAGCTCTTCGCGACTCATGGCCGCGATGTCGCCCTTCACCTGGTCGAAGTAGGCGAGTTCTTCCTCCGCCGTGAAGAGGAGGCTTTGGAAGTACTCCCTCCTGGCCTCTGCCCAGTTCGCCTGGTCCCAGGAAAGGGCGTCACGCAAGGAGCTGTCCAGTGAGGTCCAGTACTGCAGAGCGCCCAGGGTGACCGATGTGCTGTCGACACCGCGCGCCCAGACACTGGCGAGCGGAGACGGCCCGGACTCCGAGGCGATCATGAGGGCGAGGTGCGAGTAGGAGAGCAGTGTCACCTGATACCTGGCGGCCTCCACGTACAGGCGACTTTCTCCCTCCGGGTATCCGGCGATGGGGGCGACCAGAAGCGCGTAGTCGGCACCCTTGCGCCACTTGCTCAACGCCTCGATCTTGTAGTCCTTGGGGTTCAGCGCCGTACGGGACAGCCTGAACGCCTTGGCGTCCGCCACCAGGGAGTGCTCCGGCGATCCCCCCGCTGCCACGACGTCCGCCGAGTTGGACCTCTCCTGGGATACCTCGGCCGCGTACCCGATCCGCCGAAGGGACTCGGCGACGATCGCATCCATCGCCTTGGCGTACAGCTTCTCCTCGGTCGAATCATGGCGGTATCTCTCCGGAATGCATCCGGCCCGCACCAACAGCGAAAGGAACTCGTCGTCATCCGCGCCACGGATGATTCTGTCCAGTTCGGCGGCCGCCCGGTCGAACGACATCCCCCGTCCGGCGAGCTCATCGACAACCGCGTCCGTCGTCAACTCCATGTCGACCCCGATCCCCACCCGGCTGAGCGCCATGCGCGTCAACATCGTCGGCGATCATGCTAGCGGAGCCCTTTCCGGCGCACGGCGGGTCGACGGAAGTGCTCGAAGGGAAGAACGCGGAGCAGGAACGGCGCGTGGCCCAGGTGCGCGGGCTCGGCGGGACGACCGGACGGGGTGCGGCAGGTCCCCGGCCGATCGTCGGGACGGACAGCCGGGGACCTGTCCACGGCCTGCGCTGCCGCGCGGGACCGAACCGGCTACGCCGGGTACGGCGCCGTCGCGCGGGCCGTGTGCAGGGCGGCGGCCCACCAGGCGAGCTGGTCGAGGAGGGTCTTGGCGTAGCCGGGGGTCTCGGGGTCGAGGGGGCGGCCGTCCTGCCAGGTGAAGAAGTAGTTCGGGAAGGCCAGGCCGTCCCGGATGGTCACCGCGTGGAGCTCGGTGAGCACGTTCTCCAGGTGCAGCGCCGCGTGACGGCCGCCGGCCGCGCCGCCGTAGCTGACGAAGGCGACCGGCTTGGCGGTCCACTGGGTGAAGTGCCAGTCGATGGCGGCCTTCAGGGCCGCGGGGTAGCTGTGGTTGTACTCGGGGGTGACGACGACGAAGGCGTCGGCGCCGTCGAGGGCGGCGGTCAGCGGCGCCATCCCGGCCGGGCGGGGGTAGTCGTCGCCGGCGAGCGCCGGGGGCGCGGCGGGCAGGGCCAGCGGGAGGTCGATGTCGGCGAGGTCGACGACCTGGACGTCGAAACCGCCGTGCCGGGCGGCCTGTTCGGCGACCCAGGAGGCCACGACGGGACCGAAGCGGCCCTCGCGGACGCTGCCGATGATGATGACGAGCCGGTGGGTGGTGCCGTTCTTCTCCATGCCCCTCACCGTGGCGCGGCGCCGCGGGGCGGGCCAGACCGTGCGGAGACCGGCCCCGGCAGGGCCACCCTGGGCACTGCGCGAACGGCGCGTCCGCGCCTAGGCTGCGGCGCATGGGGACACCGTTGGGGGACTTCGTCCGGGCCAAGCGGGACAGCATCCAGCCGGAGTCGCTGGGGCTGCCGGACCACGGCCGCCGCCGGTCGCCGGGGCTGCGGCGGCTGGATCTGGCCGCCCGGGCCGGCATCAGCGTCGAGTACCTGACCCGGCTGGAGCAGGGGCGGGACCGCAACCCGTCGGTGGCGGTGGTGAACGCGCTCGCCGACGCGCTGAGCCTCACCCCCGCCGAACGCGACCACCTGCGCTACCTGACGAAGATCACCGGCGGTGAGTGCACCGCCCACCACCGGCCCGTACCGCCGCCCCGCGAGGTCCGGCCGACGGTCCTGCGGACGCTCCGGCTCCTCGAGCCGGGGATCGCCGTGGTGACCAACCGGCTGGGCGACGTCCTGGCCCGCACCGGCGGCTTCGAGGCGGTCATGGACGGGACGGGACTGCTGGACGCGGACGACGGCGGCATCCCGAACCTCACCCGGTACGTCTTCACGGACCCGCGCGCCCGCATGCTCTTCGCGGACTGGGACGACGTCGCGGACGCGCAGGCCTTCGACCTGTGGCACGCGCCCTCGGTGGAGAACTCCGAGTGGTTCACGGCCGAACTCGCCCCGGCCGCCGGGCCGGAGCTCACCCGCCGCCTGCACCGTCACGCCGTCCCGCGACGCGGGATCCTGCGCCTGCGCCATCCGTCCGGGCCCGAACTGCGCCTCGAGCGCGAGACGTTGGAACTGGAGGCGGACGCCCAGCAGCTGGTCGTCCTGTTGCCGGCGGACGAGGAGACCGCGCGGGCCGTCGAACGGCTCGCGCGGCCTCGGCAGGGCCGGCTGCGGGCGATCTCCTGACGCCCGCGGCCGGGCCGGCGGCGTGCCCTGACGCACGCGGCCGGCGGCACGTGCGCCGACGCCGCGACCGGCGGCCTGCGTCAGGTCCTGCGGTAGCGGGCGCTGGCGAAGGAGAAGCCGCTGAAGGCGATCAGGCCCACGGCGACGGCGACCAGCAGCCAGGGGCCTGCCGCGGTCTGGGTGAAGGCGCGGAGCGTGTCGTCCACGCCCTTCGCCTTGTCGGGGTCGAACCGCACCGCGGCGATCAGCGCGAACACGCCCGCGGTGCCGAAGAGGACGCCGCGGGCGACGCCGCCGCAGACGCCGAGGACGTCGACCGTGCGGCGCACGTTGCGGCTCATCGCCGCCGTCCTGAGGTGCTTGCGGAACTTCTTCCGCACCGCGCGGACCAGGATCCACACGCCGGCGGCGATCACGCCGAGCGCGGCCGCGCCGACCAGCCAGCGGCCGGCGGGCATCTCCAGCGCCCGCGCGGTCACGTCCCGGGACTGCCGGTCGGAGGAGCCCGCGCCCCCCTCGCCGGCGGCGAAGGCGAGCACCGAGTAGGCGACGAAGCCGTAGAACACCGCGCGGCAGGCGGAGAACAGCCGCTTGTGCGCCTTGTGGCCGTCCGGGCCGGACGCGCCGAACGCCGCCTCGGAGAGGCGCCACAGCGCCATCCCCGCCGTCGCGATGCCCAGCGCCCACAGCAGCACGGACCCGAACGGCTTGCCCGCTATCTCGGCGAGCGCGCCGGAGCGGTCGGCCTGTTCGCCGTTGTGGGGGTCGAACGCCACGCGCAGCGCGATGGCGCCGATGAGGAGGTAGAGGACGCCGCGCGCGGCGAAACCGGCGCGGGCCGCGCGGTCCATCGCGGTGCTGTTCGCGGCGCGCCGTGCGGTGCTCCAGGGGAGCCATGTCGTCGATTCACCGGCCATGACGCCCGGTTGCCCTCAGCCCCGCCCCGGAAACGGGGCCTCGTCGGCCACGGCGCGGCCCCGCACGGCGCCGGCGCGGGACCGGGGCCCGGGGCCCGGCGGGCTACCCAGGGGTGGTGAGTACGGCGACTCATGTCCGGCGGCGGGCCCCGGTCGTAGCGTGCGGGCATGGCGACAACTCTCGGGCGACGGCGCGGCCGTCCTGTGCGACGTTACGTGGGTCTGGGGATCGGCCTCGGCGTGAGCGCCGTCCTGATCACCCGGTTCGGCCCCCTGCCGGTGTCCTCCGCCGCGCGGCTGTGGGAGCAGTTCGCGGCGCGGGCGGCGGTCACGATGGACCCGCAGCGCCTGCTGCCGCACCACAACCCGCCCGGGCAGGCCGCCGCCACGTACCGGGCGACGACGGTGTGGTGCCGCGAGCGCGCGGGGCGGGCGGGAGCCGTGGCCCGGCAGGCGACCCGAACCGCCCGCCGGACCGGCCGCGAGCGCCCCTGACCGTGCCCGCCGGCCGGGCAGCGACGCCGCCCGCGCGCCGACCGGGAGCGGCCCCGCCGGGAGCGGCCCCGCCGGGAGCGGCCCCGCCGGGGCCGGCCGACCGGGGCGGCCCGGAGGCACGCCCGGCGGTGGCCTACGCGTCGTGGCTGCGGTAGTCCGCCCGGATCCGCACCACGGCTGCGCGAGCGCGCGGGCGTGGGACGACCGTGGCCCGGGAAGCGACCCGAGCCGCCCGCCGGCGCCCCTGACCGGGGACGGCGTCCCCGACAGCGCCTCCGACAGGGCATCGACCGGAGGCGGCCCGACAGGCACCCGTCGACCGCGAGTGGCCGGAAACGGGCGCCGGCCGGTAGCGGCACCCGGTAGGACGCCGACCGGGGGCGGCCCGCCCTCCCGGGGGCCGCCGACCGGGGGCGGTGGTCTACGCGCTGGGGTGCGGGGAGGCAGCCCGGCGCCGGGTCACCGCGGCGGTCACGGCGCAGGTGAGGGTGGTGCCGGCCAGGGCGGCGGCCGTGACGAGGAAGACGCCGACGACGAACAGGCCGCTGCCGTCGTCCGACCAGTCGTACCAGGTCGCGACGGCCAGGCCGGTCGCCGTGCCGAGCACCGCGCCCACGTGGTGGCGGCGGGACGCGGCGAGCACCACCGCGCCGAGCAGCGTCAGCACCAGGCCGATCACCTGCCAGGCCTCGTAGGGGCCGGTGGTGTGCCCGTCCGGGTGGACGTCGCGCTGCTGGTCCCAGCCGAGCCATCCGGCCCAGGCGGCCGCCGCCACTCCGGCGAGGGCGAGGACCGACAGCAGGTGGTGGAGGTTCGTGGAGGGGGTGAGTCTGTTCGAGGTCATGGCCTCATCGTCGTCGCCGCGCCCGTCCGCCCCGCAGAGTGCGCCTACTCACCTTCACCTGAGTATGCGAGCACCGGTCACCCCGCCCTCGACGGCCGCCGTTCCCGCCGGCCGTGCTCCAGGTGCTCCCGGTCCTGCCAGGATGGCGGGATGACGGGCAGGGGCACGGGGCGGCTTCCCAACGGGTGGACACCGGCGCGGGTGCGGGACGGCGGCGTGCTCTGCCGGGCGGCTGCCGACCTGTACGGGGCGCTGCGCGGGCTGTGACGGCCCGCGCGGCCCGTCACGTCACGCGTCGGCGCGCCGGTAGACGAGGGCGTTGACGCCCTTGGGGCTGGTGGTGACGGAGGCCAGGCGGAAGGTGGTGAGGGTGCCGTCGGTGGGGAAGACCGACTTGCCGCCGCCGACGACGACCGGCATCTGGGTCAGGCGGAGCTCGTCGACCAGCCCCTCGCTCATCAGCGCGCGGGCGATCGAGGCGCTGCCCATCACCACGATGTCGCGGCCCTCCTCCTCGCGCAGGGCCCGGATCCGCCCCGGGAACTCCGCCCCGGGGAGACGGACGGTGTTCTCCCAGGTCAGGTCCGCGTCGCCGAGGCTGTCGGTGACGACGTACTTGCGGATGGCGTTCATCCGGTCCGCGAAGGGGTCGCCGGCCCGCCCGGGCCAGGCGCCCGCCATCACCTGCCAGGTGCGGCGGCCGAAGAGCAGGGCGCCGGCCCCCTCGAGCGCCGCGTCGAAGGCGCCGCCCACCACCTCGTCGTCGAAGTGCGGGACGGTCCAGCCGCCGTGGGCGAAGCCGCCGTCGGTGTCCTCCTCGGGACCGCCGGGCGCCTGGGTGACGCCGTCGAGGCTGATGAACTGGGTGATCACGACACGCATCCGGAGGGGCTCCCCTGCACTGGTGGGCTGCACTGGTGGCTGCACTGGTTGTTCGCGTCCGTGCGACGGGCCGCACGGTACGGGACGGTACGCACCGGAGACCGGCGGCGGGCCGGAAAGTCATCGGTTCGGGTCTGCTCCGGTGCGCGCGCCGGCCCGGCTAGGCTCCGGGCATGACCAAGGCAGAGAATGCGGTGTTCGACGTCGAGATCGGGGCGCTCCAGGGCGGCTCCGCGGACCTGGGGCAGTACGCCGGCCGGACGGCGCTGCTGATCGTGAACGTGGCGTCCCGGTGCGGGCTGACGCCGCAGTACAACGGGCTGGAGAAGCTGCACGAGCGGTTCGCCGAGCGCGGGTTCGCCGTGCTGGGCGTGCCCTGCAACCAGTTCATGGGGCAGGAGCCGGGGTCGGCCGAGGAGATCGCGGAGTTCTGCTCGGCGACCTACGGCGTGACGTTCCCGATGACCGAGAAGGTCGAGGTGAACGGGGACGGGCGGCACCCGCTGTACCGGCTGCTGACCCCGTTCGCCGACGCCGAGGGGCACACCGGTGACGTCCGGTGGAACTTCGAGAAGTTCCTGGTGGACCGGGACGGCCGGGTCGTGGCCCGTTTCGCGCCGCAGACCGAGCCGGAGTCCGACGAGGTCGTGGCCGCGATCGAGAAGGTCCTCGGCTGATCCGGCCGGTTCCGGGGTGCTCCGGGGTTCCGGGGTGCTCCGGGGGCGACGGCGTTGACCTTGCCCCAGGGGCAGGGCCCAGTCTCCCCGTCACCGGGCCGAGGGTCCGGTGACGGAGGAGGCTTCGGGCATGACTGACGCGATCCGTGGCGGCGACGGGCTGATCAGCATCGGCGCGTTCGCCGCCAGGGTGCGCCTGTCCGCGAAGGCGCTGCGGCTCTACGACCGGCTGGGGCTGCTGCCCCCCGCGTACGTCGACCCGGCGACCGGCTACCGCTACTACCGGCGGGAGCAGGTGGAGCGGGCCCGGACCATCGTGCACCTGCGGCACCTGGACATGCCGCTGGCGGTGGTCGCCGAGGTGATGGCGCTGATGGACGGCGACGGTGCGGCGGCCGCGGAGCGGGTGCGCGCCTACTGGGCCGGCGTCGAGGCGCGGCTCGCCGGGCAGCGGGCGCTCGTGGACTTCCTCCGTGCGCGACTGGGCGGAAGGAGTTCCCCGATGAACGAGCGGTACACGGTGGAGACGGCGGAGGCGCCGGGCGGCACGGTGCTCTCCCTGAAGCGGCACGTCCTGCTGGGCGAGCTGCCGGACTGGATCGGCGGCACGCTGGACCGGCTGCAGCGGGTGGCCGCCGAGGAGTGCGGTGGCGTCGCCGCCGCGCCGTTCGTGGCCTACCACGCGGAGGTGTCGCAGGAGAGCGACGGCCCCGCCGAGGTCTGCGTGCCGGTGCGGGACGCGGAGGCCGCGCGGGCGTGGGCCGCGCGCCACGGCAAGGGCGTCACCGTGCGCGAGGAGCCGTCCCGCCGGCTGGCGTTCACCCGCATCACCAAGGCGGAGGTGGCCCAGCCGATGATCCTCAACGCCTTCGAGGCGGTGGAGCGGTGGGTCGGCGAGCGGGACCTGCGGGTCGCCGGGCCGTGCCGCGAGGTGTACTTCGCCGACTGGCCCGCCGCGGGGCCCACCGACCCGGTCTGTGACGTGGCGTACCCGGTGGAGGCCTAGGACGGGTCCGGTTCCGGGCACGGTGTGCCGCGCGGTATCCGGTAGCGGGCCGCGAGGTGGTACGTGCCCGGGGCCGGGGCGTCCAGGACGGTCCAGGCGACGCCCCAGGCGTCCTCGGCGCCGGGCGTCAGGCAGCCGCGCAGGTTCCGGCCGTCCGGCTCCGGCGGGGGCACCAGTTCCCCCGCCGCGTCGAAGAGGCCCAGCCACGGCGAGTGGGCCACCCGCACGGTGTACCGGCCGGGACGCGGCACCCGCACGGTGAGCTCCTCCTCGTCGGCCCGGACGACCTCGGCCGGCGGGTCGGCCAGCGGGGTGGGGTCGGTGACGGCGTACAGCCGCCAGTTGTCGTCCGACCACACCTCCTCCAGGTAGGGCAGCCCGCCCTCGATCAGCTCCCGCTCCTGCCGGCCGCCGTCCCCGTCGGGCCTGCCGTGCAGCGGCAGCACCACCTGGTGGACGGCCCAGCGGCTCAGCCACTGCCGGTAGGTGACGGCGTTCAGCGTGCCGTCGTAGAAGAGCGGGTTGCGCTCCCGGTCGGCCTGACGGTTCCAGCCGCGGGCCAGGTTGACGTAGGGGACCAGGGCGGAGGACTCGGCGTGCGAGCTGGCCGGGACGACCTCGACGCGGCCCTGGTCGGCGCCGGTGCCGCTCCGGCGCAGCCGGTCGATCAGCGGGGCGACGTCACGGGCCCAGATGGCGTCGGGCTTCATGCTGACCACGTCGCCGACCGTGCTGACGCCGACCCAGCCGACGAAGAGCGCGAAGGAGAGCAGCGCCGTGTACCAGCGCCGGGAGCGCGGCTCGGTGAACGGCAGCACGGCGAGCAGCGCCACACCGGCGAACAGCATCGCCAGGCGGGTGATGTTGGAGCCGATCTGGGAGCTGATCGCCCACACCAGCACCACCGCGACCCCGTAGACGGCGCAGGTGGCGCGGACGGTGGTCCAGTCGGTCGGCGTCACCGCGTACACCAGCACGGCCATGGCCACCGGCAGCGCGATGGTGCCCAGGCCCACCGGCTGGGTCCCGGAGAACGGGAACATCCAGGCGGACACGGCGACCACCAGCGACGGGCCGAGGCCCAGCGCCCACGCGCCGGGGCGGCGGCGCTGGACGAACAGGGCGACGGCGATCAGCCCCAGGAACAGCCCGGCCACCGGCGACGCCATGGTGGCGAGCGCGGCCAGCGGGACGACGCACGCCGCCCGTGCCCCGCGCCGGTGCCGCCACCGTCGCGGCACGCAGAACACGGCGGCCACCGCGGCCAGCGCGAACAGCACGCCGAGGCCGAAGGTGACCCGGCCGGAGACGGCGTTGCAGAACAGGCCGAACACCCCGGCGAGGGCGGCGGGCCACACATGGCGGTGACCGGTGCGGCCATGTGGGGCCGGACGCGGGGCGGGGCCGGTGCGTGCGTGGCAGAGGATCAGGGTCAGCAGCCCGGCGGAAAGGGTGCCGGAGAGCATCATCGTGGTCCGCACCCCGAGGAGGTGCATCAGGTAGGGCGAGACCACGCTGTACGAGACCGGGTGCATCCCGCCGTACCAGGCCATGTTGTAGGCCGAGTCGGGGTGACGTCCGACGAACTCCGCCCAGGCGTCCTGGGCCGCCAGGTCGCCGCCACTGTTCGCGAACGCGAAGAACCAGAGGACGTGCAGGGCACCGGCGAGGACCGTGACGACGGTCGCCGGATGGCGCAGGACGGCAACGGCGCGGGCGGTCGTGGCGGGGCGGGCGGTGCCGGTGGTGCCGGTGGTTCCGGCGGTGGCCCCGGCGGCGGAGTCGGCGGCGGAGTCGGTGCCGGGCCGGGCCTCGCGCGGCGCTTCGGGGGGACGGCCGGGGCCGGACTCCGGGGCGGGCCCGGGGCCCGGTGGACGCGGGGTTCCGGTGGACGGCGGCAGGTGCTCGGCGGCGGGCCGGCCGGCCGGCGCGGGCACCCGCGGCGCGTCGGCGGAGGCCGTGGAGTGCGGCGCGCGCGCCCGATCCGCTGTGCTCACGTCCTGGAACTCCCTTGTCCCGTCCGTAGGTTCCCGTCGCGCGGCCCCGGGCCGGCCCCGGCCCACTGCCGGGCGACGCTAGCACGACGCCCCGCCGCGGAACGCCTGGTCGGCGTCCCGCGACGGGGCTCAGGCCGAGGCTCGGGCTCGGGCTCAGGCGACGCGGGTCAGCTTGGCCACCGCGTCCGGTTCCGCCAGGTCGCTCTGGAGCTGCACCGGGACCGTGACGGCTCCGCCCTTGCCGTCGCCGACCGTCAGCGAACCGACCTCGGTCCCGGCGGCCGCCGCGTGCGGCAGGTTCTCCTTGGGGTCGAAGGTCAGCTTGACCTCGTGCCCGGCCCAGCCGACCGCCTTGACGTCCTCGGAGACGATCACGGGCGTGCGGCCGCCGAGCCGGTCGTCCACGTAACCGACGACGTCGCCCTTCTTGAGGATGGTCTCCGAGGTCAGGGCGTCCTGGGTGGCCAGCATGGCCGTCTTCGAGACCGCGTTGACGGTGTCGAGGATGTACGGCTTGTGCTGCCCGAGGATCGCGCCGACCAGGGTCACCGTCTCCCCGTCGACGTCCTTGGTGGCGGCGAAGAGCAGGTTGCCGCCGGCCTTGGTGGTCGAGCCGGTCTTGATGCCGATCGCTCCGTCGTACGGGACCAGGGTGTTGTAGTTGTAGTGGATCCGCCCCGACGGGTCCTTCCAGGAGCCCTTGTTGGTGATGTCCACCATGCCGGGCATCTTCATCATCGCGACGCCCAGCTTCACCTGGTCGTCGGCCGTGGAGACGGTCGACTCCTTGAGACCGGAGGGGTCGGTGTAGGTGGTGTTCCTCATCCCGAGCTCGTCGGCGGTCTTGTTCATCTTCTCGACGAACGCCTCCTCCGAGCCGGCGTTCCAACGGGCCAGCAGGCGCGCGATGTTGTTCGCGGACGGAATCATCACGGCGGAGAGCGCGTCGCGGAGGCTCAGCTTCTGGCCCTCCTTGACGTTGTTGAGCGTGGACTCGTCCTGCCCGGGCTTGTCGTAGCCGCCCTCCTTCTCGGCGAGCGCGTCGATGGTGATCATCGGGCCCTCCTCGCCGACCTTGAGCGGGTTCTCCTTCATGATCACGTAGGCGGTCATCGACTTGGTGACCGAGGCGATCGGGACCGGCTTCTGGTCGCCGAACCGGTCGACGGTGCCGATGCCGATGACGTCCATCGAGCCCTGGCCCTCACCCGGCCACGGGAGGGCGACCGGGTCGCCGTCGAACCGGTGGCTCTCCTGCGCGGTCAGCACGAGCGCGGGCTCGGGCAGCGGGCGGACCATCTGGACGATCGCCAGCACGACCGCCAGCAGCAGCACCACGGGGGTCCAGATCTTGACCCGGCGCATCACCCGGCGCGGCAGGGTGTCCGGCGGCGGCGGGGTGTTGGTCAGCTCGGCCAGCAGGTCCAGCGGCGGCTTCGGCGGCAGCGGCTGCTGGGTGGTGCGTTCGGGGCCGATCTGGGGGATGGCGGTGGTCTCGGTCGCCGACGCCCCGGCGGCAGGAGCCGCGGGGGTCGCGGGGGCCGCGGACGGCTTCCGCGTCGACGGCTCCTCCGCCGCGCCGACCTTCAGCTGCGTGGTCGGCTGGTCCAGGGGGCGCTCGGCGCCGGGGCGGCCGAGGCGGATCGCGGTGGTGGGCTGGTCCACGGGCTTGGCGGCGGGCTTCTTCGCCGCCTTGTCCGCGGGTGGCGCGACCTTGCCGAGGACGTGCGTCGCGTCGCGCTTCTCCTCCGCCGGCAGCGGACCGGCAGCCCACGCGGGCCGCCTGTCCTCGTCCGCGTCCGCGTCGGCCTCGTCGTCCGCGTCGGCCGTCTCGGCCGCGGGGCCGTCATCGTCCCCGTGCCCGTCCTCGGCCGGCGCGGCGGGCTTGCGAGACGGCTCGTCCTTCACCGCGTCGTCGGCTGCGACGTCCTCCGGCGCCGACGCCTCGTCGTCCACGCCGGACCCCGGCTCGCCCTTCACCTGGCCGGCAGCCGACGCCTCGGGGTCCACGCCGGAGGCGGCCCCGGACGCCGGCACGGCCCGCCCCGGCTCCGGCTCGTCACCGCCGGACCCCGGCTTCCCGGCGCCGCCAGTCGCCTCCGGCTCGCCCTTCACCGCATCGTCAGCCGAACCCTCGTCGTCGGCCGAAGCCTCGGCCTTCGGGTCGTCCTTCTCCGCGTCGTCGCCCGGCCGCTCGTCGACGGACGCCTCCCCGTCGGCCAAGGGCTCCCCGGCATCCACGCCCGAAGCCGCACCGAACGCCGGCACCGCACGCTCCGACTCCGGCTCGTCATCGCCCGACTCCGGCTTCCCAGCGGCGGCAGTCGCCTCCGGCTCGCCCTTCGCCGCATCGTCAGCCGAACCCTCGTCGGCAGCGGACGCCTCCCCGTCGGCCAGAGGCTCCCCGGCATCCACACCCGAAGCCGCACCGAACGCCGGCACCACACGCTCCGACTCCGGCTCGTCATCGCCGGACCCCGGCTTCCCGGCGGCGGGCTCGGCGGCGGACGGGGCGTCGTCCCCGTTCCGCTCGGCGGCGGGCTCGTCCTCGGGCCCGGCGTCCTGTTCCGGCTCGCCGTCCGGGCGGACCGTCGTGTCGTCCGCGGTGGCGCGCTCCTCGGCGGCGTCCCCCTGGGCAGCGTCCCCCTGGGAGGCGTCGTGGGCGTCGGCCTCGCCGCGCTCCCCGGTGGCGAGCTGCGGGGAGGCGGCGGAGCGCGGGCGCGAGTCCTCCTCCGCGACCGCGGAGGCGTCGGCGCCCTCCTGGGCCTCCTCGGGCCGCTCCGCGCTCCCGCGGCCCCCGGCGTCCTCGCCGTCCACGGAGGCGCCCTCGGAGGCGCGTGCGGAGCCGTCGGAGCCGTCAGGGCCGTCCGAGTGTTCCGGAGGGACCATGGAGGCCGTGGAAGCCGCGAAGGCGGCGGAGGGCGCGTCGGCGCCGTCGTCGTCACCGTCCCGCGGCGCCTCGGCCACGGCGGTCCGGGCGAAGGCGGCACGCGGATCGGCGGCCGCCGACACCGCGGCGGTCTCCGCAACCGGTTCCCCCGTGCCCGGCGTCGTACCCGCCGAGGACTCTCGCTGCTTCGACCTGTCGGGGGACTCGCCCGCCACCAATGCCTCCTCCATACGCCGCGCACTCCCCGTGCGCCTGCCCAACCAGCCGACCGTCAACGCCGGGCGGCCACCGTCCGGACCCGGTTCCAGTGTCGCGTCCGCGCACCCGGCCCCTCCGCAAGGACGAGAACGACATACCTGCCGGTTCCATCCGATTGCGGACCCGCACTCTCGACAGATGACTGTGAGAGGGGTCACCCTGTCGTACATCCACGCGGGGAGGCATGGATGGGCAAGAGCCGCAGAACACTTCCGGAGGAGCTTCTGCTGCTGGCATTGGACCCGGCCACGGGCACCACTGCACAGCCTCAGTCGCTCGACCTGGGTCTGGCCGGAGCACAGCTCGTCGAGCTGGCCATGGCCGGACGGATAGCCCCGGACGGGGATCGTATCTCCGTGGTGATGCCACGGCCGACAGGAGATCCGACTCTGGACCACGCACTGGAGCTGCTGCGCAGACGCGGCGCCCCGGTACGCGCGGTCCACTGGATCGGCGGACCCCGGCTGGGGCTCCGCCAGACCTACCTCGCTCACCTGGAGCGGTGCGGCATGGTGCATGCCGTGGCCGGTCCGATGTGCGGGGTGCTGCCGACGACTCGCTACCAGGCGACGGACACGGCCATCAGCCGGGAGATCAGATCCCGGCTGGACACGGCGATCAAGACGGGCGTCCCACCGGACCCCCGGACCGCCGCGCTCGCCGCACTGGCCCACGCGGTCGGTCTCGGCAAGCACCTGTACCCGGGGAACGAGGGCCGCTCGGCCCGCTCCCGGCTGCGGGACCTGATCAGGCACGACCCGATGGGCGGTCTCGTGGCGCACGCCGTGATGGACGTCCAGAACGGCGCGGCGGCGCAACCACGCCGGGCCGCCCAGGCGCAGAACGGCCGCCCGGCCGCTCCGGCGCACGGGCGGGCGACGGCGCCGCAGCAGGCGGTCAGGGGTGTGGCGGCGCAGCCGCATCCCGGCCCGATGGCCCGGGCCGTCGCACGCTGACCCCGGCACCCACGCACGCCCGGACGGGCGGTGGACCCCACCGGTCCGCCGCCCGTCCGGGCGTGAGCCGTTCCCGGACGTGTGTCAACGCGCGCCGCCAAGTCCCACCCGAAAGCGTGAACCGGCGTTCGGGATTCTCACCCGGTAGGGATGTCATGTGGCCATGCCGTCACGCGTGCGCAGCGATTGTCCGCCGTTTTCCAGCGGTGGCGCACACCCAGGTGGCAATCTGCTGAACAGCAGATACGCAAAGTTGAGGTACGCAGCCGGAGGTGCCGTCCGTGGCGTCCAGTGTCAACCCAACCGTCAGGCGCCGCCGCCTGGGCCAGGAGCTCCGCCGGCTCCGTGAGCAGAAGGGCATGACGGCCGAGGAAGTGGCGGAGCGGCTGCTGGTCTCGCAGTCGAAGATCAGCCGTCTCGAGAACGGCCGCCGGTCCATCAGCCAGCGCGACGTCCGCGACCTCTGCGGGGTGTACGAGGTCGAGGACCAGCGGATCGTCGACTCGCTGATGCAGATGGCCAAGGACTCCCGCCAGCAGGGCTGGTGGCACTCCTTCGGCGACATCCCGTACAGCGTCTACATCGGCCTGGAGACGGACGCGGCCAGCCTGCGCGTCTACGACCCGCAGGTGGTGCCGGGCCTGCTCCAGACCCGGCAGTACGCGGAGGCCCTGATCACCGGCGCGCTGCCGGAGACGGCGGCCGCGGACATCGAGAAGCGGGTGCAGGTGCGGCTGCGCCGCCAGCAGCGGATCAACGCCCAGGAGAACCCGCTGCGCCTGTGGACGGTGCTCGACGAGGCCGCGCTGAAGCGGATCGTGGGCAACCGGGCGGTGATGCGGGAGCAACTGGAGCACCTGGTCGAGCAGGCGCAGCTGCCGCACGTCACGGTGCAGGTGATCCCCTTCGAGCTGGGCGCCCACCCGGGGCTCAACGGCCAGTACGCCATCCTGGAGTTCCCCGACGCGTCGGACTCCAGCGTGGTCTACATCGAGGGCGTCACCAGCGACCTGTACCTGGAGAAGCCGAACGACGTCCAGAAGTACAGCGTGATGTACGAGCACCTGCGGGCCCAGGCGCTGAACGTGGAGCAGTCGCGGCAGTTCATCGAGGACATCGCCAAGTCCTACGCGTGACCGGCGCGCGACCGGCGCGCGACCACCGGGCCGTCACGCAGCGTGACCCGACCGCCCTGAATCAGTTGTCACTGGACTTTGCCAGCGGCAAAAAGACGAACCGTACACGCACAACTGCTGTGTCGGTAGGGCCTATTGGGACATGCCATCCACACGAGTGAATCGACTCCTCCGATCCGCTGGGCGGCGAGTAGCGTCGATCACGCCAACCGTGACAGGCGGTTGGCGGAGATCACCTGGTTCGTCACCCTCAGTTAACTCGGAGTGAAAATGGCTATTCGTCAGGGCGCCACCCCCGCGTGGACCAAGTCCTCCTACTCGACCGGTAACGGTGCGTGCGTGGAGGTCAAGTCCCCGCTGCGCGAGGAGCTCGCGGTGCGGGACTCGAAGGTTCCGGCGGGCCCGACCCTCGCCTTCCCGGCCGACTCCTGGAGCGCCTTCGTCTCCGGCGTCAACCGTGGGGCGTTCGGCGGGATCTGAGCGACCGCCGAGAGCCGGTACCACCGGCCCCACGGGGCGCCACCCTGAACAGCCCTCTCGACACAGCCCTCTCGACCGGCTCGCCGTCCTGGCCGAGGGGGCTCGCCCTTGTCCGTCCTCCGTCCGTCCCGGGCGGATTCCGTCAGCCTGTTCCGTCGGCCTGTTCCGTCGCCCTGCACGGTCGCCCTGTCCGGTCGGCCGGTGCGGTCGGCCGGTTCCGCTCAGTCCTCCTCCGGCCGCGGGCCCCGCGGGTAGCGGGTCAGCCAGCCGGGCGAGGCGTACGAGGGGCCGTGCAGCGCCGGGCCCTGGGTCATCTCGATCGCGAAGTCGTCGGCCAGCAGCACCAGCGTGGGCCGGCCCTCGAGTTCGGCCAGCCACGCGGGCGGCAGTGCCGTCTCGCCGTGCAGCGCCCCGAGCAGTCCGCCGGTCAGCGCTCCGGTGACGCTCGCCGGGCCGCCGAGGTTCACCGCGAGGCACAGCGCGTGCCGCACGTCCTCCCCGCTCAGCGCGGCGCGCACGGCGGCCGCCAGGACCTCCTCCGCCCCCGCATCGGCCCCCAGAGGTGCCGACGGCTCCCCCGGGGACTCCAGAGCGCCTTCCAGGGCCGCGGTGACCTCCTGGTGGCCGGGCCAGGGCGCCAGCGCCCCGATCGCCGCCCGCACGGCCCGCGGCAGCGCCTCCCCGCGTGCCAGGCCGTGCACGGTGACCGCGTAGGCCCCGGCCGCCAGGTAGGCGGTGGGGTGGCCGTGGGTCTGGGTGGCGCACTCCACGGCGAGCTGGGCGACCAACTGCGGTTCCCAGCCGACCAGGAGCCCGAACGGCGCGCTCCGGGCCGCCGCGTGCGGGCCGCGCTCGGCGGGGTTCCTCGGTTCGGCGGGCGTGCCCATGGCCCGTTCGCCCAGCGCCCGCAGGGTGGGGCCGTGCGGGGCGCGGCGGGCGTACAGCCACTCTTCGCGGGCCAGCCAGCCGTCGTCCTTGCGGCGTTCGTCGGGCCCCCAGTCGTGCTGGGTGGCCGTCCAGCGCCGCCAGGCCCGGTGCAGGTCGCTCGGCGGGTGCCAGACGCCGGTGTCCCGGCGGACCTGGGCCCGGATCAGCCCGTCCACGGTGAACAGCGAGAGCTGGGTGACGGCGGTGACCGCGCCGAGCCGCCCGAACGCCGGGACCGGCGCGGCCAGCCCCTCGGGGCCGTGCTCCTCCACGATCCGGGCGGCGGTCGTCCCGTCCAGCGGCGCGCCCAGCGCGTCGCCCACGGCGGCCCCGAGCACGACGCCGCGCACCCTGCTCCGGAAGTCCTGCAACTCGGCCCGGCCCCACGCACCAGCCACCGCCCGACCTCCCACGGCCGTCGCCCACGCCTGCTTGCTTCCGCACCCGCGGTCGGCCGGGGCCCGGTTCCCGCCGACGCTAGTCGTCCGGCGCTCCGGGCGGAACGGGCAATTCTGGCCGATGCGCATGTACGGGCCCGGTGACGCCGACGCTTCCACGGGATCCGCCCCGGACGCCCACAGCACCCGCGCCCCGGCGCCGCGCGGACGCCCACGCGAAGGCGCCGCGCGGACGCCCCGCGAAGGCGCCCGTGCGCCCACGCCGGGTCCCCGGTTCTCGGGTCCTCCGCCAAGGGCCGCAGCGGCGGGCGCCGGGCCGGACCTCGGCGGGAACGACGGCGCCCGCCGCTCGCAGCGCGAGGGGCGGGCGCGTATCGGACCGGACCGGGGCGGACCGGACCGGGGCGGGGCAGGGCGGTCGTCACTGCATCGCGCGCCAGATCTCGTCCGCGGCGAGGGCGCCGGTGAACACCCGGACGTTGTCGACGGCGCCGTGGAAGTACTCGCCCCAGCCGTCCGCGGTGCGGCCGCGGCCGACCTGCAGCGGGCCCTCGGCGGCCCAGGCGGAGTCGAACGAGGCGGAGGCGGCCTCGCCGCCCCCGCCGTCGACGTAGAGGGTGATCCGGTCGGCCGCGTCGTCGTGGACCACCACGATCTCCTGGTCGGCGGGCTGCCCGTAGGCCGGCCGGGCGTGCTGGGAGACCACCGTCCTGGCGGCGTCGGCGGTGTCCCCGTCGGTCACCACGAGCTGCCACATCCCCGTGGCCGGGTCGTAGCGGACCTGGAACGCGTCGCCGTGCCCGCCGCCCTGGGAGAGAACCGTCATCGGCTCGTCCGGCGCGGTCTCGGCGAACCGGACGTACGCGCCGACGGTCCAGCTTCCGCCGGTCTCCACCACCGGGCCGCCGGCGGTCGCGTGGCCGGTCGACCCGTCCAGTTCGACGTGCGCGTTCCCCTTCAGGGCGGAGCGGGCGGGTACGCAGTCCGGGTCCAGCCAGCAGTCCCAGTCGTCGACGTACCGGTAGACGTCGGCGCCCTCGTGCAGGGTGAGCGGACCGCCCTCGCTGCCGGGGGCGGCGCCGTCCGCGACGGACTCGAAGTCCCAGCCACCCACCCGCTGCGGCTCCTGCCGTCCGAGCTCCTTCGCCTCGCCCGGGACCACCAGGCGGTCCCAGACGCGGACGTCGGCCAGGTCTCCGTGCCAGCGGTCCCCGCCGTCGCCACGGGCCCGGCCGAGCTGGAAGGCGCCCGGCGCGGCGACCGGGGTGGCCTGGGCCTTCTCGCCGACCTGCCGGCCGTCGACGTAGAGGCGGACGGTGTCGTCCTCGGCGTCGAACACGCCCAGCACGTGGGCCCAGTCGCCGGTCTCCGGGCCGCCGCCCGAGACGGTCGCGCCGCCGAAGCGGAACGCCCAGTCGGCGTCGCCGTCTCCGGTGGGCCGCAGGCCCAGGGTGAAGGCGGAGGTGCCGTCGGCGGCGTCCTGGCCGGCCACCGTCATGGCACGGTCCGTCCGGCCGGGCCGGACCCAGCCGCCGACCGCGTAGGTCTTCCGGGTGTCGACCACGGGCTCGTCGGGGGTCAGGTACCCGTTGCCCGCGCCGTCGAGCCGCGCGCTGCCGTCGAGGCCGGTGCCGTAGGGGGCGGTGTCCTGGAACGTCACGCCGTCCCCGGCGCGCAGCGCCGGGCCGGTCTCGGCGGTCTCGTCGGCGAGCTTCCAGCGGGCGACCGGGGCGCGGCCCTCGGCGACGCGGAACCAGAAGGCGCTCTCGGCGCTGGTGTTGCCGGCGCGGTCGGTCGCCCGCACGGTCAGGTAGTCGGTCCCCGACTTCGACGGCGCGAAGCGGATGGTGGCCGCTCCGCCCTCCTCCTCGGGCTCCACGGTCCGCTCGGTGCCGCCGATGAAGCGGTAGTGGTAGGCCACCACGTCGTCCGAGGGCGAGTCGAAGGTGAAACCGCCGTAGACCCCGACGCCGTCCCACCAGGTGGTGTCGTCGTAGCGGTCGGAGGTGACCTCCGGCGCCTCGGGGTGCGTGGCGTCCACGACGAACCGGCAGGCGTGGCCGCCCTCCTCGTCGCTCCACGGGGACACGGCGCCCTGGGAGGCGACCGAGCGCACCCGCCAGGAGACGAGCGTGTCCTGCGGGACGTCGAACGACGGGGTCAGCCGGACGGGGCTGCCCACGGTGCTCGCGGTGGTGGTCAGTGTCCCGCGCCGTTCGGCGCCCTCCGCGTCGGTCCACCACACCTCGAACTCGGCGCTCAGCCGGGCCGAGGGATCGGGGTCCCGGAAGACCGCCTCCAGCCGGGGCTTCTCCGGCACGTACGGCGCGTCCTGCCCGTGCGCGCACGCCGCGTCCCCGGTCCTCAGGTCCTCCGCCAGGGGCCGCAGCGGCGGGTTCTCCGCCCCGGACGCCACCCCCGGCGTCCCCGCCAGCAGCACGGCGGCGGCCAGGACGACCCCGCCCCGTCCGCGCCGACCGGACTTCTTCATGCCGACTCGCCCCCCTCTTCTGACGTGCACTCAGCAAAGCGGCCGTGAACGTACCAGGCGTCGGCGCCCGCCGCGGAAACATTTCGGGGGGAGGGGCGGGCGCCCGCCGGCGGGAGGGGCCGGGCGCCCCGCGCCCACCCTGCGGGACGCCCTTGTTTGCCCAGCTCGTCCCGCTCGTATGCTCGTGGGATGACGACTTCCGCCAGTTCCGGAACCGGCCGCCCCACCGAGAACTCGATGCGCCGCGCCCTCAGGCGGGCCCGTGACGGGGTCACGCTGGACGTGGCCGAGGCGGCCGTGCTGCTGCAGGCGCGCGGCGGGGATCTGGACGACCTGTGCGCCACCGCCTCCCGGGTCCGGGACGCGGGCCTGGAGGCGGCCGGGCGGCCCGGCGTCATCACGTACTCCAGGAGCGTGTTCATCCCGCTCACCCGCCTGTGCCGGGACAAGTGCCACTACTGCACCTTCGTGACCGTGCCGGGCAAGCTGCGCCGCGCGGGCCACGGGATGTTCATGTCCCCGGACGAGGTCCTGGACGTCGCCCGCAAGGGCGCGGCGATGGGCTGCAAGGAGGCGCTGATCACCCTCGGCGACAAGCCGGAGGACCGCTGGCCGGAGGCCCGCGAGTGGCTGGACGCGCACGGTTACGACGACACCATCGCCTACGTGCGGGCGATCTCGATCCGGATCCTCGAGGAGACCGGCCTCCTGCCCCACCTCAACCCCGGGGTGCTGAGCTGGACGGACTTCCAGCGGCTCAAGCCGGTCGCCCCCTCGATGGGGATGATGCTGGAGACGACGGCGACCCGGCTGTGGTCCGAGCCCGGCGGCCCCCACCACGGCTCCCCCGACAAGGAACCGGCCGTGCGGCTGCGGGTGCTGGAGGACGCGGGCCGGTCCTCGGTGCCGTTCACCAGCGGAATCCTGATCGGCATCGGAGAGACCTACGAGGAGCGGGCGGAGTCGCTGTTCGCGCTGCGGAAGGTGGCGCGGGCATACCACTCGGTCCAGGAACTGATCATCCAGAACTTCCGCGCCAAGCCGGACACCGCGATGCGCGGCATGCCGGACGCCGAGCTGGACGAGCTGGTCGCCGCGGTGGCGGTGGCGCGCGTGGTGATGGGCCCCTCCGCCTGCCTCCAGGCGCCGCCGAACCTGGTGGACGCCGAGTACGAGCGGCTGATCGGGGCCGGCATCGACGACTGGGGCGGCGTCTCCCCCCTCACCATCGACCACGTCAACCCGGAGCGGCCCTGGCCGCAGATCGACGAGCTGGCCGAGCGGTCCGCCGCGGCCGGGTTCGCGCTGCGTGAACGTCTCTGCGTGTACCCGGAGTTCGTGCGGCGCGGCGAGCCCTGGCTGGACCCGCGGGTGCTGCCGCACGTGCGGGCGCTGGCCGACCCGGAGACCGGCCTGGCGGTGCCGGACGCGGTGGTCGAGGGGCGGCCCTGGCAGGAGCCGGACGAGGCGTTCACGCCGTCCGGCCGCACCGACCTGCACCGCACCATCGACTCCGAGGGCCGCACCGCCGACCGGCGGGACGACTTCGACGAGGTGTACGGCGACTGGGAGTCGCTGCGCGAGGCCGCCGCGCCGGGCATGGTGCCGGAACGGATCGACGGCGACGTGCGGGCCGCGCTGCGGACGGCCGCGGACGACCCCACGCGGCTGACCGACGAGGAGGCGCTCACCCTCTTCCACGCGGACGGCGCGGCCCTGGACGCGCTCTGCCGGGTCGCCGACGACGTGCGGAGGTCCGCCGTCGGGGACGACGTCACCTACATCGTCACGCGGAACATCAACTTCACCAACGTCTGCTACACCGGCTGCCGTTTCTGCGCCTTCGCGCAGCGCCGCACCGACGCGGACGCGTACACGCTGTCGCTGGAGCAGGTCGCCGACCGCGCCCAGCAGGCGTGGGACGTCGGCGCGGTCGAGGTCTGCATGCAGGGCGGCATCCACCCCGACCTGCCGGGCACCGCCTACTTCGACATCGCGCGGGCGGTGAAGGAGCGGGTGCCGGGGATGCACGTGCACGCCTTCTCGCCGATGGAGGTCGTCAACGGCGCGACCCGCACCGGGATGTCGATCCGGGAGTGGCTGACCGCCGCCAAGGAGGCGGGCCTCGACACCATCCCCGGCACGGCGGCGGAGATCCTCGACGACGAGGTGCGGTGGGTGCTGACCAAGGGCAAGCTGCCCACCGCGACCTGGGTCGAGGTGGTCACCACGGCGCACGAGCTGGGCATCCGGTCGTCGTCCACGATGATGTACGGCCACGTCGACCAGCCGCGGCACTGGCTGGGCCACCTGCGGACGCTGGCCGGCATCCAGCGGCGCACCGGAGGGTTCACCGAGTTCGTGACGCTGCCGTTCGTGCACACCAACGCGCCGGTGTACCTCGCGGGCATCGCGCGGCCCGGGCCGACCGTGCGGGACAACCGGGCGGTGACGGCGATGGCGCGGCTGCTGCTGCACCCGTACATCCCGAACATCCAGACCAGCTGGGTGAAGCTGGGCACGGAGGGCGCCGCCGAGATGCTGCGGTCGGGCGCCAACGACCTGGGCGGCACGCTGATGGAGGAGACCATCTCCCGCATGGCGGGCTCCTCCTACGGCTCCTACCGGTCGGTCGCGGACCTGGTGAAGATCGCCGACGCGGCGGGACGGCCCGCGCGGCCGCGCACGACGCTGTACGGGGAGGTGCCCGAGGAGCGGCAGCGGGCCGCCGCCGCCTCGGACGGGCACCTGCCGGAGCTGCTGCCGGTCCTCGACCAGTAGGTTCCGGGACGGCTACGGGAGGGCTCCGGGAGCCGTCCCGGAAGGCTCAGGGGCCGGGGCCCTGGTCGGGGGCCGGGCGGGTCACCGTAGGATGATCCGACTCTGTTCCCGCCGCGGCCCCCCTGGGCCCGTTGCTGAGGAGATGCGTGCACGTGGCTGCTCGAGGGCTTCCCACCTGGGCCTGGGTGACCGGACTGACCAGCGCGGCGATCGTGGTGGTCATCGGGCTGGCCGTCCAGGCCGGCACCGGGACGAAGCCCACCGCCCTGGACGACCGGCCGGCGGCCTCCTCGTCCGAGGCGCCGCGGCCGCGGGAATCGCTGACGCCGGGCGACGAGGGCGACGGCGGTGCGGCGGCGGTGCCGGCGGACTCCGGCACGGGGCGGCGGCTCGTGTACTCCCTCGGGGCCGACCGGGTGTGGCTGGTCGACGCCGGGGACAAGGCGCTGCGGAGCTTCACGGTGTGGCCGGGGACGCTGGACCCGGAGCCGGGTGAGTACGCGGCCGGTACGCGGACGGCGGCGACGACCGGGTCGGACGGGGTGCCGATCGAGCACGTGGTGTACTTCGCGTTCTCCGGCGGGGTGAACTTCGCGTTCTCGCACGCGGCGGACGGGGCGTCTCCGGCGCCCGCGGAGGGGAAGCGGACGGCCGGGGTGCGGCTGCCGGCCGACACCGGCAAGGCCCTCTGGGACTTCGCCACCACCGGCACCCCCGTGATCGTCACCCCCTGACCCGCCCCGGCGGAACCCCGCCCCCGCGGGCCGGCCGGGTGGGCCGGTCGGGCGGGCCGCCCCCGCGGGCCGGTCAGGCGGGGCGGGAGGTGCCGGTGCCCTTCTCGGCGTCGAGGGCGTAGACGCAGCGGTCCTTGCTGCACGCGTACACCACCCCGGCCCGCACCACCGGCGACCCGGTGATCTCCCCGCCCGTCGCCAGCTTCCACCGCAGCCGCCCGTCGTCCGCCTTGAGCGTGTACAGCAGGTGGTCGGTGGACCCGAAGTGGATCCGCCCCTCCGCGACGGCGGGCGCGCCCACGATGTCGCCGCCCGCCTGGAACCGCCACTTCGGCGTGCCCGTGACCGCGTCCAGCGTGTACAGCCCCTTGCCGCTGGCGACGTGGACGTGCCCCGCCGCGACCAGCACCGGTTCGATGGAGGAGCGCGCCTCCGTGGCGATCCGCCACCGGTCCCGGCCGTCCGCCGCGTCCAGCGCGTAGACCGTGCCCAGGTAGTCGGCGAGGTACACGCCGCCGCCGGTGACCGCCGCGCCCGGCACGAAGGCCGGCGGGCCGAGGAACACCGCGGGCGCCTCGAAGTGCCAGTGCACGTGGCCGTTGGACACGTTGATCGCCAGCACCCGCGTGCCCGCGGACACGTACACGCACCCGTCGGAGGCGGGCCGCAGCCGCACCGGCACGCCGCCGCAGGACGCCGCGTCGCCGACGGGGTACGACCACCGCTCCTCGCCGGTGCGGACGTCCAGGGCCCGCAGCCGGGCGTCCTGCCAGACGTAGGCGGTGCCGTCGTACAGCGCGGGCCCGGCCTCCGGCGTCTCGAAGTCGGTCTGCGCGCCGGTCAGCTGCCACAGCCGGCGCCCGGTGGCGGCGTCCCAGGCCTGCACGCCGCCGCCGCGCGTCCCGGTGAGGACGTGGCCGCGGTCGGCCTGCAGCGAGTACACCCAGGCGTCGGCGGACAGCCGCCACAGGTCGGAGCCGTCGCGGGCGTCGAGGGCGAACAGGGTGGGGCCGTCGGAGGCGTGGATCCGCCCGTCGGCGACCTTCATCGACCAGGCGACGTCACGGGTCTTGAAGCGGCGCCGGCCGGTCTGCACGTCCAGGGCGTGCACCTCGAAGGAGGTGACGTACACCAGGTCGTCGGCGACCTCGGGGGTGCCCCAGACGTCGTTGGACATCCGGAAGCGCCACGGCCGCCAGCCGCCCCGCCCGTCCGGCTGCTCCTCCGTCCGCGCCTCACCGGCCTGCCCGGGCTGCTGCGCGGGCACCGGCGCCGCGCCCTGCTGGGGCCGCGCCCAGGAGGCCGCCAGCCCCGCCTCGGCCAGCGGCGGCCGGGTGGCGACCGCGGCGCGCACCTCGGCGACCCGCGGGCCGGGCCCGATCGGCACCCGGGCGCCCGGCAGCAGCACCGGCCCGGCGTCGGGCGGCCCGCTGGGCAGCGAGGGGTGCGGGACGGGGCCGCCGTGCCCGGCGCCGGGGCCGTGCGGCGGCAAGGGCGGGGGCGGGGGCGGGTCGTGCGGCGGGCGCGGCGGCACCACGCCGGGACCGGGCGCCGGGCCGGGGCGCGGGCCAGGACCGGGGCCCTGCGGGGGCGCGGTCACCGTGGTGGTGCGTCCGCCGTTGCGGCGCTGCTCGATGAGGTGGACGGCCCGCTCCGGCAGCCACGCCGAGGCGGTGCCGCTGTCGTCGGAACCGGCCCCGAACAGGTGCGGGGCGAGCTGGGCCTGCAGGTCGGCCGGGGTGGGCCGGGCCGAGGCCTCCATCTTCATGCAGGCGTCGATCAGCGGCCGCAGCTCGTCGGGCAGGCCCTCGAGGTCCGGCTCCTCGCGCAGCAGCATGAACACCGTCTCGACCGGGTTGGCGCCGTGGAACGGCGGGTGCCCGGTGGCGGCGAAGACGAGGGTGGAGCCCAGGGAGAAGACGTCGCTGGCGCCGGTGACGCTGCGGGAGTCCTTGGCCTGCTCGGGCGACATGTAGGCGGGCGTGCCGACGGCGACGTTGGTCATGGTCAGCCGGGTGGAGGAGACGCCGGAGGCGATGCCGAAGTCGATGACCCGCGGGCCGTCCTCCACCACCAGGACGTTGGACGGCTTGAGGTCGCGGTGCACCAGGCCCGCGCCGTGGATGGACTGCAGCGCCTCGGCGACGCCCGCCGCCAGCCAGCGGACCGCCTGCACGGGCAGCGGGCCGCACTCGTTCACTATCTCCTCGAGGGACGGCGCCGGCACGTAGGCGGTGGCGAGCCAGGGCACGGCGGCGCGCGGGTCGGCGTCGACCACCGCGGCCGTGTAGAAGCCGGAGACGGCGCGGGCCGCCTCCACCTCGCGCGTGAAGCGGACGCGGAACAGCTGGTCCTCGGCGAGCTCCGTCCGCACGGTCTTGATCGCCACCCGCCGCCCGGACGCCGAGCGCGCGAGATAGACCAGACCCATGCCTCCGGCGCCCAGCCGTCCGAGGACCTCGAACGGACCGATCCGACGCGGATCGGTCTGTGTCAGCTGATCCACCACTTGCCTGCCACCTCCCCGTGAGAGCCGCGTCGCCCTCGTGTTGTACGCGACCCCGTGCAGCGTCTCACCACCGCACCGCCGCGGCGGCACGCACCCCGATTCTTCCTTGCCCGAGCGGCGCCGCGCGAACCCGGGGACGTATTTCGACCGGCGGGCGCGGGGCGGACGCGCCCGTCACAGGCTCGGGAGCCGGTACCGGGGCGCCGGCACACCGTCCCGGCCCGCCCGCCACGGGCCCGAGGGCGCCGGGGCGGGCGGCGCTGCCCCGCCGTCAGCCCTCCAGCAGGGCGAACGACGCGTTCTGGTTGTCCGTCACCACGGCCACCCTGCCCCGGTCGGTGGTGAACGGCTGCGCCTGGACCCGGCCGCCGAGGCGGTAGACCGCCCCCAGGGCCGCCTCCAGGTCCCCCACCGAGAAATGCACCAGAAAGTGCGACGGCATGACTTCCGGAAAAACGCCCGCCAGGGGGGCGATGCCGTCCCGCAGCCCGCCGAAGACCCGCTGCCAGAACGGCCGGGCCTCCTCCGGGGCGCGGGTGTAGAGCACCGCCCGGGCGAAGCCGCCGCCGGCCGGCCGCCGCCGGCCGAAGCCGTCGTGCGCGGCCGGCTCCCACAGGCCGAACACCGCGCCCTCCGGCCCCACCGCCAGCGCGTGCCGTCCCAGCCGGCCCATCGGCGCGGGGGCGGCGATCAACTGCCCGCCCTCCTCGGGGATCCGCCGGGACAGCGCCGTCGCGTCCCGGGTGCACAGGTGGACCGTCCACACCGTCGGCATCCGCCCGTCCCGCTTGGGCAGCAGGGCGGCCACCGGTTCGCCCTCCCGGTGCGCCCAGGCGGCGCCGGCCGGGCCGCCCTCCATCCCGCGCGGTCCCACCGGGTCGAAACTCCACCCGAAGAGTTCCCCGTAGAAACGCTTGCCCGCCTCGACGTCGGGAAGCGAGGCGTCCACCCAGCAGGGAACGCCCATGGCGGCATCGCCGCCCTCCGTATTCACGGATGCCCCATTTTCGGCCATAGCGCCAAGTTAGCGGCCCCGGAACGGTCACGCAGAGCACCCGCACCCCATTTGCAGTCTGCCGAATAGCGCGGGAATCGGCCGTCGATAAGCTGACGACATGACAGGACACGTACGCACGGTCGACGGCCGCGTGGCTGGTCGGCGAGGGCAGGCGACGCGGCAGAAGCTGCTGGACTGCCTCGGAGAAATGCTCGGTTCGGCCCCTTACCGCGACGTCAAGGTCATCGACGTGGCGCGCAAGGCAGGCACCTCCCCGGCGACCTTCTACCAGTACTTCCCGGACGTCGAGAGTGCCGTCCTGGAGATCGCCGAGGACCTGGCGGCCGGCGGCGCGGGGCTGGGCGGCCTGGTGGAGGGCCGGTCCTGGACGGGCCGCGCGGGATGGCAGACGGCCCAGGAGCTGGTGGACGGGTTCATGGACTTCTGGCGGGCCAACGACGCGATCCTGCGGGTCGTCGACCTGGCCGCCGCCGAAGGGGACAAACGGTTCTCCAAGCTCCGCCTGCGCATCCTGGGCACCCTCCACAAGGGGCTGACGGAGGCGATCGGGGGGCTGCGCTCCAAGGGCAAGGTCGACCAGGACGTGAGCCCGGCCGCGACGTCCGCCTCGCTGATCGCCCTGCTCTCCGCGGCGGCCTCGCACCAGAAGGGCGGCCACACCGGCTGGGGCTACAAGGCCTCCGAACTCCGTCCCAGCCTGGCGCAGCTCGTGCATCTGGGCGTCACCGGAAAGAAGCCGACCCGGTAACTCCCCGGCGGCCTCCCCCGAGGCGCCCGCGCCTTCTCCCGTCCTGTCATCCGGACCGCCGCGCGGGCCTTCCGCGGCACGATGATCGATATCGGCCGGCCGTCCCCCGCCGTCCTTCCCGTCATCCACAATTCACCCCTGAGCGTGACCGATTCGGAATCAATTCCGGTCTTGACCGAGACCAATCAAGTGGTTATCCGAATAAAATCTCGGCATCATGCTCGAAAAGCCCGTCCCTCAGGACTCCCGGCCCCCTGCCCGGCATCCCGTCTACGTCATCGGCGGCGGACCGGGAGGTCTGGCGGCCGCACAGGCGCTGCGGGCCCGCGGCATCCGCGCGGTGGTGCTGGAGAAGGCGAACCGGGTGGGCGACTCGTGGCGCCGCCACTACGACCGGCTGCGCCTGCACACCACCCGGAAGCGGTCCTCGCTGCCCGGGCTGCCGATGCCGCGGTCCTTCGGCCGGTGGCCGGCCCGCGACGACATGGTGCGCTACCTGGAGACGTACGCCGAGCACCACGGCCTGGAGGTCGTCACCGGAGTCGAGGTGACCCGCGTGGAGCGGGCCGAGGAGGGCTCCGGCGGCGCGTGGCTGCTGCACGCCACCGGCGGGCGGAAGCTGACCGGCAGCGCCGTGGTGGTGGCCACCGGCTACAACCACACCCCGCGCACCCCCGACTGGCCCGGACGGGACGGCTTCACCGGGGAGCTCCTGCACGCCGGCGCCTACCGTTCCGGCACCGCCTTCGCCGGGCGGGACGTGCTGGTGGTGGGCGTCGGCAACACCGGCGCGGAACTCGCCGTCGACCTGGTGGAGGGCGGCGCGTCCCGGGTGCGCCTGGCGGTGCGGACGGCGCCGCACATCGTGCGCCGCTCCACCGCGGGCTGGCCCGCGCAGAACACCGCCATCCTGGTGCGGCGGCTTCCGGTGCCCGTGGTGGACGGGCTGGCCCGCGTGATGGCCCGGATCAGCGTCCCGGACCTGTCCGCGCACGGCCTGCCGCGGCCGGACACCGGGCTGTACTCCCGGGTCCGCCAGGGGGCGATACCGGTGCAGGACGTCGGCCTGATCGACGCCGTCCGCAAGGGGAAGGTCGAGGTCGTCGCCGCGGTGGACGGCTTCGACGGGGCGGAGGTCCTGCTGGCCGACGGCTCCCGGATCACCCCGGACGCCGTGGTCGCCGCCACCGGCTACGTCCGCGGCCTGGAGGGCCTGGTGGGGCACCTCGGGGTCCTGGACGCCCGCGGTCTTCCCCTCGCGCACGGCCCCCGCGCCCCGAGGAACGCGCCCGGCCTGTTCTTCACCGGGTTCACCACACCCATCAGCGGCACGCTCCGCGAACTCTCCCGTGACGCCGAACGGGTGGCCCGGGCCGTCGCCCGCGCGGCACGCTGAGGGCCCGTCACCGGCCGGGCCCCGCGCCCGCCGGGGGCGTCCCGTCCTCCGGGGCCGCCGGCGCGGTGCGGCGGCGGACGACCAGGACCATCAGCGCGGCCGCCGCGCACAGGGCGCCGGAGGCGTACCAGACGACGTCGTAGCTGCCGAAGACGTCGCGGGCCGCGCCGCCGAGGAAGGCGACGGCCGCCGCGCCGGCCTGGTGGGAGGCGAGGACCCAGCCGAAGACGATCGGCCCGTCCTCGCCGAAGTGCTCACGGCACAGCGCGATGGTGGGCGGCACGGTCGCCACCCAGTCCAGGCCGTAGAAGACGATGAAGAAGATCATCGGCGGGTGCACGGCCGGCGCCAGCAGCATCGGCAGGAAGAGCAGCGACAGGCCGCGCAGCGCGTAGTACACGGCGAGCAGCCGCCGGGAGTCGAACCGGTCGGTGAGCCAGCCGGAGGCGACGGTGCCGATCACGTCGAAGACGCCGATGACGGCGAGCAGCGAGGCCGCCGCGGTCACCGGCATCCCGTGGTCGTGGGCGGCGGGCACGAAGTGGGTCTGCACCAGGCCGTTGGTGGACGCCCCGCAGATGGCGAAGGACCCGGCCAGCAGCCAGAACGGTCCGGTGCGCACCGCCCGGCCCAGCACCCGCAGCGCCCGCCGGGCCACCCCGGGGACCGGTGCAGGCGGCGGCGTCACCTCCCGGGCGCCGTAGAGCGGAAGGCCCACGTCGGACGGGTGGTCGCGCATCAGGAGCCAGGCGAACGGCACCACGGCGAGCGCGGCCAGCGCCACCGTGACGGCGGCCGGCCGCCAGCCGTGGGAGACGACCAGCCAGGACAGGAACGGCAGGAACACCAGTTGCCCGGAGGCGCCGGCGGCGGTCAGGACGCCGGAGACCAGGCCGCGGCGCTCGGCGAACCACCGGTTGGTGACGGTGGCCGCGAAACCGGTGGCCAGCGCGCCGGTGCCGAGCCCCACGAACACGCCCCAGAGCAGCAGGAGCTGCCAGGCCTCGCGCATCACGACGGCGGTGCCGACGCCGACGGCGATCAGGGTGAGCGCGCCGGTCACCACCCGGCGGATGCCGAACCGGTCCATCAGGGCGGCGGAGAACGGCGCGATGAGGCCGTTGAGCACGAGGTTGACGGAGACCGCCGCGCCGATCGTGCCGCGCGACCAGCCGAAGTCGCGCTCCAGCGGCCCGGTCACCAGTCCCGGCAGGGTGCGGAAGGCGGCGGCGCCGATGATGGTCACGAAGGCCACCGCCACCACGAGCCAGGCGCGGTGCGGCACGCGCGGCCCGCGGCGGGGCGGCGGGCCGGGCACGGCCGCGGGCGCGGCGGCCGGGGCGAGGGCGGGCGAGGCGGGTTCCGTCCGGGTCACCGCACCAGCATCCGCGTCCGGCCGGGGCCGGACGAGTGGCCCGGGGGACACTGTTCGACAGGATCGGGCCACGGCTACGATCCGGGGATGACGGCGGACGAGGCGCACCCGGGGCGGGCCCCGGACCGGCACCGGGTGGCGGTGCTGGTGATGGACGGGCTGATCCCCTTCGAACTGGGCATACCGCACCGCATCTTCGGCCGCGCGAGGTCCGCGGACGGGCGCCGCCTGTACGAGGTGACGACCTGCGCGGTGGGCGCGCCCGGCGAGGTGCGGACCGACGCGGACTTCACGGTCCGGGTGGACCACGGCCCCGAGGCGCTGGCCACCGCGGACACCGTGGTGGTGCCGGCGGCGCACGAGCGGAGCGCGGTGCACGAGGGCGTGCTCACCGACCAGCTCGCGGCCGCGTTCGCGGCGATCCGGCCCGGCACCCGGCTGGTGTCCATCTGCACCGGCAGCTACGTGCTGGGCGCGGCGGGGGTGCTCGACGGCCGTCCGGCCACCACCCACTGGGCGCACGCCGAGCACTTCCAAAGCCTCTTCCCCCGGGTGCGGGTGGACCCCGACGTCCTCTTCGTCGACGACGGTGACGTGCTGACCTCGGCCGGGGTGGCGGCCGGGATCGACCTCTGCCTGCACCTGGTGCGGCGGGACCACGGCGCGGCGGTCGCCGCGGAGGTGGCCCGGGTCACGGTGGTGCCGCCCCACCGGGACGGCGGTCAGGCCCAGTACGTGCGGCGGCCGGTGCCGGAGGCGCGGGCGTCGGGGACGGCCCGGGCGCGGGCCTGGGCGCTGGAGCGGCTGCACGAGCCGGTACGGCTGCGGGACCTCGCGGAGCGGGAGTCGCTGTCGGTGCGGACCTTCACGCGGCGCTTCCGCGAGGAGACCGGGGTGAGCCCCGGGGAGTGGCTGACCCGGCAGCGGGTCGAGCGGGCGCGTCACCTGCTGGAGACCACGGACCTGTCGGTGGAGCGCATCGCCCGCGACGCGGGCTTCGGCAGCGTGCAGTCACTGCGCCAGCACGTCCGCTCCGTCCTCGGCGTCGCCCCGACCGCCTACCGCCGCGCTTTCCGCGCCGCCCACTGACGTCCGTCCACAGCCTGTGGACAACCGGGCGGCACCCCGGACACCGCATCCCTCCGCCCCGCCGGACGGCACGCGCTCGCGCTCGCGGCAGGCGAACGTTCGGCACGGACACCCGCCCCCGCAACCGGGCCACGCGCCGGACGCGGCACGGCGTTCACGACCAGGGGCGCGGGCGGGCCGCGGCACGGCGGCGACCACGAACGGCACGGACCGCGGCGCACGGACGCGCCGCTCGGGGAGACGGGTGGCACGGGTGCTCGCCGCACGGAGAAGCCGCCTGCGGCTGCTCGCGGCACACGGGCGTCGGCACGGGTACGGGTACGGGTACGGGCGGGCGCGGGAACGCGGACACGCGTGGTGCGGAAGCGCCGGCACGCGTGGCGCAGAGGCGCGGGCACAGGGTCGGGCCGCACGGGGAGACGGGTGGCACGGGTGCTCGCAGCGCGGAGGCACGGCCCGCGGATGTGCGCGGCGCGGATGTGCGCGGCACCGGCACGCGCCGTGCGGACGCGCGGTCCACGGGCGCTCGCGGTGCGGCTGCTCGGCGGCGCACTGCATGCCGCGCGGAGGCACGGCCCGCGGTGGTTCGCGGGGCGAAAGCGTGCGGCACCGGCACGCGCCGCGCGGAGGCACGGTGCACGGGCGCCGGAAGCGCGGACGCCAGGCGGCGCGGACGCCAGGCGGCGCGGGTGCCAGGCGGCGCGGGTGCCAGGCGGCGCGGTACGCGCCGCACGGTGACGTACGACCGGGTGAGCGCGCCGGCGGCCGGGGAGGCGGCGCCGTCAGACCGCCTCGTAGGCGAGCCCCCCGCACGCGGCGACACCCGTGCCGTACCCGACGGCCGCCGCCTTCCCG
>NZ_JBEYUK010000022.1:0-105012 GCF_040643475.1 Streptomyces sp. NPDC047130 | reverse complement strand
CATGACGAAGTCGATGATCACGCGCATGCCGCGCTGGTGCGCGGCGTCGACGAACTCCACGAAGTCGGCCAGGTCGCCGAACTCGGGCAGCACGGCCGTGTAGTCGGAGACGTCGTAACCGCCGTCCCGCAGCGGGGACTTGAAGAACGGCGGGATCCACAGGCAGTCCACGCCGAGCCACTGCAGGTAGTCCAGCTTGGCGGTCAGGCCCTTCAGGTCTCCGACGCCGTCGCCGTTGGAGTCCTGGAAGGAGCGGACCAGCACCTCGTAGAAGACGGCGCGCTTGAACCACTCGGGGTCGCGGTCGCGGGCCGGCGTGTCCTCGAAGGTGTCCGGAACGGGGTCGTTGACGGTCATGGCGCCGTGGTCCCTCCGGCCTGGGTGTGGACGCCCTCCACGTGGAAGACGTGGGCAGGCCGGACGCCGGGCTCGAGGCGCACGTAGTCGGCGCCGCTCCAGCGGTACGTCTCGCCCGTCAGTTCGTCCCGGAGGGACACCTGCCCGTGCGGGTCCACGCCGAGCAGCGCCGGATCCACGCGGACCGTCGCCTCCTGGGTGTGGTGCGGGTCCAGGTTGGCGACGACCAGGACCGTGTCGTCGCCCTCGCGCTTGCTGTACGCGATCACGGCGTCGTTGTCGGTGGGATGGAACCGGAGGTTGCGCAGCCGTTGCAGCGCCGGATGGTGCCGGCGGATCTCGTTGAGCCGGGTGATCAGCGGGGCGATGGTGCGGCCCTCGCGTTCGGCGTCCTCCCAGTCGCGGGGGCGGAGCTGGTACTTCTCCGAGTCCAGGTACTCCTCGCTGCCCTCCCGGACCGGGGTGTTCTCGCACAGCTCGAAGCCGGCGTAGAGGCCCCAGGTGGGGGAGAGGGTGGCGGCCAGCACAGCGCGGACCTCGAAGGCCGGACGGCCGCCGCGCTGCAGGTAGGCGTGCAGGATGTCCGGGGTGTTCACGAAGAGGTTGGGCCGCAGGTAGTGCGCCGTCTCCCCGCTGAGCTCCGTCAGGTACTCGGTGAGCTCGTGCTTGGAGTTGCGCCAGGTGAAGTACGTGTAGGACTGCTGGAAGCCGACCTGGGCCAGCGTCTCCATCATGGCGGGGCGGGTGAAGGCCTCGGCCAGGAAGATGACGTCCGGGTCGCCGGCGTTGATCTCGCCGATCACCTTCTCCCAGAAGACGACCGGCTTGGTGTGCGGGTTGTCGACGCGGAAGATCCGGACACCGTGCTCCATCCAGAAGCGCAGGACGCGGACGGTCTCCTCGACCAGACCGGGCATGTCCTGGTCGAAGGCGATCGGGTAGATGTCCTGGTACTTCTTCGGCGGGTTCTCCGCGTAGGCGATCGACCCGTCCGGGCGGTGATGGAACCAGTCCGGGTGCTTCTCCACCCACGGGTGGTCGGGGGAGCACTGGAGGGCGAAATCGAGGGCGATCTCCAGGCCGTGCTCGGCGGCCTTCGCCACGAACGCGTCGAAGTCCTCCAGCGTCCCGAGGTCCGGGTGGACGGCGTCGTGCCCGCCCTCCTGCGACCCGATCGCCCACGGCACCCCGACGTCCCACGGCCCGGCCGTCAGCGTGTTGTTGCGGCCCTTGCGATGGGTGCGGCCGATCGGGTGAATCGGCGGAAGGTATACGACGTCGAAACCCATCGCGGCGACGGCCGGGAGCCGCTCGGCCGCCGTGCGGAAGGTCCCGCTGACCGGTGGCCCGTCCTGCGGGACCACGGCGCCCTCCGAGCGGGGGAAGAACTCGTACCAGGCGCCGTACAGGGCCCGTTCGCGCTCCACCAGCAACGGCATCGGCCGCGAGGCGGACACCAGCTCCCGCAGCGGATGCCGGTCCAGCGCCTCCTCGGCCGCCGGGTCGAAGGCGGCGGCGAACCGCTCGTCCACGTCGAGGGAGTCGTCGCCCAGCGCCCGCGCCGCCGCCCGGACCGCGTCCCGCGCCGGCCCCTTGGGAACCCGGCGGGCGGCCCGCGCGAACAGCTCGGCGCCCTCCTCCAGCACCAGCCCGACGTCGATCCTGGCCGGGATCTTGATGCGGGCGTTGCGCCGCCAGGTGGACACCGGGTCGCTCCACGCCTCCACGGTGTACGTCCACGAACCCGTCCGACGCGGTGTCACCAGGGCGCCCCACCGGTCGGTCCCCGGGGACAGCTCGCGCATCGGCGTCCACGGGCCCGGCCGCCCGTCCGGATCCCTCAGCACCACATTGGCCCCGACCGCGTCATGGCCCTCGCGGAAAACCGTCGCCGTGACCTCGAAGGTCTCGCCGACTACGGCCTTCGCGGGACGTCTGCCGCACTCGACCGCGGGACGGACGTCGCGGACGGGGATGCGGCCGATGGTCTGGGGTCGCTTCATGGTTCTGCCTTCGACGTGATCGGAATGCCGGGAGGGGAACGGGGCGGGGCCGGCGGTGCCTACCGGCCCGCGGGCGAACGGCGGCCGTTCGGCGGCCCCCGCCGTCCCGGCCGGGCGGAGGACCGCCGTCCGCCGAGCGGCGGCGGCGCCTTCCGCCGTTCCTCCCGCAGGTAGGAGACGAGACCGGAGCGCAGATACCGCTCGGCGGCGTCCGCCGCCTCGCGCGCACAGCGCTTCCGCATCAGGGCGCACAAGGTGTAGCCCGAGTCCTCGAAGCGGTCGCGCACCGTGGGGTCGGCGGGAGATGCGAGCATCACCCGCTCCCAGGCCCGGTACCGGCTGAGATGCCGGGCCACTTCGGCCTTGGCCGGGAGCAGCATGGGGCGGGCCCCCTCTCGGTGCTTCGGACGTTTCCTGGGCAGGCTTGTCACCCATGGTGCACATGTGACCACGCAGCGTCTTGTTGGGGGTTCAACGACCGCTGGAGTCGTCCCGGGTTGCACGAACGGCGTAAGACTCTCACCCTGAAGGTGACTCAGAAGCGAACAACGCTCACGCTTCGTGTTCGGGGCTCGTGTCCGCCAAGTGGCACGAGGAGGCGGGGAGCTTCGCCGGTGAGGAGCCAACGACGATGAAGACCGCAGTGCCCTGCTACTACCACCTCGACGTGGAGGTCGGTCCGCAACGGGTCGACCAGGTCGGCCGGATCCTGGCCGCCCACCTCCGGTTCTGGAGCCTGGACAACCTCGTCGATCCCGTCCGCCGCGGCGCCGAGGTGCTGCTGCGCGCCATCGACGAGCACGCCATCGACAAGAAGACCTCCATCGAGATGTGGTGGAACGGTCAGCACCTGATCACCGCTGTCGGCCAGAACGACCGCAACCTCCGGCCCGACCTCGAGCTGCGTCCCTGCCTGACCCACATCGCCGCGCACAGCGACGGGTGGGGCTGCTGCGACACGGGCGCCGGCCGGATCATCTGGTTCACCCGGCGCGCCCGCTCCGGGGAACGCGTCCCGCTGGTGCCGACGGGCCCCGACCCGCTGGTCAACGAGGCCCTCGACCTGCCGCGGGAGAGGGAACGCGTGCCGGCCCTGGCCGGCTCCGTGCCACCGCCCGAGGTGGCCGTTGCCGCGGTGTGCGAGAGCGCGGTGACGCGGTGACGGCGCGAAGGACCGAGAGCGCCGGGGCGCCCGTGTGGAGCGGGCGCCCCAGTCCGCTGGGCGCCACCTACGACGGGCAGGGCACCAACTTCGCGCTCTTCAGCGAAGTGGCCGAGCGCGTGGAGCTCGTCCTGGTCGACGACGACGGGGCGTACCGCACGGTGACCCTCCACGAGGTCGACGGCTTCGTCTGGCACTGCTACCTGCCCGGCGTGGGCCCCGGCCAACGCTACGGCTACCGGGTCCACGGCCCCTGGGACCCGTCGATGGGCCACCGCTGCAACCCCCGGAAGCTGCTGCTCGACCCGTACGCCCGGGCCGTGGACGGCATGCCCGACGACCACCCCTCGCTCTACGAACGCGCCCCCCGCGGCCGCTCCTCGGCCGACAGCGCGGGGCACACCATGCTCGGCGTGGTCACCGATCCGTACTTCGACTGGGGCGACGACCGCTCACCCGGACGGCCGTACGCGGACTCCGTGATCTACGAGACCCACGTCCGCGGCCTCACCCGCACCCACCCCGAGGTCCCGGCCCGCCTGCGCGGCACCTACGCCGGCCTGGCCCACCCCGCGGTGATCGAGCACCTCACCTCGCTCGGGGTGACGGCCGTCGAGCTGATGCCGGTGCACCAGTTCGTCCAGGACGGCGTGCTGCTCGGCAGGGGGCTGACCAACTACTGGGGCTACAACACGATCGGCTTCTTCGCCCCGCACAACGAGTACGCCGCCCGCGGCACCCGCGGCGAACAGGTGAACGAGTTCAAGGCGATGGTGAAGGCCCTCCACGCGGCCGGCCTCGAGGTCATCCTCGACGTGGTCTACAACCACACCGCCGAGGGCAACGAGAAGGGCCCCACCCTCTCCTTCCGCGGCATCGACAACGCCTCCTACTACCGCCTGGTCGACGGCGACTGGGGGCACTACTACGACACCACCGGCACCGGCAACAGCCTGCTGATGCGCCACCCCTACGTGCTGCAGCTCATCATGGACTCGCTGCGCTACTGGGTGACCGAGATGCACGTCGACGGCTTCCGATTCGACCTGGCGGCCACCCTGGCCCGCCAGTTCCACGAGGTGGACCGGCTGTCGGCGTTCTTCGACCTGATCCAGCAGGACCCGGTGATCAGCCGCGTCAAGCTGATCGCCGAGCCCTGGGACCTCGGCGACGGCGGCTACCAGGTGGGCAACTTCCCGCCGCTGTGGTCCGAGTGGAACGGCCTCTACCGCGACGCGGTCCGCGACTTCTGGCGCGCCGAGGACCACAGCCTCGCCGAGTTCGCCTCCCGGCTGACCGGCTCCTCCGACCTGTACGAACGCGACCGCCGCCGGCCCCGCGCCAGCATCAACTTCGTCACCGCGCACGACGGCTTCACCCTGCGCGACCTGGTCTCGTACAACGACAAGCACAACGAGGCCAACGGCGAGGACAACCGCGACGGCGAGAACCACAACCGCTCCTGGAACTGCGGCGTCGAGGGCCCGACCGACGACGAGGGCGTCCTCGAGCTGCGGTCCCGGCAGCAGCGCAACTTCCTGGCCACCCTGCTGCTCTCGCAGGGCATCCCGATGCTCTGCCACGGCGACGAACTGGGCCGCACCCAGCAGGGCAACAACAACGCCTACTGCCAGGACAACGAGATCTCCTGGATCGACTGGCGCGGGCTCGGCGAGGAGCAGCGCGAGCTCGTCGACTACACCGGCCGCCTGATCACCCTGCGCCGCGAGCACCCCGTGCTGCGGCGGAGGCGCTTCTTCCGCGGCGACACCCCGGTCCACGAGGCGCAGCCGCTGCCCGACCTGGTGTGGCTGCTGCCCGACGCCACCGAGATGGCCGACGAGGACTGGCACCGCTCCGACGCCCACGCCATCGGGGTCTTCCTCAACGGCGACGCCATCGCGGAGCGGGACTCCTACGGGCAGCGGGTGGTGGACGACTCGTTCCTGCTGCTCCTCAACAGCTACTGGGAGCCGATGACCTTCCGGCTCCCGTCGGCCGCCTACGGCGAACGGTGGACGGCCCTGATCGACACGGCCGACCCGCAGGGCGTCCCCGACGAGGCCGAGCACAAGGCCGGCACCGAGCTGGTCGTCGAGTCCCGCAGCCTGGTGGTGCTGTCCCGGCCCCCGCTCACCGGCTGACGGACCGCGCACGAGGCGAAGAACCGAGAAACACGGGAAGAACCGAGAACACGAGGAGGCGGCGGCGACCCGGACGGGGTCGCCGCCGCCTCCCCGTCGCGCTGGGCCGGCCGGACGGGCCTCAGCCGCCGCGGCCGCCCAGCGGGCCGGTCGGCCGGTGGAAGACGGTGAACAGGGCGCCCTCCGGATCGCGCAGCACCGCCTCCCGGTCGCCCGAACGCAGGACCGAGCCGCCGTGCGCCTCGGTGGCGCGGACGCACTCCAGGACGTCCTGGACCGCGAACTGGACCTGCCAGTGCGGCCGGATCGTGGGGTCGGGGGCGGCGCCGAGCGCGCCGGACTCGATCCGCGCCACCTCCTCCCCGTGGCTCACCACGACCACCTCCGCGCCGTCGTAGCGGACCTCGCAGCTGCCGGGCCGGCCGGAGGCCCAGTCGAGGACCTCCCCGTAGAAGATCGCGGCGTCGAAGGCGTCCCGGGTGCGCAGGCGGATGACCACCGGGGCGGCCTTGCGCCAGGTCTCCCAGGTGGACGAGAGCTCACCCTCCCAGATGCCGAAGGTGGCGCCGTCCCGGTCGGCGAGCAGGGCGGTGCGGCCGATCGGCAGGGAGAGCGGCCCGACCGCGAGGGTGCCGCCGCGCTCCTGGATCCGGGAGGCCGTCTCGTCGGCGCTCTCCACCGCGAAGTACGCCGTCCAGCTCACCGCCATCCGCCACTGCCCGGCGACCGCGGCGACGCCCGCCACCGGCACGCCGTCCACCTCGGCCACCCGGAACGGGTCCCCGAGCTTGATCGTGCGCCAGCCCCAGCCCAGGACGGCCGTGTAGAACTCCTGGGTGAGCGCGAGGTCGTGGCTGGTCAGGCTCACCCAGCCCGGGGCGCCCGAGACGGCCTGGGTGGTGCGCGCCCCGCCGGTGCGGGTGCCCGGGGGCGTGCTGTCGTCGTTCATGGCAGTCATGGCAGTCCACGTCCTGGAGGGGGAGGCGCCCGCGGTGGAGGAGGCGCCCGAGGCGGGGCCGGCGCGCACCGGCCGGACTCCAGTGTCCGGCCGCGCCCGGTCCCGGTGCCTGTCGAGTACCCGGGGCGCTCGGCCGAAACGGTGGCGCCGCGCCGCCCGGTTCCCCCGGTGGCAGGCGGCCGGACGAATGGCGACGATGTAGGTGAGCCCCAGGAGCCCGCGGGAGCCCGTGACGGGAGCCCGGGGAGCCTACGACGGACGCCGGAGGTCACCATGCACACGGAGGGCCGTCCGGGTGGCAGCGGGGAGGACGCGACGCCCGCGGCGCCGCCGCCGGGAACCGTCGCCGGCGCCGAGGCCGACCGCGTCTTCGCCCTGCAGACCGAGGTCGCGCAGCTCAAGGAGGCGGTCACCTCCCACGCGGTGGTCGACCAGGCGATCGGCAGCGTGGTGGCGCTCGGACGGGTGACGCCCGATCAGGGCTGGGCGATCCTCAAGGAGGTCTCCCAGCACACCAACACCAAGCTGCGCCTGGTCGCCGAGATGGTCCTGCTCTGGGCGCGGACCGGCGATCTGCCCGAGGAGATCCGCACGGCCCTGCAGCAGGCTCTGGAACGCCGCCGCCCGGCGGGCCGCCCCGCCGCCGCCCGCCCGCGTTTCAGCGGCGCCGGGCCCGGTCACTCCGGTCACTGAGCTCGCTTTCGAACGGCTCCCGGGACGGTTCGGCAGTGAGCCCGTCCCAGCCGCCCGGCCGCCAGGCCGGGCGACTGCCGTACGGGCGGTGGTCACCAGCCCTCCTCCCCGGACGCGTCCAGCTCCGCCCGCAGCCGGTCGAAGCAGCCGCTGAGCAGCCGTGACACGTGCATCTGCGAGATGCCCAGCTGCTGCGCTATCCGGCTCTGCGTCATCCCGCGGAAGAACCGCAGGTAGAGGATGACCCGGTCGCGCTCGGAGAGCGCCTCCAGACAGGGACGCACCGCCACCCGGTCGACGACCAGGTCGTAGCCGGTCTCCACGGTCCCGAGCGCGTCCTCCAGCGCGTAGCCCTCGGTGCCGGGCAGCTCCGCCTCCAGGGACAGGGCGTGGAAGCACTCCAGGGCCTCCATGCCGGTCCGCACCTCGTCCTCGGTGAGGCCGGTGTACGCGGCGATCTCACCGACGGTGGGCGCACGGCCCTGGGTGGTCTGGGAGAGCTCCTTGGCGGCCCGCCGGACCCGGTTGCGCAGGTCCTGGACCCGCCGGGGCACGTGCAGGGTCCACAGGTGGTCGCGGAAGTGGCGTTTGATCTCGCCGGTGACCGTCGGGACCGCGTACGACTCGAAGGCGCAGCCGCGGGCCGGGTCGTAGTGGTCGACGGCCTTCACCAGGCCGAGGGCCGCCACCTGGTAGAGGTCCTCGAGGGCCTCGCCGCGGCCGCGGAAGTTGACGGCGATGCGTTCGGCCATGGGAAGCCAGGCGCGCACGAGGTCGTCGCGCAGAGCCCGGCGTTCGGGTCCCTCGGGGAGGGAGGCCAGGCGCGCGAAGTCCGCCGCGGTGTCCGGGGCGTCGTCGTGCGGATGGCCGCGGGACCGGGTGGTCCGGGTGCGGGTGGTGCTGGTTGCCGGCATGGGCACCTCCCTCGGCAGGGGCCGGCAGGGCGGTCACCGCGGGAGGGGCGCGCACACGGACAGGTCCGGAACGCCGGGGGTCGTGGCGGACCCGTACCCGCGGACGTGCCTCCTGTCCGAAGCACTGGTGGAGGAATTCCCTCCGATGGAGGAACCGAAACAAATCGGGCGAACAATGCCCCATGTGTTTCGCGAGGGCCGGGATGCCGCCGGGAAGCGGGTGTCGCCGGGGGAGAGGCGCCGCCGGGGAAGGGGCGCCGCCGGTCAGTGCTCGATCGAGTCGATCAGGTCGCGGGCCCCCTGGCGGAGCAGGGTGACGGCGACCGAGGTGCCGAGCGTGGCCGGGTCGAGCGGTCCCGCCCACTCGTGGGCGTTCAGCCGGGTCTTGCCGTCCGGGGTGAAGACGCAGGCGCGCAGCGAGAGCTCGCCGGTGCGGTCGACCCGGGCGACACCGGCGATCGGGCTGTTGCAGTGGCCCTGGAGCACGTGGAGGAACATCCGCTCCGCGGTGGCCTCGCGGTGGGTGTCCGGGTCGCCGAGCGCGCTGACGGCCTCGATCAGCGCGGTGTCCTCCTCACGGCACTGGAGGGCCAGGATGCCCGCGCCGATCGGCGGCATCATCGTCTCGGTCGAGAGCACCTCGGTGATCGTGTCGGTCCGGCCGATCCGCTCCAGGCCCGCCAGCGCCAGCAGCAGCGCGTCGGCCTCGCCCGCCGCCAGCTTCTCCAGCCGCCGGTTGGCGTTACCGCGCATCGGCACGCAGGTCAGGTGCGGGTACGAGGCGGCGAGCTGGGCCACCCGCCGCACCGAGGAGGTGCCGACGCGGGTGCCGGGGGGAAGCTCGTCCAGGGTGAGTCCGCCGGGGTGGATCAGCGCGTCGCGGACGTCGTCGCGCCGCAGGAAGGCGGCGAAGACCGTGCCGGCGGGCAGCGGGCGGTCGGCGGGGATGTCCTTCACGCAGTGGACGGCCAGGTCCGCCTCGCCCGCCAGCAGCGCGGCGTCCACCTCCTTGGTGAACGCCCCCTTGCCCTCGACCTGCGACAGGTCGCCCATCCACTTGTCGCCGGTCGTCCTCACCGGGACGACCTCGGTGCGCGTGCCGGGATGGTGCTCCGCCAGTTCGGCGCGGACGCGTTCCACCTGGGCGAGCGCCATCGGGGAGTCGCGGGAGACGATGCGTACGATCTCGGGAGCCGACATGCCGCCACGATAGCGGCCCGCGGGGGCCGTGGCGCCGGTGCGGCGGGCAATTCGTGGGCCCCGTGCGGTCCGTGGCGCCCTCCGCGCGCCTATCCGCCGTGCGGGCCCGGCGCGCCGGGAGGGGGCGCCGGGCCGGACGGGAGACGGGCCGAGGACTCCTCCGGGGCCAGGTCGGGCCGCAGCCGGAGCCAGGAGGGCTGGCGCAGCATGCCCGCGCGGGTCCGGGTGCTGTAGCGGACCTCGCCGACCAGCCGCGGCACCACCCATCGCGCCGCGGCGGCCTTCGGGGCCGGCGTGAACGGGCAGACGTCCGTCGCCGCGGCGGCCAGCAGCCGCGCCAGATCCTCCCGCTCCGACTCGCTCCACCCGGTGCCGACGCTGCCCACGTAGCGCAGCAGCCCGTCCGCGTCGCGCTGGCCCATCAGCACCGCGCCCGGCAGTCCGGACAGCCGCCCCCTGCCCGGCAGCCAGCCCCCCACCACCACGTCGACCCCGGTCATGTGCCGGATCTTGACCCAGGCGCGGGAGCGCACGCCCGGTTCGTAGACCGAGTCCAGCCGCTTGCGGACCAGGCCCTCGAGGCCGTGCTCCCGGGTGAGGGCCAGCGCCTGCTCCCCGTGCCCGACGACCGCCGAGGGCGTGGACCAGAACGGCCCGGACAGGCCCAGCGCCTCCAGCTCCCGGCGGCGCCGCGCGTACGGGAGCCGGAGCAGGGACCGGTCGTCGCGGTGCATCACGTCGAACAGCACCAGGTGGGCGGGGGCCGTCGCGGCGCGGCGGGCCGCCACGGCGGGGGAGCCGGCCAGGCCCATCCGGGACTGGAGCAGCTGGAAGTCGGCGCGGCCCTGGCCGTCGAGGACCAGGATCTCGCCGTCCAGCACGGCCGCGGACGCGCCCAGGGCGGCGCCCAGCGGGGCCAGCTCGGGGTAGGCGGCCGTGATGTCCTCGCCGGAGCGGGCCCTGAGGGTCAGGCTGCCGTCGCCGGGGAGGTAGACCACGGCGCGCTGGCCGTCCTGCTTGGTCTCGTAGGCCCACCGGTCGTCCTCGGCCGCCGGGGGCAGGCGGCCGGGGGTCGCGAGCATGGGGGAGATCCGGGGCAGCGTCACGGGCGTCACGGGCGTCACGGCAGAGTTCTCCACCACCGGGCGGGCCGCCACGCGGGAGCGCGGGCCGCTTCCCCCGGCCGGCCCACGCCCTCCCGCGCCCGTCAGCCGAGCCGCTCCCGCGCGTAGGCGGCCATGGCGGCGGACAGGAAGTCCGCGAGCTCCGGGTGCTTGGCGTCGTAGCGGGCCCGGAACTCCGGCGAGTCGGCGTACATCCGGCCCAGCCCGGTGAAGGACTCCCGGTCCGGCGTCCAGAAGGCGGCCACCGCGCGGTACTGCCGGTCCATGAGCTCGACGGCGCGCGGGTCGCCGGGAGCGACGCCCGCCTCGATCAGCCCGACCGCGGCGTCCTCCACCGCCTCGTACTCGGCGACGGCGCGGCCGGCCCGGTCGCGGTCCCAGCCGGCCGTGCGGCGGCGGCTCTCCTCGATGTGGTGCCGGGCCTCCTCGCCGAACCGGTCGACCAGCTCGGCCTCGTGCACCGCCTGACGTGCCGGATCGATCCCGTCGAACAGATCCTCGAGTGCCATGTCTCTCTCCCCTTCCAGATGTGCGATGGTCGCCGCCACCGTCTCCACCAGCCGGTCCATCCGCCGCCGCTCGGCGAGCAGACCGGTCAGATGGGACCGCAGCGCCTCGGCGGCGTCCTTCTCCTCGTCGACGATCGCGGCGATCTCGGCCAGACCGAGCCCGAGATCACGGAGCAGGAGGATCCGCTGCAGCCGGAGGGCCGAGGCGGCGCTGTAGTGCCGGACGCCGCCCGGACCCTGGTGGTCGGCGGGCAGGAGGCCGATGGCGTCGTAGTGCCGCAGGGTCCGTACGGTCACGCCGGAGGCCTTCGCCAGCCGGGCGATCGGCCATTCCTCGGGCATGGTGCGCCTCGTCCTTCCTCGCCGGTGGTGTGCCGCGGGTGGCGGCGTGCGTCACGCTAGGCGCTGCCGTTACGTCACCGGCAAGCCCGCTCGGCGCCCCGCCGCGTGGAGGTCAGGGGACGCGGGTCAGGGAGTCGTGCGGGGCGGTGCGGGGGGACGGGAACAGCGGGGGCGCCGTGGGCGTGGACGCGGGCGTGTTCGCCTGCGGGGAAGTCTCCGTCGAAGTGCGCGTGGGCTGCGGCGTCGGCGCGGACGTGGTCGCGGACGTCGGCGTGGCCGGGGGAGGAGCGGGCGCGGCGCGGCGGGCGTGGAGGAGGGCGCCCGCGAGCACGGCACCGGCGATGACGGCCCCGCCGACGACGAGGGCGCCGCGCACCCCCGCCCACTCGATGAGCAGGCCGAGCAGCGGAGGCCCCGCGAGCCCCCAGCCCGTGCTCACGCTGCGCCACACGCCCAGCACCCGCCCCCGCATCCGCGGCGGCGGATCCGTCTGCAGCACCGTCGTCCCCGCCGTGTCGGAGACCGACTCCACGATCGCCATCGGCACCAGCAGCACCAGCAGGACCAGCAGGCTCGGCGACAGCCCCGCCGCGACCTGCAGCACACCCCCCGCCGCCGCCATCGTGCCGACCAGCCGGACCGTCGGCGCCGTGAGCCGCCCGGCCAGCACCGCGCCGACCACGCCGCCGACCGCCAGCACCGTGGAGACCGCGCCGAACTCCGCCGCCCCGCCGGCCAGCGGCCCGGTCACCAGGACCGCCAGGGTCAGCGTGTAGTTGCGGCCGAAGACGCTGCTCAGCGCGGTGATGCCGGCCAGCGCGACCAGGCGGGGGCGCCGCAGGAAGAAGACCAGGCCGTCGCGCGCCCCGGTGCCGCGCCGCCGGGCCGGGGCCGGGGGCGCGCCCGCGACCTTGCCCGCCGCCCGGCCCGGCGGGGAGACCGGTTCGACCGTCACCGCCCCCGCCGCGGGGCGCAGGAACGGGATCACCGCGGCGACGAACAGGAAGGAGAGCCCGTTGGCCGCGTACGCCGCCCCCGCGCCCCACCAGCTGACCAGCACACCCGCCGCCGCGGCCCCGCCGAGACGCCCCACGCTGTGCACCAGCGAGCCCACCGCGATGGCCGAGGGGACGTCGCGCGGCGGCACCAGGTCGTTGCCGAGGAGGGCGCAGGCGGGAGCGTCGACCGTGGCGATCAGCCCGGTGACCACCGCCAGCGCCATCAGCACGCCGACGTTCAGCTGGCCGAGGGCGATCAGCACGGCGGTGACGACCGCGACCACGCCCAGCAACGCCTGGCTGACCGCGGCGGTGAGCCTGCGCGGCCAGGCGTCGACCGCGGCGCCCCCGGCCAGGCCCAGCAGCAGGCCGGGCGCCGCCTGGAGGGAGACCGACAGGCCGGTCATGGCCGCCGAGCCGGTGATCTCCAGCACCAGCAGGTTCTGCGCGGTGAGCTGCATCCAGGTGCCGACGTTGGAGACCAGGTTGGCCAGGGACCACCAGCGCATGGACCGGTGGCGCAGCGACCGCCAGGGGCCACGGCCGCCGGAGGGGCCGCGACCGCGGGAGGGGCGGCGGCCGCTCAGGACGGCGGGGCGGAGGGCGCGAGGACGGCCGGCCGGAGAGGGCCGGCCGGCCGGGGGAGAGGTGAGCACGGGAGGGAACGCCTTGAGGACGGGGCAGGGGAGACCGCCCTGGCGGACGGCGACGGGTAATGATGGCCCGGCGGACCCCGCAGTGCTTTCCGCACGGGTGTCCAGGCAGGCCCCTTTCGGGTCAACTCGCCCGCGGGTCAGGCCGATCCACCGGCGGGTGGCGTTTCTCACAAGGGTGGTCAGGGACCCGGATGAAGGGTCCGGCGGCAGGAGGGGGACGATACTGGGGCACCCCCGCACCGCAGCACTGCACGGAAGGCCCTCGCGCACCCATCCCATGAGCGACTCCCCCACCGCCCACCCGGCGCCCTCGAACGGCGGCCCGGCCCCCACGGCCGTCTGGTACGCCCGCGGCCGGTGCACCCGGCCGCTCGCCGACGAAGCCGTGCGCCTTCACCTGCGCCGCATGCAGGACGCGGCCGTCGTCGACGCCCACCTGGAGCTGGACCCCGCGGAGATCCCGTCCCTGACCCACCCGTCGTCGCCCGCGCCCTCCGCGGGGGAGCGGGCCCCGTCCGGCGGTCCGGCCGCCGACCCCGCGGCGCCCGGACCGGCGGACCACGGCGTCCACTCGTTCGAGGCGCGCTGGCGCGCTCCCGGCGGAGTGACCGTCCGCTCCCGGCTCACCGTGGGACCGGAGGGCGGCTTCCTGCCCGGCGCCGCGCCCGGACTCACCCTGGCCCCGGCCGGTCTGGCGCACGCCCTCGGCCGCGCCCCCGAGGGCCGCGAGTGGCTGCTGGTCGCCGAGGCGGAGACCGTCTGGGACCCGCGGTGGCCCTCGCCCGCCGACATGTTCTGGCCGCGGGAGGACGCCGACGCCTGGGACTGCGTCCACGTGGGGGGACTGCGCGGCGCGGACCTCAGGACCCTGGAGCTCAACCGGCTGCCCGACGACGACAAGGAACTGCGCAGACTCCTCAAGGACTGCGCGCGGGACGGCTGGAACGTCCACGTGGTCGTGCACGAGGCGATGACCCCCGACGCCCGGGGCCTGCGCCCCCTGGTGCGGCGGCTCCCGGCCGGGCTGCGGCACCGGGTGATCGAGCACCGGGCCGCCCCTGAGCAGTACCGCGCGGTCAACTGGGCGCTCAAGGACCACGGCATCGAGGTGCCGCGCGGCGGCGCGGTGATCCTGCCGGGCGACCCGGTCCGCCCCGGCTACGACCGCGCGGACCACACGGTGCGCACCGTCTTCCTGGACGGCTCCGAGCCCACCGCGCTGATCGACGCGCTGCACCGCTTCGTGGCGCTGCCCGCGCCGCTTCCGGAGGGCGCCGCCGAGGGCGTGCGGGTGATGCGGGAGCAGTGGCACCTGGTCACCCTCCAGGAACGCCTCGCCCACGCCGAGCAGCTCGTCGTCATGTACCGGGAGGCGCTGGACGCGATGACCCGCTCCAGGGACCTCTACCGGGAGGCGGCGGAACAGGCCCACGAGGCCCTCGCCGCCCTGCGCGCCTCGGCCGGCCCCCCGGCGCTGCCCGCCCCGCGCGCCGACGCCCCGGCGGACGGCGACGACACGGCGCGGCAGCAGGGCTCCGCCGGTTTCTCGCTCCGCCAGTTCACCCGGTCGCTGGAACGGATGAAGGACGCCCAGAAGGCGCGCCGCGAACGCCCGTAGACGGCCGGCCCGGTCCCCCTCCCCGGGGGACCGGCCCTAAGCTCGTCGAATGGCCAAGTACTTCGACGTTCACCCCGACAACCCCCAGCCGCGCACCATCGCCCAGGTGGCGCAGAGCCTCCGGGAGGACGCGCTGATCGTCTATCCCACCGACTCCTGCTTCGCACTGGGGTGCCGGCCGGGCAGCAAGGACGGCGTCGACCGGATCCGCGCGATCCGGCAGCTCGACGACCGGCACCACTTCACCCTGGTCTGCCGAGACTTCGCCCAGCTCGGCCAGTACGCGCAGATCGACAACGACGTGTTCCGGTCGGTGAAGGCCGCGACGCCGGGCCGGTACACCTTCATCCTCCCCGCCACCCGCGAGGTGCCCCGGAAGCTGGCCCACCCCAAGAAGCGGACCGTGGGCGTGCGCATCCCCGAGCACCCGGTGGTGCGGGCGCTGCTGGAGGAACTCGGTGAGCCGCTGCTCTCCAGCACCCTGCTCCTGCCGGGCGACGAGGAGCCCATGACCATCGGCTGGGAGATCAAGGAACGGCTCGACCACGTGGTCGACGCGGTGCTGGACTCCGGCGAGTGCGGCACCACCCCCACCACCGTGGTCGACTTCTCCGAGGGGTACCCCGAGATCGTCCGCCGGGGCGCGGGCGACCCGACGCCGTTCGAGTAGCCGCCGGGGCCGCCGGTGTCCCCGGCGGCCCGGTCACCACACGCCCGGGGCGCTTCCGGTGAGCGCCTCGGAGGGGCGGCCGTCCACACCCACCGGCACCTCGCCGGCCAGCATCACCCGGTGCATGATCCGCGGGGCGCCGGAGAGGGTGTGGTCCGAGGGGGCCAGGTGGACGGTGGACCGGTTGTCCCAGAAGGCCACGCTGCCCGGCTCCCAGCGGAACCGGACCGTGTACTCGAGGCGTACCGCCTGCTCCAGCAGCATCTCCAGCACGCGCGCGCCCTCCGCCCGGGACAGCTCCCGGATCCGCTCCAGGTAGTAGCCGTTCACGAACAGGGACCGCTCGCCGGACTCCGGGTGGACCCGCACCAGCGGATGCACGCTCGCCACCTGGCGGTCCAGCAGGTGACGCACGTAGGCGTCCTCGCCCGGGCGGGGCTGGTAGCCCACCCCGAGGCGGTGCTCGGCGCGCAGCCCGTCCACGAAGGCGCGCACCGGGGCGGAGAGACCGGCGTAGGCGGCGGCCAGGTTCGCCCAGGTGGTGTCGCCGCCGTACGGCGGGACCCGCTCCGCGCGCAGGACGGTCGCCGCCGGCGGGTCGACCCGCGCCCCGTGGTCGCAGTGCCAGCCCCGCAGCAGGCTGTGGCGGCGTCGGTCCAGCCACTCGTCGTGGTCCATGCCGAACCTGCCGCCGAGCTCCAGCCGGTCCGCCGTGGTCTCCACCTCCGGGTGGCCGGGCGGGGAGGCGCTGCCGCGCCGGGGGAGCACCACCGGTTCGCCGAACCGCCGAGCCAGCGCCACATGGGCGGCGTGGTCGAGGTCCTGGCCGCGGAAGAACAGCACCTTCCACCGCAGCAGCGCCGCCCGGATCCCGGCGACCGCGGACGCGGAGAGTTCGCCCGCCAGGTCCACCCCCCTCACCTCGGCGCCGATGTGACCGGCCACCGGGGTGATCTCGGGCGTTCCCCGCGAGGCGGCTGCCGTACGTGTCGTCACCATGACCTCAGCCTCGGCCGTGCCGGAAAGGCGGCGCAAGAGGGCCTTCCGGCCCCGGAACCTCGGGGTCGGAGCCGGCCGGTCAGACGCCGAACGCCGCGGCGTAGCGGACAGTGCCCGCGGGCAGGGGGTGCTGCGGGTCGAGGGTGAGGGCCATCAGCGCCTCGTCGGGGACGTCGAAGCCCACCCGGATGCCGTACAGGGAGGCGCGCGAGAAGCCGAAGCGCGGGTAGTACGACGGGTGCCCGAGCACGACCACGTGGTGTTCGCCGCGCCGCCCCGCCGCGGCCAGCGCCGCCCGGACCAGGGCCGCGCCCACCCCCTGGTCCTGATGGCCGGGCAGCACCGCGACCGGCGCCAGCGCGAGCGCCGGGGCCGCGTCGATGTGGCAGCGGGTCAGCACGGTGTGGCCCACGACCGCGCCCCGCCCGTCCTCCGCCACCAGGGCCAGGTCGCCGAACCAGGCTCCGGGGTCGGCGCGCAGCGCCTCCACCAGGTCGGCCTCCTCGGCGGTGGGGAAGGCCGCCAGGTCGACCGTGCGGACGGCCGCCGCGTCCGCCTCCGTCTCCGCGCGGACCAGCCAGGGGTGGGTCATGGGGGTGGGGCCTTCCGTAGTGCCGTCGGGTTGTCGGGATGCCGCCAGGGCAGCGTACGGTGCACGCCAACGACACGGCGAAGGGATTGATGGCGCGTGGACGACGTCCTCGGTCCGGTCGTCGCCCTGGCGGCGGAGCTGGTGCGCACACCCAGCAGGGGCGGCGTCGACGACTACGGTCCGGTGCTGGCCGTCCTGGAACGGTGGCTCACGCGCCGGGAACTGCCCCACCGGCGGCTGCGCGAGGCGGACGGGTCCACGGTGGGGCTGCTGGTGGAGATCCGCGGCGGCCGGCCGGGGCCCTGGTGGACGCTCGACGCCTGCGTGGACACCGCGCCCTTCGGCGACGAGCGGGCCTGGTCGTTCCCGCCGACCGCCGCGGACGTGGTGGACGGATGGCTGCGCGGGCGGGGCGCGGCCGACTCCAAGACCGCGGCCGCCATGTTCTGCCGGCTGGCCGGAGAACTGGCCCCGCGTGCCCAGGAGCTGAGCGGCGGTCTGGCCGTGCTGCTGGACGTGGACGAGCACACCGGGCGCTTCGGCGGGGCCCGGGCCTACCTCGCCGACCCCCGGGCGCCCCGGCCGGCGGGCGTGCTGATCGGCTACCCCGGCATCGAGGACGTCGTGGTGGGCGGCCGGGGGCTGTGGCGTGCCGTGCTCACGGTGCACGCCGTCGCCGGCCACTCCGGGGCGCGACGCGAGGTGGCCGGTGCCGTCTCCCGGGCGGCGCGTCTGGTGCGGTCGCTGGACGAGGCCCCGCTGCCGCGCGACGACTTCCCGGTGCCGCCACGGCTCACCGTGACCGCGATCGGCGGCGGCGAGGGCTTCTCGGTGGTGCCGGACCGCTGCGAGGTCGGCGTCGACGTGCGGACCACCCCCGGCTTCGGCCCCGCCGACGCGGAACGCCTGGTGCGGCGGCTGGTCGGGGAGTTCGACGCCGGCTTCCCGGGCCCGCGGCCCACCGAGGTGACCCCGGTGGCCTCCTGGCCCGCCTACCGGCTGCACCGGGACCGGCAGCCCGCCGCCGCCCTGCTGGACGCCGCCGCGGAGGCCGGACTCGCGGTGCGCGCGAAGGTGGCGGGGCCCTCCAACATCGGCAACCTGCTGGCCGGGGAGGGCGTGCCCGCCACCGCCGGTTTCGGGCTCCCCCACGAAGGGCTGCACGGCACCGACGAGCGGGTCCACCTCGCCGAACTGCCCCGCGTGTACCGCGTGTACCGGCAGGCGGTGCTCCGGCTGCTGGGCGCGGCATGAGCTTCGCCGACGACTACCCGGAGCTGTCCGCCCTGCGTGTCGCCTCGCTGGTGCGCGACGGGCGGGTACGGCCCGGCGAGGTGGTGGCCGCGGCGTTCGCCCGGATCGAGCGGGAGGAGCCGCGCACCCGCGCCTTCACCGAACTCTGGCCGCGCCGCGCCGCCGAGGCCGCGGCGGAGGTGGAGCGGCGGCTGCGGGCCGGCCAGGCGCCGCCCCTGGCCGGGGTGCCGATCGGGGTGAAGGCCACCGAAGGGCTCACCGCCTTCCAGACCGTCCGTCTGGTCGCCGCCGGCTGCGTCCCGGTCGGGGCCACGGCCACCCCCGGCCCCGGCACCCCGTGGAGGACCTGGGGCTCCACACCGCACGGACCGACCCTGAACCCGCACGACCCCGGCCGCAGCCCCGGCGGCTCCTCCGCCGGCTCGGCGGCGGCCGTGGCCCGCGGCATGGTGCCGCTCGCCACCGGGAGCGACGGCGCCGGCTCGGTCCGCGTCCCCGCGGCCTGGTGCTCCGTGATCGGCCTCAAACCCACCAACGGCCGGCTGCCCGCGCGTGACCGGGCGGGCCTCAACACGCCGGGCCCGCTGACCCGTTGCGCCGCGGACGCCGCCGCCGTGCTGGACGTCCTGACCGGCACCGGGGCCTTCGGGGGAGTGACGCCCCCCGCCCGTCCGTGGCGCGCCCTGTGGTCGCCCACCCTCGGCCTCGCGGACACCGACCCGGCGGTGGCCGCGACGGCCCGGGCGGCCCTGGACCGGCTCGCGCGGGCCGGGGCGGTCGACGTCCGGGAGGCCGAGGTGCGGCTTCCCGACCCGGCCCCCTGCTGGACGGCGCTGCGCGGCGGCGACCCGGAGGCCGCCGAGCCGCTCCGCCGGGCGCTGACCCGGGCCGTGGACGACCTGTTCGCCCGCCACGACCTGCTGGCCACCCCGACCACGCCGAACCCGCCGCACGGCCACCAGGGACCCGGCGAGATCCTCAGCGTGGCGCTCACCTGGGCGTTCAACATCACCGGCCACCCCGCCCTCAGCCTGCCCGCGGGCACGACGCCGGCCGGCGACCCGGTGGGGCTCCACCTGGTCGCCCGCCCCGGACGGGAGGCGGATCTGCTGGGCGCCGCCGCGTTCGCCGGACGGCGGGCGTGACGGCATGCAGAATGGGCGCCATGCTGAAGATCGGATCGCTGGTCCTGGGCGTCGACGACCTGCGAAGGGCCCTCGCCTTCTGGACCGAGGCGCTGGGGTACGTACCGCGCGAGGAACCCGACGACGACTGGGCGGTGCTGGTACCCGCGGACGGCGCCCCCGGACCCCAGCTGGCCCTCATGTCGAGCGGCACCCCGGTCCAGCCCCACCCCCGGATCCACCTCGACCTGTACGCCGGCGACGCCGAGGACCAGGCCGCCGAGGTGGAGCGGCTGGTGGCCCTCGGCGCCCGGCGGGCCGACTGGGACCGCTACCCGCAGGACCCCGACTTCGTCGTCCTCGAGGACCCGGACGGCAACCGGTTCTGCGTCATCGACACGTCGCGGGACGACTGACCGGGCGCAGCGGATCGTGGCGTGCGGGGGCGGTCACCACGTTCCCGTGGCGCGGGCCGGAACCGGCCGTCAGGGGGCGGCCGGTCCGAGAATCCGGTCCAGGTGGTACGTCAGCACCGCCTCGGCCTCGGCGAGCCGCCGCCGGCCGTGCAGCACGTCGATGCCCAGACCGGTGGCCCCCGCCATCAGCAGGTCCGCCTCGTGGGCCGGGTCCGTGCCCGGCGCCGTGCGGCCCGCGGCCCGTGCCGCCTCCAGCAGGGAGGCGACCAGCTCCTCCAGCGGGTGCTCACCGGGCAGGAACACCGCCGCGAGGGCGGGGTCGGTGAGGCTGCGCGCGTAGTACGCGTTCAGCACGCGCAGCGCGAAGGCCCGTTCCGGGTCGACGGGCAGGAACTCGTGCAGCACGGCGGTCACCAGGGCCCGCGGATCGGCGGTGCCCGAGGGGATCCGCCGCCGGGCCAGCCGCTCGTTCCGCGCGTGCAGCCTGCGCAGCGCGTCCACCAGCAGGGCGGGCTTGGAGGGGTACTGGTACTGCACCATCCGCAGCGACATCCCCGCCGTGTCCGCGATCCGGCGCATGGACGCGGCGTCCAGCCCATGCTCCGCCGCGATCCGCCAGACCGCCTCGGCGACGCGCTGCCGCTTCGCCGACCGGGCCTCGGCCCGCGACACCGCCGGAGCCGCCGCGGGCTCCGTGGCCGCCGCCCTGCGCAGCCGGTAGGCCCTGGCCCGGCAGCCGCGCGAACAGTACAGGGCGGGCCGCCCGCGCCCGGTCACCGTGACGGGAGCGCGGCAGACCTCACAGGGGCGTAGCTCCCCGTCCCGCTTCTCTTCCCGCTTTTCGTCACGCTTTTCGTCACGCACGGCCGGCGCTGCCTCCGGGGAAGGATGTGTGACGAAAGGCCTTCCGTCATGGCTTTCGTCCGCTGTCTCATGGATACGTTCGTAACGTACAGGACATGAGTGACGAGGAGGGACCCGGTGAAGTACGACCTTCTGCAGGTCGCGGGCATGGTGATGACGGTCGTCGGAGGCCAGGGGCTCGTCAGGCTCCTGGTGGACCACCAGGACCTGGGAGTCATGGGCGGGCTCCCCGGCGGTTTCGCCCCGGCGCTCGCCGCCCACGCCGTGCTCACGACGGCCGGGATCCTGCTGACCGGCCTGGCCCACGCGCGCGCCAAGGCGCTCGGCCGCCGCGGCCGGACCGGGGCGCCCTGAGGGCGGATCAGGTCCCCGGAGGCCCGACCGTGGCATCCAGGTCGCCCGCGTAGAAGGCGAGCGCCCGCCGGTAGGCCCGCACCGAGGGGTCCTCGCTGGTGGCGGCCAGGAGCCGGAGCAGCAGGGCCGTCGACTCGTGGTGCTCCCCGGTGTTGTACAGCGCCATGGCGAGGAAGGCGCCCAGCGCGCCGTCGTCCGGGAACTCCCCGATGCCCTGGCGCAGGGTGCGGACGGCGTCGGCGTACCGTCCGAGCACCCGGTAGGTGCTGCCCAGGCCCAGGAGCGCGCCGCGCCGGTCCTCGCCGGGCAGACCGGGCAGGGCGACGGCCCGCTCGTAGAAGGGCACGGCCTCCGCCTCCAGGCCCAGAACGTCGTGCGCCCAGGCGGTCTGGTACGCCACCCGGGCGTCGCCGGGGAACTCGGCGGCCAGGGCGAGCAGCAGCGGCCGCGCCTTCTCCGGCTCGCCCGCCTCGCGCAGCCCGACCGCCTCCGCGAGACGGGAGGCGGCCCACGTCCCCGTGACGACCGCCTCCGCGGCGACCGCTCCCGCGGTGGACACCGCCTTGCGCATCGCGACCCGGGGCCACCGGTCCAGCCCGTGCGCCGCCTCCTGCCGCCGGACCTCCCGCAGCCCGGGGCCCCGGTCCCGCTCGGGGAGCACGGTGAAGCCGAGGCGCGCGTAGTAGGGGGCGTTCCACGGCACCTCGGCGTAGGTCGTCAGGGTCAGCGCGGTCACGCCCTCGGCGGCCGCGTACCGCTCCAGATGCTCGACGAGGGCCCGGCCGATGCCGCGGCGGGCGCTGTCGGGACGGACGGTGACCTGCTCGATGTGGAGCGCGCCGTCCAGGTGGTCGGCCACCAGGTAGGCGACGGGCACGTCCGCCGCGTCCACGGCCACCCAGGCGAGCCCGGCCGTCCGGTACCGGTCGAGACGGTCCAGGGGCAGCGGCTCGTCCTCCGCCACGGACCGCATGCCGGCCTCGGCGAACCAGCGCCCGGCGGCGCGCTCGATGTCCTGCAGCAGGGGGAGTTCGTCCGGGCGGACGGGTCTGATCGTCACCGCGCGATTCTCCTCGAAGAGGCGTGGCGGCTCCACCGGCTTTCCGGGCGCGGCCGGTGATTCCGCCGATGTCCCCCGGAGCCCGCCCGGTCCATCCTGGGCGGGCGGGCGTCCGGCCCGCACAGGACGGACCGGAGAGGAGCCGGACGCGGATGAGCGCACGGCGCAGAACGTCGCGGATCCTGGTGGCCGCGCTGGTGGTGGCCGCGCTGGCCGGGGTGCCGGCCCAGGCGGCCCCGCAGGCGGAGGGGGAGGCGGCCACCGCGGGGGCGGGGACGCCGTCCGTCCGGGTCATCCCCGGCACCGTCCCCGGTGACCCCGCGGCCCCCGACGTCGAGGACACCTACCCGTGGATGTCCACCGTCACGGACCTGGCCTCCGCCGGCTACGTCGAGGAGGAGTTCGAGCTCTCCGGCGAGGCCGACGCCTACAGCACCACCGGCGAACTCCTCGCCGAGGACGTGCCCTACCGCACCCGGATGATCGTCCGCCGCCCCGCGCGGCAGCAGGACTTCAACGGGACGGTCCTCACCGAGTGGCAGAACGTCACCGCCGGGTACGACCTGGACGCGCTGTGGAACCCGGACCAGATCCTGCGCGAGGGCTACGCCTGGGTCGGCGTCTCCGCCCAGCGCGTCGGCGTCGACCAGCTCCGCGGCTGGAGCCCCGCCCGGTACGGCGGCCTGGACGTCACCGGCGGCGGCCGGTTCACCACCGACCAGCTGTCCTACGACGTCTTCGCGCAGGCCGCCCGCGCCCTGGACGGCCGGGCGGGCCGGACGGATCCGCTGGGACCGCTGCGCGCCAGGACCGTGCTCGGCGTGGGCGCCTCCCAGTCCGCGATGCGGATGACCGTCTACCACGACCACGTCCTGCCGCGCACCGCACCGGTCTTCGACGGCTTCGCCTTCGTCGTGGGCAACGCGCCGACCCGCAAGGGCGCCGAACCGGTCTTCCAGATCCTCTCCGAGACCGACGTCCGTACTCCCGCCCGCCGGGCCGACGACGACCGGTTCCGCCGCTGGGAGGTGGCCGGCAGCGCCCACTCCGGCTGCAGCGGCCAGGAGTACCGCCGCCCCGTGCTCACCCGCGACCTCGGCGCCGCGCCCGCCTACCGGTGCGAGCGGCCCCCGTTCAGCCGCGTCCCGCTGCACCACGTGATCGCCGCGGCCTACGGACACCTGACCCGGTGGGCCGAGCGGGGCGTGCTCCCGCCGTCCGCGCCGCCGCTGGAGTTCGCCCCCGACGGCACCAAGGCCCGCGACGCGCTGGGGCTGGCGCGCGGCGGCATCCGGCTCTCGCAGGTGGAGGCGCCCACCGCCCTGAACACCGGTGACAACGCGGGCGAGACCTTCTGCTTCCTCTTCGGACGCCACGAGCCGTTCGGCGAGGAGCGGCTGGCCGAGCTGTACCCGACGCACGGCGGCTACGTCGCCGGCGTGGCCCGCACCGACGCCCGCAACGTCCGCGCCGGCTACCTCCTCGCGGGCGACGCCCGCGACAACCTCCGCGAGGCGGCCACCTCCGGGGTCGGCCGCCGCTGACCCCTCCCGAAACCGCCCCGTGGGCCGGAGGCCGAGGCTCGACTCCGGCCCACGGGGCTTCCACGCGGGGTACGGCCCCGGGTTCAGGGCGTCACGGCCGCCGGGCGACGACCACCGCGGCCCACCCCACCGCGGCGCCCACGGCGTACCAGAACAGGTCGGGCGCGTGGAAGGTCGACCCGAGCACCAGCCGGGCGAGCACGCTGCGCCCCGAGAGCTCGGCGGGGACACCGGTGAGCTGGAAGAACTCCACCGCCCAACTCGCCGCCAGCGCCACCGAGGCGGCCCGCGCCGCGGACGACGCGGGCGCCGCCACCAGGTACAGCACCATCACCATCAGCGTGTACAACGCCACGCCCCCGTACTTGGCGACGTCGCCCCCGGCCACGGCCCGCAGGCCCAGCCCCGCGCAGACGACCACCACCGCCGCGCCGGCCGCCAGGAGGCGGGAGCGTGTCCGACGGGTCGTCACGCGGTCGTCGGGCGGGCACGGCGCGGTCGAGGTCACCGGGCCATCATGCCCGCACGCCGGGACCGGACCGGCCCGCCCCCGATTCCGGAGCGGGCACGGCTCTTCTCAAGCGCGCACCCGCACCGGACAATGGCGGAGTTACCGGCCCTGCCGGTCATTTCGGGCCGCCCCCGTGCGGCCGGGACCCAGGAGAGGACACACGGCGTGGCACACGAGGAGTACGGCGACGGACCCCACACGGTCATCGCCCTGCACGGCTGGCTCGGCTCGGCGGCGGCATGGCGGCCGCTGCACCGGCATCTCGACGGCGCCGCGTTCCGCTACGTCTTCCCCGACTACCGCGGCTACGGGTCGCGGCTGGAGGAGACCGGCGCGTACACGCTCGCCGAGGCGTCGGCCGACGTGCTGGCGCTGGCCGACCGGCTCGGCGTGGAGCGGTTCTCGCTGCTCGGGCACTCGATGGGCGGCACGGTCATGCAGCGGGTGCTGGCCGACGCGCCGCACCGGGTGCGCGCCATGGCCGGCGTCTCCCCGGTGCCGGCCGCCGGGGTGCCGTTCGACGAGCAGGCCTGGGCGCTCTTCTCCGGCGCGGCCGACGAACCCGCCAACCGGCGGGCCATCGTGGACCTCACCACCGGCGGCCGGCTGACCGGGGTCTGGCTGGACGCCGTTGTCGGGCACTCGGTGCGCAACTCCACCCGCGCCGCCGTGGCCGGATACCTCGAGGCATGGGCGAACACCGACTTCCACACCGAGATCAAGGGCAGCGAGGTGGCCGTCAAGGCGATCGTCGGCGAGCACGACCCGGCGCTCGGAGCGGGGGTCATGGAGGCCACCTTCCGGCAGTGGTACCCGCGTTGCGAGGTCGAGGTACTGGCCAACGCCGGGCACTACGCCATGGACGAGACGCCCGTCGCGCTCGCGACCTCGGTGGAACGGTTCCTGACACAGTGGTGAGGGCGCGCCCGGCCCGAGTACGCGCGCCCCCGCGGACGCGTGTCCGGCCGGGCGCGCGGGGCCCGCCCGCCGGTGCGGAGTCGCGGCATGAACACAGCAGTCCCGTCTTCGCCGCCCCCGGTTCGCCCGGCCGGAACGCGCGACCGCACCCGGGCACGGCGCCCGGGCGCCGCCCGTCACGCGGACACGGCTCCCGCGCCGCCGGTCACGCGGGCGCGGCGCCGGCGTCCGTCTCCCCGGGGCCGTCGTGGCTCTCGAACCGGTGCTCGTGGCGGTGCCGGGCGGTGGAGAAGGGGTGCAGCGGGTCGGTGAGGACGCGGTACACGAACTCCGCGGTCGTACAGGCGAACCGCTGCCACGAACCGGGGGTGTCGCCCCGGGCCAGGACGGGCCACCGGTCGGGGTCGGAGTCCTCGGTGAGCCAGAAGAACTCCGCGTCCGCCTCGAACATCCCCCACTGCAGCAGCCCGCCGGGCGCCGGGTGGACGGCGTACGGCTCCCACAGGTCTCCGCCGCCCCGCCCGGCCCACCCGCCCAGCCACCGCGCGCTGCGGACGACGTCTCCCTCGGCGTCACCCGCGCCGGGCACCAGAAGGTGGAGGAGACCGTCGAAGGCGCCGTGCCCGAAGGTCTCGGCGAGCCGCCGGTAGTCGCCGGGGAGCGGGGTCGCGAGCCGGGCCTCCACCGTCGGCCAGTCGATCGCGCGAGCACGCTCGGTGTCCCACCGGGTGACGGCGACGACCCGGTCCACCCAGGACGTCACCCCCGCCAGGTCCACCAGCGGGTCGTCCCGCTCCGCGACGACCACGACGGTGCGCACACCGCCGTCGAGGCGGGCGGCGCCGCAGCCGATCCACCGGCCCGCGTCCGTCCACGCCCGCATCTCCACGATGCGCTCGCCGAACGGCGCCAGCAGGGGGAGCCCGGTCCGGTCGGTCGCCCACGGGTCGGCGTACCCGCCCATCGCGAGACTGCGGGACCGCCCGAACCGGGCGGTGAGCGCCTCGTAGAGCGCCCGCCGCAGCGCCGGAAGGCCGCTCCCGCCCGCCACCAGGCAGGTGTGGCCCGCGGGATGCCCGGCCACCTCGCACCGCAGACCCCCCGCGTCCGTCCGGGTGAGGCGGTCGACGGCGGAGAGGAGCGCTTCGCGTTGATCCATGCCGGCAGTGAAGCGGACACGACCGACAACCCAGGGGCGCATCACGCGGTCAGCCCGCGAGACCGAGGGCGAAGACCGCGAAACCCGCCGCGAGGACGCCGGCCGCAGCGCGCGGCCACACCGCACCGCGGCCGGTGGGCCACGGCGCCTCGAACCGGCGCGCGTACCGCGCGATCGCCACCAGGAGCATGGCGAACACCGGCAGCCAGAGCAGCCGCGCCGCGATCCACGGCAGGGAGTCGGGCGCCTCCGTCAGGCCCGGGACCGTGCCCAGGACGGAGCGCGCGAGTGATCCCGAGGCCGCCACCGTGAACATCGCGGTCTGGTGCCAGCAGAGGATCGTCATCGCGGACAGGTTGATCACGACCACCGGAGCCCAGACCGCGGGCCGCCGCAGGACGCGTCCGATGCGGTCGCGGAGCAGGATCGCCGCACCGCTCTGCGCCGCCGCGAGCGCCAGGACCAGCAGCGACGGCGGGTGCGAGTTGGTGCGGGACTCCCCGGGGACGCCCACCATGGACGCCGGGTAGTCGAAGACGAGCAGGAGCGTCGCGAACAGCGCCGCGCCGCCGATCAGGAGCACCCGGGCGTGACGCTCGGTCAGCCGGTTCCCGCCCCAGCAGACGCCCAGCTGGTAGGCGAACATCCAGCCCGGCAGGATGTTCAGGACGCTCAGCCAGGACGGCACGGCCTCCGCGTACGGGCCGTAGCGCAGGAGGTCGACGACGGCGACCGTGGCCGCAAGCGGGAGCGCGGCCCAGGCGCCCAGGCGTTCCGCGGCGCGGACGCAGTACGGCGTGAGCGCGGTGATCAACGTGTACACGCCGACGAACCAGAGGGGCTGGATCACCAGCGTCGAGCCGGTCCGCAGCGTCGTGACCGGCACGCCGAGGACGTACAGCAGCGGGACCAGCGCGCCCCACACGGCGGTCACGCCGAGCACCGGCCTGCCCAGCCGGGCCACCCGGCCGCGCAGCCACGCGCCCCGGGAGCGTCCGCGCTCCAGCGACCGGCGGTAGGAGACGACCGAGGCGTAGCCGCCCACCAGGAAGAAGACGCCGAGCATCTGCAGCACCCAGCTCGCCGGCGCCAGGAAACCGAACGCCGAGAGCGGGCTGGCGTTGCGCAGGGCGCCGTCCGGGTCGTGCGTGAAGCCGCCGAGCAGCCAGTGGCCCGTCGGCACGGCGAGCAGCGCCAGGGCGCGCAGACCGTCGACCGCGCGGTCCCGGTGGGCGGGCGTGCGGGCCTCGACGGCGGCGGCCGCCCGGGCCGCCCTGCCCCGCAGGCCGGCGGGTGCGGTGCGCGACGTGTCCGACGGCGCCGACGGGGTGGGGAACGTCGTCATGCCGCCACCCCCAGGGCGATCCGGGCGAAGGCCCGCAGCGAGTCCGTGCCGGGCGCGAAGTAACCGGTGTGGCCGACGGCCAGGTCGGCGGGCACCGGTCGCGCGCCGAAGGCCGGGTCGGCCGGGTCGGCGCCGTGGCCGAGGCCCAGGAACTCGACGTGAGGCACGTCGTCGATCCAGTCCCCGGGGGCCTTCGCCGCCCACACCCGCGCCCCCGTCCGCAGCTCCGCGACGGTGTCGGCGCGCATGCCGGGCGACCCGGCGACGACCAGGTCGGCCGCGGGCATCCGGTGCGCCGCCAGCCCGCAGACCACGGATCCGTAGCTGTGGCAGAACACGGCGGGCCGCGGCGAGCCGGAGGCCACCAGGCCCCGCACGAACCGCGCCAGGCGGGGCGCGCCCGCCTCCGCCAGACGGCCGGTGGCGGCGTCGGGCCCGAGCCCCACCGGCGTGGTGTACCCGGCCCAGGCGACGACGGCGGTGCGCGGCCCGGTGGCGGCGTGCAGGGCGCCGGCCATGCCGGCGGGCGTGCCGTACCGGTCGCCGGCCCGGTCGAAGGAGTCCAGATCGATGTCGGAGCCCGGCACGATCACGGCGACGTTCTCGGCGCGGTCCAGATCGCCGAACACCTCGGCCACCTGGCCGCGTCCGCGCGGGTCGAAGGCGAGGATCCGGCGCCCGTCCCGCTCCCCGCCGAGCAGCCGCGCGCAGCGCTCGGCGCGGGCACGCGCCGCCTCCCGCTCCCGCGGGCCGGCCGCCGGGTCCTGGGCAAGGGCCAGTTGCCGGTCCCGTTCCCGCGCCAGGGCCAGGGCGTTCGCCTCGTACCGCAGCGACAGCGGAGCGCCGTCGAGATTGCCCACCACCAGGGCGTGCCGGCGGACGAGTGCCCGCCGCCGCTCGTCGTCGAGACCGGCGAAGAACGCGGCCACCTCGGCGGGCGTCGCCGTCGCCGGATCGGGCAGCGGCACCGGGCCGCCTTCGGCACGCCAGGCGGCGGCGCCCGGGACGGTGCCGGTGACCGCCCGCTGCTCGGTGCCGGCCGCCCACCCGGTGGTGCCGGCCACCACCGCGGCCGTGATCACGGCCGCGACCAGCGTCCTCCTGCCGCGCCTCTTCCACACCTCGGCCCGTGGCCCCATGACCCGTCCCCCTGTCCCGTCCGTTCCGCGTGATGACGGAGGGAAGGTAGGAAGGGGTCCTGCCGCGGGGCGTCACACCGGGGAGCCAAGTCGGGCGTCGTACCAGGGTCTGCCGGGGCGGCGCGGATGCTACCCGGGTAGGGGGTGGGCCGACCGCCGACCGCCGACCGCCGACCGCCGACCGCGGGGGCGGGACGCGGCCGCGTCGCGACCGCCCGGTGTCCGCCGTCAGGCGGTGTCGCCCGGCGCGACCAGCCCCGACTCGTAGGCGAAGATCACCGCCTGGGCCCGGTCCCGCAGGTCCAGCTTGGCGAGCACCCGCCCCACATGGGTCTTGACGGTCTGTTCGGCGAGGACCAGCCGCCCCGCGATCTCCTGGTTGGAGAGCCCGCGGGCCATCAGCTCCAGGACCTCGGTCTCCCGCGGCGTCAGCCCGTTGAGGCGCAGTGAAGGCTTCCCGCGGGACGGGGCGGGGCGCTGCCGCGCGAAGTCCGCGATGAGGCGGCGCGTCACCGACGGGGCGAGGAGGGCGTCGCCGGAGGCCACCACCCGGACCGCGGAGATCAGGTCGGCGGGCGGCGCGTCCTTCAGCAGGAAGCCGGAGGCCCCCGCGCGCAGCGCCTCGTAGACGTAGTCGTCGATGTCGAAGGTGGTCAGCATCAGGACCCTCGGCCGGTGGACGATACCCGGCGGGGGATCGAGCAGCTCCCGGGCCGCCGTGAGTCCGTCCATCTCCGGCATCCGCACGTCCATCAGCACGACGTCGGGGTGGGCCGACCGGCTGACCTCGACGCCCTCTCGCCCGTTCGCCGCCTCGCCGACCACGTCGATGTCGGCCTGTGCGGCGAGCAGGGCGGCGAAGCCCGCCCGGACCATGGCCTGGTCGTCGACGATGATCACACGGATGGTCACGAGGAGCCCTTCGGGAGGTCGCGGGGGTTGCCGGGATCGCCGGGATCGCCGGGGTCGCCGGGGTCCTGGGGTGCGTCCCGGTCGTCGGGTCCGCCCGGGTCGCCGGGTCCGTCGGCGGGGTCGGGACCCAGCGGGATACGGGCCGCGACGCGGAACCCGCCGTCGGGCAGCGGTCCCACGTCGAGCGTGCCGCCGGTGAGACGCACCCGCTCGCGCATCCCGACCAGGCCGTGGCCGGTGCCGCCGTGCTCGAGCGGCGTCACCGCCTCGGCGGCGGGGCCGTTGACGACCAGCACCGTCAGGTCGGTGCTGTCCCCGCGCACCGACACCGTGGTCGGCGCCCCGGGCGCGTGCCGCACCACGTTGGAGAGGGCCTCCTGCACGATGCGGTAGGCCGACAGGCCCACCGCCTGCCCCACCTCGCCCACGTCCGCGGCGAGGGACAACCGGGCGGGTACCCCGGCCCGCACGGTGGCCTCGACGAGCTGCTGCAGCTTCTCGAGGCCCGGCTGCGGGGCCCGTTCGCCCCCGGACTCCTCGTTGCGGAGGACGACGAGCAGGCGCCGCATCTCCGCGAGCGACTCACGCGCCGCCGCGGCGATGCTGCCGAACTCCTCCACCGCCTCGGGCGGCAGCCCCTGGACACGGTACGGAGCCGAGTCCGCCTGCACGGTGATCACCGACATGTGGTGCGCCACCACGTCGTGCAACTCCCGCGCTATCCGCGCCCGTTCCTCGAGCAGTGTGCGCCGGGCGCGCTCGGCCTCGCTGATCGTCTCCTGCTCGGCCAGCCGTTGCCGCGCCTCGCCGCGGGACCGCAGGGCGTAGGTGAGGACCAGCGTGACGCCACTGAGCACGAACAGCAGGAGGTGTATCCCGCCGCCCAGCTCCCGCCTCACGCCCTCGAACGCCAGCCCGGCCGCGCCGGTGGCCAGCCAGACGGCGGTCAGGGTCCGGCGCGACTCACGGAGCGCGAGCAGCACCATCAGCAGCGGGTAGCCCACCACGACCATGGGCGTCCAGGGCCAGGGGCGGCCCTCGGTGCCGGGCGCCGCCATCAGCGCGAGGGCGCCCAGGACGTCCGCGGTGAAGATCACCCACCAGGCCGGCAGCGGCCGGGTCAGGGCGAGGAGCAGCGGCGCGGTCTGCGCCGTGGCGAGCGCGCCCGCGGTCATGCCGTTCACCCCGTAGTCCTGGACCAGGACGGTGACCGTGACGGGCAGCAGGGACGCCACGAACGCGAGGGCCACCAGGTACGGCACGGCACGGACCCACTGCCGGCGGGCCCCGGAGAGCGGAGGCGCACCGGGGGCGGAGGGGGTGACGAGTGCCTGCCCGAACTCCCGGAGACCCTCGCGCAGCGCGCGCCACCAGCCTTCCCCGGGCGGGGGTTGCGGGGAGAGCGGTCGCGATTCCATGGGGTGATCAGGGTAGGCGGACCGGGGGAGAGGTGTCACCTCCACCACCGCGGCCGGGCGGGGGCTCCGCGGCCGGGCCCGGCGGGCGCCCTGCCGTCGGGGGACGCCGGCCCCGTGCCCCGCCGGATCGCCGCTCCGCCGCTACTCCCCGGTCGCCCCGTCGGCCAGTTCCCGCACGACGTCCAGGTGCCCGACGTGCCGGGCGTACTCCTGCAGCACGTGGAAGGCGATCCACGACAGGGTGGGCGTGGGAGCCGTGGTGAACCGGCCGCCGAGCGCGCCCCGCGCCTCCAGCGGATGCGCGGCGAGGATCTCCCGGGTGCGCTCCCCGCCCGCGTGCAGCCGTGCGACCAGTTCCCCGGCCGTCACGCCCTCCGCAACCGCCCAGCGCCCGCCGTCCCGACCGCCCTCGTGATCGCCCCAGGGGTCCTCCACGGGCTCGGCGAGGAACCCCCAGACGAACCACCGCCGCTCCATGTGCACCAGATGGGCGAGCAGTTCGAGCGGCGTCCAGCCGGAGGGCAGCACGGAGGACCGCAGCCGCTCCTCGGGGAGGCCGTCGAGCTTCCGCGCCGCGGCGGCGCGGTAGTAGTCGAGGTACGCGACGAACTGGGCGGACGGGTCGGGGGTGTCGAGCCGGGGCTCGGCGTCGGAGACGGCCATGCCGCCACGCTACGACATCGCGCCGCCGCGCTTGACCTCAACCTTGCTCGAGGTCGCACGCTCGTCCCATGACCACCACGACCGCACACGCGCACCGCCGCACCTACGCCGACCTGCCCCGCCTGATGGGCCTGATGACCGGGGACGAGAAGCACGGCCCTGCCGCCACCTCCACCCTGGACGTCCTGTGGGTGCTCTACGACCGCGTCCTGCGGGTCTCGCCCGAACGGGCCGAGGACCCCGACCGGGACCGGTTCCTGCTCTCCAAGGGCCACGGCCCGATGGCCTACTACGCGGTCCTCGCCGCCAAGGGCTTCCTCCCCGAGGAGTGGCTACCCGGCTTCGGCGCGTACGACTCGCCGCTGGGCCACCACCCCGACCGCACCCTGCTGCCCGGCGTCGAGATCGGCAGCGGATCGCTCGGCCACGGCCTGCCCATCGCCGTCGGGGAGGCCCTGGGCCTGCGCGCCCAGGGACTGACCGGCCCGGCCGTCTGGGCGCTGATCGGCGACGCCGAACTCGACGAGGGCAGCAACCACGAGGCCGTCGCCTTCGCGGGCCCCGCGGCCCTGGACCGGCTGCACGTGGTCGTCGTCGACAACGCCTCGGCCAGCCACGCCCGACCCGGCGGCATCGCCGCCCGCTTCGAGGCGGCCGGCTGGTCCGTGACCACGGCGGACGGCCACGACCACGAGGCGCTCCACGCGGCCCTCACGCGGCCCCACCCCGGCCGTCCGCACGCCGTCGTGGCGCGCGTGCGGCCCCGCGACGCCTGACAACCCATCCGCACGCACGCGGCGGACGCACGCGGCGGACGCACGCCGCAAGCGCACGCACGCCGCAAGCGCACGCACGCCCAACGCACGCCGCGGACGCACGCCTTGAGCGCACGCACGGCCCGAGCACCGGAACGAGAACGGGAGAACCTCAGATGGACACCATGCGCGACCGCTTCAGCCAGGTGACGACGAACCTGCTCGCCGAGGACCCACGCGTCGCCGTCGTCCTCGCGGAGATCGGCCGGGACGGCTTCGCCGAGGCCGCCCGCCGCCACCCCGACCGGGTGATCAACGTCGGCATCCGGGAGCAGTTGCTGATCGGCGCGGGAGCGGGCCTGGCCCTCACCGGCATGCGGCCCGTCCTGCACAGCTTCGGCAGCTTCCTCGTCGAGCGGCCCTTCGAGCAGGTCAAGCTGGACCTGGGACACCAGGGCGCGGGCGCCGTCCTGGTGAGCGCCCTCGGCTCCTACGACTGGCCGGCCGGCGGCCTCACCCACATGTCGCCCGGCGACGTGGCGCTGCTCGGCACCCTCGACGGCTGGACCGTGCACGTCCCCGGACACCCCGACGAGGCCGAGACCCTGCTGCGGCACGCGGTCGCGGCCGGCGACGACAAGGTGTACGTCCGGCTGTCCGCCCAGTCCAACGCCGTTGCCCGCCCCGTGGACGGCGCCCGCTTCCTGCCCGTGCGCCGGGGCCGCGCGGGCGTGGTCGTCGCCGTGGGGCCGATGCTCGAGGCGGTGACGGAGGCCACCGAGGGACTGGACGTCACCGTCCTGTACGCCACCACCGTGCGGCCCTTCGACGCGCGGGCCCTGCGCGAGGCCACCGGGGCCGCGGGATCCGACGTCGTCCTGGTCGAGCCCTACCTGGCCGGCACCTCGACCGCCGCCGCGGCCGAGGCCCTCGCCGACACCCCGCACCGGATCCTCGGTCTGGGCGTGGGCCGCCGGGAACTGCGGCGCTACGGCACGATGGCGGAACACATCGCCGCCCACGGCCTCGACGCCCGCGGACTCCGCGGCCGGATCACCGGATTCCTCGACGGGAACCACTCCCGGCGATCATGACGGACGGAAGACCGGCGGCCCCGGCGGCCCGGGCGGGCCTGTCGAGCGGCGGGCCAGGTGGTCGCCGCCGCCGGGGCGACCGGACCGTGTCGAGACGGCCCGCGGCACCGCGCCCGCGTCGGCCGGCCCTGCCTGACGGCGGCCGGTGGGACGGGCGCCGGGCGTCAGCCGGCGTACTCCTCCAGCAGGCGCCGCTCCCGCTCCGCGCCGAGCCCCGCGCGCCGGGGGCGGTCCAGGCCCGACTCCCGCTCCCAGGCCAGGGTGTCCGCCAGCAGTTCGGCGTACGGGCGGTGCCGCAGGCCGGCCGCCCGCGCCGCCGAGCCGTCGCGGGCCATCCAGCCCTCCCAGCCCTCCTCGACCAGCCACAGCGGCAGCGAGTCCTCGCCCGCCCACTCGGCGACGCCGTGCTCCAGCAGCCACGCGGACGGGGCGCTCACCACCGGACCGGTGTGACCACCGGCCGCCCGTGCCAGCTCGACCCACTCGGCGAAGGTGATCACGGGGCCCACGCTGTCGTAGATCCCGGTCAGGCCGCGCTCCGCCGACTCCACCAGCCACAGGGCCAGGTCCCGGACGTCGACCACCTGCACCGGGCTGCGCGGCACGTCGGGCACCAGCATCGGCTCCCGCGGTGCCCGCGCGGCACGCGCCACCCAGTAGCCGGCCCGGTCGCTGGCGTCCCCCGGACCGCCGATCAGCCCGGCCCGGGCCACCAGCAGCCGGTCCCCGACGGCCTCACGGCACGCCGCCTCGCAGGCCACCTTGGCCTCCCCGTACAGCTCCCGGTCGACCTCCTCCCGGTCGGTGGGGGCCAGGAGTTCGGCCGACTCGTCGTCGCCGAGCGCGGCGTGCGAGGCGTAGACGTTCCCCGTGGAGACGTACGACCAGTACCGCGAACGGTCGCCCAGTGCCTTCAACGCCCCCCGCACGAAGGCGGGTTGCCAGGACACGTCGAAGACCGCGTCCCACTCCCGGTCCAGCAGCCCCTCGTACGCCGACGCCTCCCCGCGGTCGGCCGCCACCAGCCGCGCGCCCTCGGCGACCTCGCCGCTCCTCCCGCGCGCCAGGCAGGTCACGCGGTGTCCCCGCCCCAGCGCCTGCCGCGCGATCTCGCGGCCCAGCCATGCGGTCCCACCCAGAACAAGAATCTCCATGTCCCCCACCCAAGCAGGCGGTTCGGGGCGGGCCAAGGGGAATCTGCCCAGGGCAGACGGCTTGCCGCCCTAGCCGGCGTCGCCCGCCGCGGGGGCGTAGAGGGAGCCCACCGCGGGCTGCCCGGTGCACCCCGGCCCCACGTCCGGATCCGCGCCCAGGTAACGGAACGCGAGCACGGGCCGCCGGGAGCCCTCCAGGGTGAGCAGCGAGCGCGCAGGGGAGTAGGCGAAGCCGGCCGCCCGCAACGCCGCGAGCGCCGCACGCCCGGCCGGCGAGCCGTCGGCCCACCGGATCAGCCCGGGATCGAAGTGGGCGAGCAGCAGACCGTCCGGCGCCAGCCAGGCCGCCGCCCGTGCCAGCAGCCCCAACTGGTCGCCCACGTAATGCAGTCCGTGCACGCACGTGATCAGGTGGTAGGTCCTGTCCGGCGCCCACGCGGACACGGAGGCGGTCACCAGCTCCAGCCCGGGCGGCAGGGGGGCCGGGACCGTCGGGCCCACCAGGTCCACCCCGGTGAGCACCGCGTCCGGCGGCAGTACCGCGGCGGCCGCCCGCAGCGCACGGCCCTCTCCGCTGCACAGGTCCAGCCAGGAGGGCGCGGGCCGCCCGGCCAGGGTCTCCAGGGGGTCCCTGCCGAGCTCGCGCGCGTAGCTGTTCACCCCGGACAGCCCGCGCTCCCGGTTCATGGCGTTGTTGGCGACCACCCACGTGCGCTCCAGCTCGGCGGCGGGGATCGTTCGAGGCGTTCTCATCCGCCCATGGTGTCCGCCGCGAGCCCGGATCCGCCGGGCGGGGTGGTCAGGAGGGCGAGGTCCAGGTGGTCGCCTGGCGCACCAGACGCCGGACCGGGCGGCGCAGTTGGGAGGGCAGCCGGCGGACCAGCGCACCGCCGCCCCGGCGGACCAGCGGGTGGGCCGCCGCGTGCCACACCACCCGGCGATGCGCCCCAGGACCGGGTGAACGGCCGACCAGCAGCCGCAGCTGCCCTCCCGTGCCGGTCCACGCCGGGGCCACGGCGCGCGAGGGGGAGCCCACGAGCGCGGGGGGCAGCACCGGGCCGCGGCCGCCCGCGGTGAGGCGGGGCCGCCGCCCCACGCCCAGCAACTGCCCGTAGGCCCACACCTCGTAGACCCCGGGCTCCAGGCACGGTTCGGTGGTCAGCGTCAGCGGGTCGACGGCGGTCTCGCCCGAGACGACCACCCGGTGCCGGCCGCCGCCGACCGGCTCCGTGCGGGGGCTCATGTCGGCGTCGGGGAACCACCAGCGGTCCCGCGCCGTGTCGTGGACCAGCAACTCGCCCCGGGCGTAGGCCAGCGGGTGCGGGACCTCCCAGTCGCCCGCCCCCTCGACGCCCTCGAGCAGCTCGGGATCCATCACCAGGCGCCCGTGCCGCTCCACCAGGGTCAGCGGCTCGCCGTCGGGGCGGAGCATGGCGATCGTGGTGGACAGCAGCAGCCTGCCGTCCCGCCACCGCATGCCGTCCACCGTGACCTGCGGGCGGATTCCCCTGACCCGGCGGGCCAGTGCGACCAGCGAGTCCAGCCGGCCCTCCTCCAACAGGGTGGCGCGCAGACGGGTCAGCGCGGGCAGCCCCTCGCGCACGCCCGGCGGGTAGCACTCGAGCGCCATCCGCCGCACCACCTCGAAGTGGCGCTCCAGGTCCGCGCCGGTCCGCTGCAGCACCCGCGGTTCGGTCACCGGCCGGAGCAGCTCGACCCGGTAGGAGCGGCGCAGCAGGAAGTCCTGGAGCGGCCCCGGCTCCGTGCCCTGCCTGATCGCCTCCACCACGGAACGGAGATGGCCGTAGTACACCTCCGGGGTGGTCGCGCCGCCGCTGTTGTTCCCGCCGTCCTCACGGCGGTTCCACACGTAGCAGGGGTACGAGCCGAGGATGGAGACCGTCTTCGCCCGCACGTAGGCGCGGGCCATGAAGAGCTGGTCCTCCAGGCGGACCCGTCCCTCGGGGAACTCGATGCCGTGCTCCAGGAGGAAGGCCCGCCGGAACATCTTGTGCGGCGTCAGGCTCTCCATCAGCGGCATGTCCTCGGCCGAGCAGCGCTCGACGTCCCGCTTGTAGAGGCTGTGCGGGCCCTGCATGGTGCCGATGGTCCGACCCATCACGATGTCGGAGCCGTTGCGGACCCCCATGCGGTGGAGCCGGTCCAGCGCCCCGGGCGTCAACTCGTCGTCCTGGTCGACGAACTGGACGTACTCGCCGCGCGCCGCCCGCACCCCGACGTTGCGCGGCCTGCCGGGCCAGCCGGAGTTCTCCTGGTGGATCACCCGCACGTGCGCGTACTTGGAGGCCAGGCGCTCCAGGCGCTCGGCGGAGTCGTCGGTCGACCCGTCGTTCACGTAGATCACTTCGTACGACTCGGGACCGAGGCTCTGGTGGAGCAGGCTGGGGGCGGTGCGTTCGACGTACGGACCCGCGTTGTAGACGGGAACCACGACGCTGACCTTGATCATGTGACGTCCAGGCGGAGTACGGAGGCGTGGGGCGGCGTCATCGTAGGGCCGCACGGGTCGGATGTCCGGTTCCGTCCGGGTGATCCGGCGTGTCGGGAGTGTCCGGTGCGTGGGGGTTGCCCGCGTGCGACCCGTCACCGCGCCCACCTGATGCGCCAGGGCGCACCACCGGCGCGTGCCACGTCCCTCGCGCCGTACGGCGCGAGGGGGAGCGCGCGGGGTGGGTCGGTGGAGAGGGGCGGGCACGCGGGTGCGTGGGGCGGCGCGGGGCGCGTGGGGCGGTCAGTCGCCGTGGACGCGGCCGGGGGGATCGATCCGCAGGGTGATCTCGCGGAGCAACTCCGCCAGCCGGGCGCGTTCCGCCGCGGGGAGGGAGGCGACGACCTCCCGTTCCGCCCGGCCGCGGAGCGTCACCGCCCTGCGCCAGACGTGCTCACCGGCCTCCGTGATCTCCACGTGGACCCGGCGCCGGTCGGTGGCCGCCGGAGTGCGCCGGACCCAGCCGGACCTCTCCAGGGCGTCCAGGCGCCCCGTCATGCCGGCGCCGCTGACGCCGAGGCCGGCCGCGAGCGCGGAGGGCGTGGCCCGGCCGGGGGTGTCCCGCACCATCAGCTCGTGCAGCGTCTCGAACTCGCAGTTCTGGAGGCCCACCTCCTCGAGCGCGAGCCGGGTGGCCCGCCGGAGATGCCGCACGATGCGGACCACCCGGACGGTGATGGCCTCCACCTCCTCGTCGAAGGGAACGCCGAGCTCTCGGCCCCGCCGCCGGGTGAGGTGCCGGTCCACCCAGTCCTCGCGACCGTCGCCCACGGTCTCCGGCGTTCCCATGGCGCGATCCTAGAGGGAGTAGGTGGTTGGCCTGATAAATTATTGACCGGTAATTAGATGGCGAACTAGCTTCCCGGCGTGAGCAGCAGACACGTCCTCCAGCATCGCGACTTCCGGCTCCTGGTCACCGGAGTGTCGGTGAGCGCCCTGGGCAACGCCATCACCCCCGTCGCGCTCGCCTTCGCGGTGCTCGACCTCGGCGGCTCGCTCACCGCCCTCGGTCTGGTCGAGGCCGTCTTCGCGACCTGCCAGGTGGTCACCATGCTCGCCGGCGGCGTCCTGGGCGACCGCTTCTCGCGCAAGCTGATGATGGAGGGGGCCTCCGCCGTCAGCGCGGTGGTGATGGCGGTCCTCGCCGCGTCCGTGCTGCTGGACGTCGACTCGATCGGGCTGATCGCCCTCCTCGGCGGCATCGGCGGCGTGGTCACGGCGCTCAGCCGCCCCTCGTCCAAGGCCATGACCCGGGTGGTCGTCCCGCTGGACGATCTCGCCGACGCGGTCGCGCTGCGCTCCCTGCTGGACAGCCTCTGCCGGACCCTCGGCTACGCGGTGGCCGGTGTCCTCGTGGCCGTGGTGGGCCCGGGTTGGGCCGTGATGGTGGACGCCGCCACCTTCGCCGTCGCCGCCGTCGCCTTCGGCCGGCTCGGCGTGCCCGACGCCCGCGCACCCCGCACCACGTCCCCGCTCGCGGACCTCGGCGAGGGCTTCGCCGAGGTGATGCGGCACAGCTGGCTGTGGCTGCTGATCCTCCAGGCGCTGCTCTACCACCTGTTCTACGGCGGGGCGCAGGCCGTCCTCGGCCCGGTGGTCGTGGGCGAGGGGGTCGGGCGGTCGGCCTGGGGCTTCGCCCTCTCCGCCCTGATGGCCGGCTTCGTGGTGGGCGGACTGCTCGCCCTGCGGGTCAGGCTCCGGCGGCCCCTGGCGGGCGGCGCGGTGCTGCTCGCCCTCACCGGTGTCTTCCCGTTGGCCATGGCCCTCTCGGACAGCCTGTGGCCGGTGATGCTGGGCGCGTTCGTGCACGGCGTGGGCCTGCAGATGTTCAGCGTGTACTGGGACCAGTCCATCCAGACCCACGTGCCGGAGGACCGGCTGGCCCGGGTGTACGCCTTCGACTCGGTCGGGTCCTTCGTGGCCAGGCCGCTCGGCCTGGCCCTGACCGGGCCGGTCGCCGCGGCGGTGGGCGTCGACGCGTGGCTGCTGGTGGTCGCCGCGGTCATCTCCGGGTCGTCCCTGGCGGCCGTCGCCTCCCGCGGCGTCCGCGCCCTCGAGGCGCCGGTGCCGACGAAGGTCGCCTGACGCCGCGCCCCGGCCGGCCTGTCGGCCCTGTCCGCCCTGTCCGCCCGGACCTGTCTCCGCGGCGGAACGGCCAGGGGCGCCCCCGGAGTGCTACGGGGGCGCCCGAGGGGCGGCGGGGGAGGGGTCAGCCCATGGGGTTGGTCGTGTCGCGGAGCAGTTCCAGCGCCCGGCCGTACATCCGCGACTTGATCGTGCCGACCGTCTCGCTCGCCTTGCCGGTCAGCTCGCCCGCCAGCTCCAGCGCCGTGGCGCGGACGGCGTCCTCCGGGACCGCCCGGTCCACGATGCCCGCGGCCAGCGCCTGCTCGCCGCCGAAGCGGCGTGCCGTCACCATCGCCTCGTGCGCGGTCTGCGGCGCGAGACGCGCCTGGATGAGCGCGGACATGCCGGGGGTGAACGGGATGTGGATGTCCGCCTCGGGCAGGCACCAGAAACCGCGGTCCGCGCGCATCACGCGGAAGTCGTGGGCCAGCGAGAGCATCGCACCGGCGGCGAAGGTGTGGCCCTGCAGCGCCGCCACCGTCACCACCGGCAGCGACAGCATCCGGGCGAACAGCGCGTGGACCGACACGACGTACTCCTGGTGCTGCTCGGCGTGGGCGAACAGCCAGTCCAGGTCGAGGCCGTTGGACCAGAACTTCCCCGTCGCGGCGGTCACCAGGGCCCGCGGACCCTCCGCCTTCTCCACCTCGTCCAGGGCGGTGTTCACCGAGGCGATCCAGTCCGGGTGGAACCGGTTCTCGCCGTCTCCGAGATCCAGGACGAAAACGTCGCCCTGACGGTCGAGCGTGGGCATGCGTGCTCCTTTGCGCGGGTTCGAGGCGGTGAGACCAACCTACTAGTCAGTAACTTATGGGGTCGCGGCCGGGCCTGGCAAGACACCCGCCGGCCGTGCGGGGAGGAAAACCGGTGGTGTGCCGTGCGCGCGGCCTGATAGGCATACGCGGCCCGGAGACCACCGGGCCGCGTCCACGGCCCGCTGCCGAGAGGAGGGGTACGGCATGTCCTCGCCCCGCACCGCCCCCGCGCTCGTCCACCCCCGGAAGGCCCGACCGGTCTGATCCCGGCCCAGGACGGCCGAGCGCCCCTCGACAGAGAGACCCGACCGTGAACACCGCATCCCTGTCCCTCCCGTCCGTCACCGTCCGCCCCCTCGCCGGGCCGGACGAACTCGGCCTCTTCCTCGGCCTGTCGTACGCGCTCGACGCGGAACTCGGCGCCGACCTCGAGCAGGGGCGCCGCCGCCCCGGCTGGCTGTGGGTCGCCGTCCAGGGGGACCGGCTCCTCGCCCGGCTCGCCTGGTGGAGCCGCCCCGGCGCCGCGGAACCGCTGCTGCTCGACATCCTCGACGTCGACGGCACCCTCCCCGCCGAGGACCGCCTCGCCGTCGGCGAACACCTGCTGCGCACCGCCATGTCCGCCGTGCTGCGCGACGGCGCGCCGATCCCGGAGTACACCCGGTTCGTGCCCTCGGGCTGGCGTGACAGGCCGGAGGTCCGGCGCGCGGTGGAGGACCGCATGGCGATCGCCGGACGCACCGGCGCCCGCCTCTTCGTCGAACGGCTCCGGCTGAACCGTTCTCCCGGCCTCCCCGTCCCCGCCCCCACGGGCCGCCTGGTCTTCCGCACGCCCCGCGGCGAGGAGGAGCTGACCGGACTCATGGCCCGCGTGCTCGAGGGAACCCTCGACGCCCACAGCGTGCACGACCTCACCACCATGACGGCCCAGGAGGCGGCGGCCGCCCAGTACGCCGACGAACTGGCCCGCTACCGCAGTCCACGGGACTGGTGGCGGGTCGCCACGCTGCCGGACGGAGACCCGGTCGGCTTCGTCGTGCCGGCGCACAACGGCTACAACCCGATCATCGCCTACCTCGCCGTGCTCCCCGAGCACCGGGGCAGGGGATACGTCGACGAGATCCTGGCCGAGGGAACCCGTGTCCTCACCGCGCAGAACGTCCCGCGCATCCGTGCCTCCACGGACCTCGGCAACGCCCCCATGGCCGCCGCCTTCGCCCGGGCCGGATACGTCGACTTCGAACGGGAGATCAACATGACCTGGAGCTGAGCCGTCACGCCGCCGGTGCCGGCCCCTCCGACTTCCGCCGTGCGGCGGGCGAGGACCGGCCTCCGGCGCCCGCGTCGAGGCGGGGGGCACCGCCGGTTGCCCCGTCCCGCCCACCGCGTCATGATCACCGCCATGACGACCGCCTTCGACGTACCCGTCCTCGACACCGGCGAGGGGTTCCTGCTCCGCCCCTGGCGGCTCGACGACGGCGACCTCGCCCTCGTCCGCGAGGCATCGGCGGATCCGCTGATCCCCCTGATCACCACCGTGCCCGCCACCTGGTCCGCGGCCGAGGGAGAGGCGTTCGTCCGGCGTCAGTGGAGCCGGGCCGCCGACCGGACCGGCTACCCGCTGGTGATCGAACGGGCCGCCGACGCGCGGCCGTTGGGCGCCATCGGACTGTGGCCCGTCGCCGACGACCCGCACCGGGCCTCGCTCGGCTACTGGACCGCCGCCTCCGGCCGGGGCCAGGGCGCCGCCGGAGCCGCCCTGCGGACGCTCACCCGGTGGGCGTCGGCCACGCTGCGGCCGGCCCGCCTGGAGCTGTACATCGAGCCCTGGAACACCGCCTCGCTGCGCACGGCCGAGCAGGCCGGGTTCACGCGCGAGGGACTGCTCCGCTCGTGGCAGCGGGTGGGCGACCAGCGGCGGGACATGTACATGTACGCCCTGGTCGCCCACCCGTAGGCGGGCCTACCGCCACCCGTACCGTTCACGCAGGCGGTGCACCACCAGGTTGAAGCGCATCCGGTCCAGCGCGCACGCCTCGCGCCGCATGCCGCCGTCGTGCACGCGCAGGACACGGTCCACCGCCACCCACGAGGGGCGCCCGGAACGGTCCCAGGGACCGCTGCCGATGGGGACCCAGTCGCGGTCGCCGTCGTGGTCCTTGCTGGAGAGCTGCACCGCGAGGAGCGTGCCGCCCGGCTCACGGGCCACCACCAGCACGGGGCGGTCCTTGCCCCGGCCGTCGTTCTCCTCGTAGGGCACCCACGTCCACACGACCTCACCCGGATCCGGGTCGCCGTCGTGGGCCGGGGAGTACTCGGTGCGGACCCTGCCGACGGAACGCGGGTCCGCCTCGGTGGTCGCCGACGGGCCGGTACGGCCCGGGACTTCGTCGATGGGAACGGTCATCGCCCCACCGTAGAAGGGCCGTTGACCAGCGGCGGCGGCGGGGTCGGCGCGGCGGCCGGACCGCCGGCCGCGCAGCAGACCGCCCAGCCGGCGCACCGCGCCGAACACGCCGGATCCTTCGCCCCGGCCGCCCCGGCGGGGCACCCGGCTCAGACCGTCCCGCCGGCCTGGTCCCCGGCGCCGCCGCCCTGCTCCTCCTTGGCCTGCTGCGCGGCCACCGAGCGGCGGACCTCCTCCATGTCCAGCCCGCGCGCCTGGCCGATCAGGTCCTCGAGCACCGGACCCGGCAGCGCCCCGGGCTGGGCGAACACGGCCACCTGGTCCCGCACGATCATCAGCGTCGGGATCGACTGGATGCCGAAGGCCTGGGCGAGCTCCGGCTGCGCCTCCGTGTCCACCTTGGCGAACAGCAGGTCGGGGTTGTCCTGTGCGGCCTTCTCGTACACCGGCGCGAACTGCTTGCACGGCCCGCACCAGTCGGCCCAGAAGTCGATGAGAATGAACTCGTTCTCGCTGACCGTCCGGTCGAAGTTCTCCTTGGTGAGCTCCACGGTGCTGCTCATGAGCTGAATTCCTCTTCCTGGTGTCGGTGCGGCTGTCTCCGTCCGGCCATCGACGACAACGGCACGGCCCGGCGGGGTATTCCGTTCGCCCCATTCGGCCGACTCCGTGCCGCCGCCGCGACCGGGCGGACCCGTCCGGCCCAGCGGACGGTCCGGCGCGCCTACCCGGGTGGCCAGGACCCACACCACCCGGAAGACTGACGCCATGACCGAGAACTTCTCCTACGACGTCGTGGTGATCGGCGCCGGACCCGTCGGCGAGAACGTCGCCGACCGCACGCTCGCCGCCGGACTCTCCACCGCCGTGGTGGAGAGCGAACTCGTCGGCGGCGAGTGCTCCTACTGGGCGTGCATGCCCAGCAAGGCGCTGCTGCGCCCGGTGATCGCCCACGCCGACGCCCGCCGCACCCCCGGCCTGCGGGCCGCCGCCCGCGGACCCCTCGACGTCGCCGAGGTGCTCGCCCACCGCGACGAGTACGCGGCGCACTGGAAGGACGACGGGCAGGTCGAGTGGCTCGAGGGCGTCGGGGCCCGCCTGCACCGGGGCCACGGCCGTCTCGCCGGCCCCCGCACCGTCACCGTCACCACGCCCGACGGCCGCACCGAGACCCTGACGGCGCGGCACGCGGTCGCCGTCTGCACCGGCAGCGCCGCCGCGCTGCCCGGCCTGCCGGGGCTGCGCGACGGCGCCGTCGCCCCCTGGACCAGCCGGGAGGCGACCTCCGCACGCGAGGCCCCGGGCCGGCTGCTCGTGGTCGGCGGGGGAGTGGTCGCCACCGAGATGGCCACCGCCTGGCAGGCGCTCGGCAGCAAGGTGACCGTGCTGGTGCGCGGCGGCGGGCTGCTGGAGCGGATGGAGCCGTTCGCCGGGGAGCTCGTCGCCGAGACGCTGCGCGAGGCCGGGGCCGAGGTGCGCACCGGTGTCTCCGTCACCGAGGTGACCAGGGAGGACGGCACGGTGGTCGCCACCACCGACGCCGGTGACCGGCTGGAGGCGGACGAGATCCTCTTCGCCACCGGACGCCGGCCCCGCACCGACGACCTCGGACTGGAGACGGTCGGCATCGACCCCGGCTCCTGGCTCCGGGTCGACGACACGCTGCGCGTCGTCGGCAGCGACTGGCTGTACGCGGCGGGCGACGCCAACCACCGCGCGCTCCTCACCCACCAGGGGAAGTACCAGGCACGGATCGCAGGCGACGCGATCGCCGCCCGCTCCCGCGGCGAGGCGCCGCCGACCGCCGCCACCGCCGACGACGGCGCCGTGCCGCAGGTGGTCTTCACCGACCCCGAGGTGGCCTCCGTGGGACTCACCCTCGCCGAGGCCGAGCGGGCCGGCCACCGGGTGCGCGCGGTGGACGTCGACCTCGCCACCGTGGCGGGCGCCGGACTCTACGTCGACGGCTACCGGGGGCGGGCCCGGATGGTCGTCGACCTCGACAAGGAGACGCTCCGGGGCGTCACCTTCGTCGGCCCCGGCGTGGCCGAACTGCTGCACTCGGCGACCGTCGCCGTGGTGGGACAGGTGCCGGTGCCCCGGCTCTGGCACGCCGTCCCGGCCTACCCGACGATCAGCGAGGTGTGGCTGCGCCTCCTGGAGGCCTACCGAGGCTGACCGCCGGGCGCCCGGCGCGGGCGCCCGGTGCGGGCGGCCGGTGCGGGCGCCCGGGCCGCGGCCGACCGCCGGGCGTCCACCGCGGCCGACCGCCGGGCGCCGCCCCGGACGGGTGCGCGCGAGCCGTTCCCGTCCGGGGCGGGGACGGCTCACACGTCCTCGAACTCCCCGGCCATCGCCGCGGCCAGCCGCAGGTGGGGCCGCGCCTCCTCGTGACGGCCCTGCCGCTCCAGGGTGCGCCCGAGGAGCAGCCGCGCGTACCGCTCCACCGGGTCGCGCTCCACCAGCCGGCGGCACTCCGCCTCCGCCCGCCGCAGCTGCGCCGAGTGGTAGTAGGCCCGTGCCAGCAGCAGCCTCGGGCCGCTCTGCTCCGGGACCTCCTCCACCAGCGGGCCGAGCACCCTCGCCGCGCCCGCGTAGTTCTTCCGGTCGAAGTACTTCCGGGCCCTCTCCCAGCGCTCGGCCGGCGTTCCGTAGTCGTAGTACGACCTGCTCGTCTCCACGTCGACCTCCCTTCGCCCGCCTGAACCCCGCGCGGCGGCGGGCTATTCCGGCCCGTCCTCACGGCGGCTCCCGGGGCCCCGGAGCCGCGGTCACGACGCCCGTCGAACTTTTTGTCACGACGAGACACGTCCAGATTGTTGACAAGTCCCTGTCAGGGCCGGAGATTACGAGCGAGTAACCACCGCATGTGCCACCAGAGCCGCCACCGTTCGCCGCCCGCACGCGTCCACGGCACGGCACCACCGTGCCGTCTTCCAGGAGGAACCGATGCCGCACCCCGCCCGCCGCCTGCGCAGAACCCTCGCCGCCGCCGTCGCGGCGAGCGCCGTCGCCCTCGGGCTCGCCGTCCAGCCCGCCCAGGCCGCCGACCCGCTCGACTACGTCGCCCTCGGCGACAGCTACAGCGCCGGATCGGGCGTCTCGCCCACCGACTTCAGCAGCCCGCTCTGCCTGCGCTCCCAGGTGAACTACCCCAAGGTGATCGCCGGCCGGACCGGCGCCCGGCTCACGGACGTCACCTGCGGCGCCGCCCAGACCAAGCACTTCACCCAGGCCCAGTACCCGCTGGTCCCGCCGCAGGTGAACGCGGTCACCGCGGACACCGACCTGATCACGCTGACCATCGGCGGCAACGACAACAGCACCTTCATCGGCGCGCTGCTCGCCTGCGGCTCCGCCGGCGTGGTCACCGGCGGCTACGGCAACCCCTGCGAGGCCCTGCACGGCAGCCGGTTCACCGACGCCGTCGACGAGAGCACCTACCCGGCGCTGAAGAGCGCCCTCGCGGCCGTCCGGGCCAAGGCGCCGAACGCGCGGATCGCCGTCCTCGGCTACCCCTGGATCACCCCCGCGACCTTCGACCCCAGCTGCTTCTCCAAGCTGCCCATCGCCCGCGGCGACATCCCCTACCTGCGGAACCTCCAGGGGCACCTCAACGACACCATCGCCCGCGCCGCCCGCGAGTCGGGCGCCGTGTACGTCGACTTCGCCCAGGCGTCCGAGGGCCACGACGCCTGCAAGCCGGCCGGAACCCGCTGGATCGAGCCGGTCCTCGGCGGCAACAGCCTCGTGCCCGTCCACCCCAACGCGCTCGGCGAGAGCCGGATGGCCGACCGCACCATGGCGGTGCTCGGCCTCGACTGATCCGGAAATGGCGAAGCCCGCCCCTTCGGCGCCTCGGCGCGGGAGGGGCGGGCGTTCGCGCGGTCCGGCGGTGTCAGGACCGGGAGTAGACGCTCTCCACGAAGTCGGCGAGCTTGTCGTCCGTGAGGTGGTGCGCCAGGTCCGACTCGCTGATCATGCCGACCAGCTTCTTGTTCTCGATCACCGGCAGCCGCTTGATCTGGTGCCCCCGCATCTCCTCGAGCACCTCGTCGACGTCGGCCGAGGCGTCCACCCAGCGCGGCGTGCCCTCGGTGAGGTCGGCACAGGTGACCTTGGAGGGGTCCTTGCCCGCGGCGACGCACTTCACCACGATGTCGCGGTCGGTGATGATGCCCTGCATCCGCTCGTCGTCGCCCGCCACCGGCAGCGCCCCCACGTCGAGCTCCCGCATCAGCTGGGCGGCCCGGTCCAGCGTCTCCCCCGCGGGGATCCACCGGGCGCCCGGGTGCATGATGTCCTTCGCCGTCGTCATGTCGTCACTCCTCCTCGAAGGGTTCGTGCGCGATTGCCGTTCCTCGGGTTTCCGGACCGCGCAGAACAAACCGGAGTTCCGGGTTCCGATCGTCGCCGGTCACCGTGGGCCCGCGGACGTCACGCCCGGTCGTCGCCCTCCATGCGGCGACGGTCGTCCTCGTCCCAGGCGGTGGTGTCCCGGGGCTGGGTGTACGGCTCCTCCTCCGGCGGGTGACCGCCCGCGACGGCCCGCTGCCGGACCGTCTCCGCGTCGAACTCCAGGCCCAGCAGGATGGCCAGGTTGGTGATCCAGAGCCAGATCAGGAAGATCACCACACCGGCCATCGTCCCGTAGGTCTTGTTGTACGAGCCGAAGTTCGCCACGTAGAACGCGAAGCCGGCCGAGGCGATCATCCAGAGGAACAGGGCCAGGAAACTGCCCGGGGTGATCCACCGGAACCCCTTCACCTTGGCGTTCGGGGCCGCCCAGTAGAGGAGCGCGATCATCAGCGTCACCAGGACGATCAGCACCGGCCACTTGGCGAACGACCACACCGTCAGGGCCGTGTCCCCGATGCCGAGGGTGGTGCCCACCTGGCGGGCCAGACCGCCGGTGAAGACCACGATGATCGCGCTGGCCGCGGTCATCACCATCAGCACCACGGTGATCCCGACCCGCACCGGCAAGACCTTCCACACCGGACGGCCCTCCGGGATGTCGTAGACGGCGTTGGCCGCGCGGATGAACGCCGCGACGTACCCGGACGCCGACCAGACCGCGAGCACCAGACCGGCGATCGCCACGATCGAACCGACCCCGGCGCTGCCCTGCAACTGGTCCACCGCCCGGGTCAGGACGTCCCGGGCGGGCCCGGGCGCCAGCTTGGTGACGTTGTCCATCACCCGGTCGGTGGCACTCTGGCCCATGATGCCCAGCAGGGAGACCAGGACCAGCAGGGCGGGGAAGAGCGAGAGCACCGCGTAGTAGGTCAGCGCCGCCGCCCGGTCGGTGAGTTCGTCGTCCTTGAACTCCTTCAGGGCGCCCTTGAAGACCTTGCCCCAGCGGGGTTTGGGCAGGTCGGTCGGGCTGTCGGGGGCGTTGCGCTCCACCGCCTCGGAAGGCCCGAACTCCTGCGCGCCGGAGCCTCCGCCGCCGTGACGCCGCTCCTGGCCGGCATCGGCCGGCCCTACGGGGCGCCCGCCGCGGTCGGCGTCGCCCTCGCCGTGGTCGCCACTTCCTGGAAGATGCATTTTCGCCATGCACGCCGGGTATCCTGCGCGCCTCCGGATACGCACGGGGGTACGGGGAGCCATCCGGGCGGGGGACTCCCGCCGCGCGGACAGGCCCCGGACGGCCCCGGACTGCCCCGGACGGGCCTGGGTGGGGCAGCTCCCGGCCCTTCTCCGGCCCGCGGACCGCGGCCGAAAAAAACGCTTGGACGAGGCGAAGCGCCCCACGGAAGACTTCCGGCTCCGGGTTCATCCCAATTGTCCTGCCCGGACGCACCACGACCCCTAGGCGCACACATGGACTCGCCTGAGAAACCGCAGGGCCCTCGCCGAGGGCCCGTCCTTCTGGCACTCCGCCACTACGGCCGGGAACTCGCCCGGCTACGGCGCTTCACCGTCCCCGCCCTGCTCCTCCCGGCGCTGGGCAACATCGGCCTCTACTACGTCGCGCCGCTGATCGTCGCCAAGCTCATCGGCCACGTCGCCGGTGACGACGACGCTGGCGGCACCGCCGGATCCGGCTCCCCGCTCCCCTACGTCCTCGGCTTCGCCGGCGTGCTGCTGTTCGCCGAGGCGCTCTGGCGGCTGGGCCTGCACTGCCTGAACCGCCTCGACGCCTACGGCATCGAACACCTCTACGTCGTCGGCATGGACGAGCTCTACGCCAAGGACTCGGCCTTCTTCCACGACAACTTCGCCGGCTCCCTCACCAAACGGGTCCTCAGCTTCGCCACCCGCTTCGAGGAGTTCGCCGACACGCTGACCTTCAACATCATGGGCAGCTTCGTGCCGCTCGCCTTCGGTTCCGTGGTCCTGTGGAACTACGACCCGCTGCTCGTCGTCGGGCTGCTGACCATGCTCGCCGTGACCGCCGTCTGCGTGGTCCCGCTGATCCGCCGTCGGCAGAGGCTGGTCGCCCGGCGGGAGGAGGCCATCGCCCGCGTCTCCGGACACGTCGCCGACAGCCTGATGAACATGGAGACCGTCCGCGCCTTCGCCGCCGAGCGGCGCGAAGCCGCCGAACACCGTTCCCGGGTGGCCGAGTCACGACGGCTCACCCTGCGGTCCTGGGACTACGGCAACCTGCGCATCGACACGCTGATCGCCCCCATGTCCGTCCTCACCAACCTCCTGGGACTGACGCTGGCGGTGTCGCTCGGGGGCGGCTCCCACAGCGTGGAGGCCGTCGTCGTGGCCTTCACCTACTACACCAACGCCACCCGCATCATGTTCGAGTTCAACCAGATCTACCGCCGTCTGGAGAGCTCGATGACCGAGGCGGCCCAGTTCACCGAACTGCTCCTGGAGCCCCCGACGGTGCTCGACCCGCCGGAGCCCGAGCCGCTGCGCCCCGACGGGTCCGACGTCCGCTTCGAGCGGGTGACGTTCGCGCACGGGGGCGGCAAGCCGCTCTTCGAGGACCTGGACCTCGCGGTCCCCGGCGGGTCCAAGATCGGGCTGGTCGGCCGTTCCGGCGGAGGCAAGACCACGCTGACCCGGCTGCTGCTGCGGATGACCGACATCGACCGGGGCCGCATCCTGATCGGCGGACAGGACATCAGCAAGCTGCGCCAGGCCGACCTGCGCAGCATGATCGCCTACGTCCCGCAGGAACCGGCGATGTTCCACCGCACCCTGAAGGAGAACATCGCCTTCGCCAGACCGGACGCCACGGACGCGGAGATCCGCCGCGCGGCCGAGGCCGCGCACGTCACCGAGTTCGCCGACGCCCTGCCCGACGGCTTCGACACCATGGTCGGCGAACGCGGCGTCAAGCTCTCCGGGGGCCAGCGCCAGCGGGTGGCGCTCGCCCGGGCCATCCTGCGCGACGCGCCGGTGCTGCTCCTCGACGAGGCCACCAGCGCGCTCGACTCGGAGAGCGAGATCCTCATCCAGGAGGCGCTCTGGCGGCTGATGGAGGGCCGCACGGCACTGGTGGTGGCCCACCGGCTCAGCACGGTGGCCGGCATGGACCGCCTGGTGGTCCTGGACCGGGGGCGGATCATCGAGCAGGGCGCCCACCAGGAACTGCTCACCGCGGGCGGCGTCTACGCCAAGCTGTGGGAGCACCAGTCCGGCGGCTTCCTCGAGGACGACGACCCGGTCTGGGCCGACGACCCGGCCTGACCCGACCGGCGTCCGCCGCGCCCCGGCACACGGGGGCGCGGCGGACGCCGTCGGAGGTCTGGTCCGCCGCCGCCCCCGTGTTCTAGGTTGCGCGCATGTCAGATCTGCCGGGCCGGACCACGGCCGACGTCCTCGCCCGCCTCGACGCGCTGCGCGCCGCCGACCTGCCGGTGCGCGGCGGCCGGACCATGGCCTACGTCTACGACTCCGGACTCGACGAGGCCGAGGAGCTGGCGCTCGCGGCCCAGGCCCGGGCGGCCGGCGTCAACGGGCTGGACATGACCGTGTTCCCCAGCGTCGTCGCCCTGGAGAACGAGGTGGTCGCCCGGGCGGCCCGGCTGCTCGGCGGCGACGCGCGCACCGCGGGCGTGTTCACCAGCGGCGGGACCGAGAGCTGCCTGCTCGCCGTCCTCACGGCGCGGGAGCACGCCCGCCGCACGCGCGGGCTGCGGGGCGGCGCCGAACTGGTCCTGCCCACCACCGCGCACGCCGCCTTCCACAAGGCCGCTCACCTCTTCGGTCTGGACGTCGTGGAAGTGCCCGTCGACCCGGTGACCTGCCAGGCGAGGGCCGAGGACATGGCCGCCGCGATCACCGGCCGCACCGCCCTGGTGGTGGTCTCCGCCCCGTCCTACCCGCACGGCGTGATCGACCCCGTCGCCGAGGTCGCCGCCGAGGCCGCCGCGCGCGGGGCGCTCTGCCACGTCGACGCCTGCATCGGCGGCTGGTACCTCGGCCATCTCCGGCTCGCGCATGACGCCCCCGAGCTGCCCGTCTTCGACCTCTCCGTCCCCGGCGTCACCTCGCTCTCGGTGGACCTGCACAAGTACGGGTACACCCCCAAGGGGGCCTCGGTTCTCCTGTTCCAGGACGCCGGCCTCCGGCGCCACGGCTGGTTCGCCCACGCCGGATGGCCGGGCTACCCGGTGGTCAACCCCACGCTGCAGGGCACCCGTTCGGCCGCGCCGCTGGCCGGCGCCTGGGCGGTGCTGGAACACATCGGCACGGACGGGTACACCGCGCTCGCCCGGCGGGTCCACGCGGCCACGGCCCGGCTCGCCGAGGGCATCGCCGCCGTGGACGGCCTGCGGGTGCTGGGGCGGCCCCGCGCATCCCTGCTCGCCGTGGCCTCCGACGACCCGGCGCTGGACCCGTTCGTGCTGGCCGACGAGATGAGGACGGCCGGCTGGTACCTCCAGCCCCAGCCGGCCCGCGGCTCCTCCCCGGCCAACCTGCACCTGACCGTCACCGCGGCCGCCGCCGACGAGTCCCGGACGGGTGAACTGCTGGCCGAACTGGAGAAGGCGGCCTCGCGGGCACGGGCGGTGGGGCCCGCGGTGGTGGACCCGGAGATCGCCGCCCTCGCGGCCGCCCTCGACCCGGACACGCTCGGTCCCGAGGAGGTCGCCGCCGCCCTCGCGATCGCCGGGGTCGCCGACGACGGCACCCTGCCCGGGCGGACGGCGCCGGTCCTCGCCGTGCTCCAGGCCATGCCACCCGCTCTGGCGGAGCGGCTGCTGCCGGAGGTGATCGGGCGGCTCTACCGCTCCGGGTCCGACCACTGAGAGGATCGGATCCGTCCGTCCCCGTCCCCGTCCCCGTGCCCGGAGGAGCCCAGGTGCAGCACGCCCCGCTCGCGTACCACGACGTCAAGACCGCCGCCGACCGGATCGCCGGGCGGGTGAGGCCGGTCGCCGTGGCCCCCACGGAGCCGGGCGCGTTCGGCGACGTCGAGGTCCGTCTGGCCCTGGAACTGCTGCAGTTCACCGGCACTTTCAAGGCGCGGGGCGCGCTCAACTTCGTCGAGGCGCACCGGGAGGCCGGCACGCTGCCCGAGGCCGGGGTGACCATCGCCTCCGGCGGCAACGCCGGGGTGGCCTGCGCCTGGGCGGCCCGCCGGGCCGGGGCACGCTCCACCGTCTTCCTCCCGGCCACCGCCCCCGACGTCAAGGTGCGCCGGCTGCGCGAACTGGGCGCCGACGTGCGCCTGGTGGGCTCCGAGTACGCCGAGGCGGCGGCCGCCTGCGAGGAGTTCGCCGCCCGGAGCGGCGCGCTCGCCTCCCACGCCTACGACCACCCGCTGATCGCCGCGGGCGCGGGGACGCTGTTCGAGGAGATCCACCGGCGCGTTCCCGGCCTGGACACCGTGGTCGTGGCGGTGGGCGGTGGCGGACTCCTCGCCGGCGTCGCCACGGCCGCCCGCGCGCACGGGGTGCGGACCGTGGCGGTGGAGCCGGAGAACTGCCGCGCGCTGCACGCCGCGCTGGAGGCGGGACGCCCGGTGGACGTCCCGGTCCGCTCGGTGGCCGCGGACTCGCTCGGCGCCCGCAGGGTGTCCGCCGACGCGCTGGCGGTGGCCCAGGACGACTCGGTGCGCCCGGTGCTGGTGCCCGACGCGGCGATCGTCCGCACCCGCCGGCTGCTGTGGGAGGAGCGCCGGCTGGCCGTGGAACACGGCGCCGCGGCCGCCCTCGCCGCGGTCCTGCCCCCGGAGGGCCCCGGTCACGGCTACCGTGCCGAGCCGGGGGAGAAGATCTGCGTGGTCCTGTGCGGGGCCAACACCGACCCCGCCGACCTGGCCGCCTGACGGGAGCCCGCACCGCTCATCCGCGGCGTTGCCGCCGGGCGCGTCGGCCGGACCGCGGGGCGGTGCCGCCGCGTTCCGCCGTGCGGGCGATGTTGCGGGCCATGCCGCCGAAGACCACCGCGTGGAAGGGCGACACCCCCCACCAGTAGGCGTGGCCCAGCAGGCCGTGCGGGTGGAACAGGGCCCGCTGCCGGTACCGGGTGCGGCCGTCCGGCCCGGTGTCCACGGACATCTCCAGCCAGGCGAGCCCCGGCAGCCGCATCTCCGCCCGCAGCCGCAGCGACCGGCCGCGGTCGATCTCCTCGACCCGCCAGAAGTCGAGGGAGTCCCCGGCCCGCAGCCGCGTCGCGTCCCGGCGGCCACGGCGCAGGCCGACACCGCCCGCCAGCCGGTCGAGCAGGCCCCGCACCGACCAGGCCAGCGGGAACGAGTACCAGCCGTTCTCGCCGCCGATGCCCTCCACGACCCGCCACAACGCCTCCGGCGAGGCGTCCACCGTCCGCTCCCGTTCGTCCGTGTACAGGCTGCCGCCCGCCCAGTCCGGGTCCGTGGGCAGCGGGTCGCTGGGCGCGCCCGGCACCGCGGCGTTCGACCAGCGGGTGTCCACCCGCGCCTCCCGGACGTTGCGCAGCGCCAGCCGTACCGCCTGCTCGAAGCTCAGCATGCCGCCGGGCGGGTCCGGCACGTAGCGGGTGATGTCCTGCTCCCGGCACACCACCTCGTGCCGCAGCGACTCGGTCAGCGGCTTGGCGATCGAGGCCGGCACCGGCGTCACCAGGCCCACCCAGTGGCTGGACAGGCGCGGTGTGAGCACCGGGACCGGCACGATCACCCGGTGCGGCAGGCCCGCCACCTCCGCGTAGCCCCGCATCATGTCCCGGTACGTGAGGATGTCCGGCCCGCCGACGTCGAAGGTCCGGTTGACGTCCTCGGGCAGCCGGGCGCAGCCGACCAGCAGCCGCAGGACGTCGCGGACCGCGACGGGCTGGATCCGCGTGCGCACCCAGCTCGGGGTGACCATCACCGGCAGCCGCTCGGTCAGGTACCGCAGCATCTCGAAGGAGGCCGAGCCGGAGCCGATGATCACGGCGGCGCGCAGCACCGCCGTCGGCACGCCCGAGGCCAGCAGGACCCGGCCCACCTCCGCACGGGACCGCAGGTGCGGCGACAACCGCTCCTCCGGCACGCCCGTCGGCGTGAGGCCGCCCAGATACACGATCCGGCGCACACCGGCGGCGCGGGCCCGCTCGCCGAAGATCGTCGCGGCCCGCCGGTCGGTGTCCTCGAAGCCCCGGCCGGTCCCCAGGGCGTGGACCAGGTAGTACGCCACGTCGACGTCCCGCAGGGCCTCCGCCGTGGAGGCGGCGTCGGTGACGTCACCGCGGACCACCTCCACCCGGCCGGCCCACGGATGGTCGCGGAGCTTGCCGGGGGAGCGCGCCAGGCAGCGCACCCGGTACCCGGCGGCCAGCAGTTCGGGGACCAGACGCCCCCCGATGTAACCGGTCGCACCGGTGACCAGGCAGCGCGGCGGCGCCGCGCCGCCCAGGGGCTCCTCGCTCATCGGTCCGCTCCCGTCGTCGTCCTCACGCACGTCACCGCGCACACGGCCCGTTCCAGGATCGTCCAGCCCCGCACGCCGCGCATCGCGAGGGGCGGCGGTGCGTCACCGGGGAGAGGGGCGGGCGGACAACGCGGTGACCGGCGTGCCGCGGCGCGGATCGCGCCGGGACACGCCGGTCACCGGTGGGGTCAGGCGGCCTGCCGCAGACCCAGCCGCTCGGTCGGCACCTGGGCCGTCTCCCGCGCGGTGAGCCCCGCCAGCAGCGGGCCGAGGCACAGGGCGGCGGTGAACAGGGCCACGGCGAACCAGTCGTCGCCCTTCGGCCCGGCGAACTCCGCCGCGAAGGTGACCGCGAAGCCGGAGATCGCGAAGCCGATCTGGGTGCCGATCGCCATGCCGGACAGGCGCACCCGGGTGGAGAACATCTCGCCGTAGAAGGCCGGCCAGATGCCGTTCGCCGCGCTGTAGACCACGCCGAAGAGCAGGATGCCGAGCACCAGTACCAGCGGGAACGAGCCGGTGGAGATGGCCCACAGGTAGGCGAACATCAGCACCGGGCTGCCCACCGCGCCGATCAGGTACACCGGCCGCCGCCCGATCCGGTCGGACAGCGAGGCCCACAGCGGAATCGCCGCCAGCGCCACGGCGTTGGCGAGCGCCGCCACCCACAGCATCCCGGTCCGGGACATGCCCACCGCGTCGCTGGTGGCGTACGAGAGAGCCCACACCGTGAAGATCGTGGACACCGAGGCGACCAGCGCGCCGGCCACCACCCGCAGCACGTCCTGCCAGTGCTCGCGCATCAGCACCACCAGCGGGAGCTTCACCACGCCCTCGGTGGCGGCCTGCTCGGCGAATGCGGGGGTCTCGTCCAGGCGGCGACGGATCACGTAACCCACCACCATCACCGCGACGCTCAGCCAGAACGGCACCCGCCAGCCCCAGCTCATCAGGTGCTCCTCGGGAAGCGCCGCGACCGGGATGAAGACCAGCGTGGCGATCAGCTGACCGCCCTGGGTGCCGCTGAGGGTGAAGCTGGTGAAGAACCCGCGCCTGCCCGGCGGCGCGTGCTCGAGCGTCATCGAACTCGCGCTGGCCTGCTCACCGGCCGCGGATATGCCCTGCAGGACGCGGCAGAACACCAGCAGCGTCGGGGCGAGCACGCCGACCTGGTCGTACGTCGGCAGACACCCGATCAGGAAGGTGGAGATGCCCATGAGGAACAGGGTGAACACCATGATCTTCTTGCGGCCCAGCCGGTCGCCGTAGTGGCCCAGGAAGAGCGCGCCCAGCGGCCGTGCCGCGTAGGCGACACCGAAGGAGCCCAGCGAGAGCAGCGTCGCGGTCGCCGGATCGGACTCGTCGAAGAAGATCTGCGGGAAGATCAGGGCCGCCGCGCTGCCGTAGATGAAGAAGTCGTAGTACTCCAGCGCGCTGCCGATCCAGGCCGCGGCGGCGGCCTTTCTCGGCTGGGCCGTCGGCGTCTCGGGCGGTGCGGCGGGGACGGACACGGGCGTGCTCCTTCGGCGAACTCCGGCATGAGGCGGAGAAAGGGGGAGGGGACGGGGAGCCGGAACCCTGTGGTGCTGGGCGGCCGGACCGGGGTCCCGGTGCGACCCCGGCTAATTAACCCACTGGATAGTTACTAGGGGTTGGGCAGTGATGTTGCGCCGAGGTGTCGCGGGTGTCAAGGGGGTGTGTTCCGTCCTCCGGCGGTGCGGCCCCGGCCGGTCAGGCGGCCGTCAGGCGGCGGTCAGATAGGCGACGACCGTCTCGCAGAGCATGTTCCGGTAGTGCTCGCGCCGCTCCTCGGCCACCAGGTCCCGCCCGAACAGGGTGCCGAACGTATGCCGGTTGGAGACCCGGAAGAAGCAGAACGCGCTGATCATGGCGTGCAGGTCCACGGCGTCCACGTCGTCCCGGAAGACCCCGGCCGCCCGGCCCGACGCGAGGATGCGCCCGATCACGTCCAGCGCTGGGGAACCCATCCGCGACAGGCGCTCGGACGAGGCGATGTGCTCGGCCTCGTGGATGTTCTCGATGCTCACCAGCCGGATGAAGTCCGGGTGCCGCTCGTGGTGGTCGAAGGTGACCTCGCACAGCCGGCGGATCGCCGACACCGGGTCGAGGTGGTCGACGTCCAGGTCCTGTTCGGCCTCGCGGATCACCGCGTAGGCGCGCTCCAGCACCGCGGTGAAGAGCTGCTCCTTGCCGCCGAAGTAGTAGTAGATCATCCGCTTGGTGGTGCGGGTGCGGGCGGCGATCTCGTCCACCCGCGCCCCCGCGTATCCCGCGCGGGCGAACTCCTCGGTGGCCACCTCGAGGATCTCGGCCCGGGTGCGGGCGGCGTCCCGTACCCGGCCGCCGGTCTTCCCCGCCGGCTTGTCGACGCTGGTCATGCGGATCCTCGCAGGGCTCGGTGCTGCCGGCCGCTCGGCGGCCGGACGGGGGTCAGCGTGATTCTAGGAAACGCCCCCAGGCTTCCGGTCGGGCAGGCGCAGCTGATATGAGTAACGTACTAGTTCGTACATTAGGAGGCGCAGTGGCCGAGGACTCGTACCTGGTGGGACTGATCGGATCGGGGATCGGGCCGTCGTTGAGTCCCGCGCTCCACGAGCGGGAGGCCGACCGTCAGGGGCTGCGCTGCCTCTACCGCCTGATCGACATCGACGTGCTCGGGGTCGCCCCCGAGGAGGTCGGCCGCCTGGTGCGCGCCGCGCGGGAGCTCGGCTTCGACGGGCTCAACATCACCCACCCCTGCAAGCAGCTCGTCGTCGAACACCTCGACGCGCTGTCGCCCCAGGCCGAGGCGCTCGGCGCGGTCAACACCGTGGTGTTCCGGGACGGACGGGCCACCGGTCACAACACCGACGTCACCGGGTTCGCCGCCTCCTTCGCCCGCGGCCTGCCCGACGCGCCGCTGGACCACGTGGTCCAGCTCGGTGCCGGGGGCGCGGGCGCCGCCGTCGCGCACGCCCTGCTCACCCTCGGCGCGGGGCGGATCACCGTGGTGGACGCCCTGCCCGGCCGCGCCGAAACCCTCGCCGCCGCGCTGACCGCGCACTTCGGCGACGGCCGCGCCGCCGCGGCGCCCGCCGGCCCGGACACGCTGGCCGTCCTGGCGGCGCGGGCCGACGGCGTCGTCCACGCCACCCCCACCGGCATGGCCCACCACCCCGGTCTGCCGTTCCCCGCCGAACTCCTCGACCCGCGCCTGTGGGTGGCCGAGGTGGTCTACCGCCCGCTGGAGACCGAACTGCTGCGGGCCGCCCGCGCGGCCGGCTGCGCCACCCTCGACGGCGGGGGGATGGCGGTCTTCCAGGCCGTCGACGCGTTCCGCCTCTTCACCGGCCGGGAACCGGACGCCGAGCGGATGCTCGCGGACTTCGCCGCCCTGGCCGGCGCGGCGGGCACCCGCGGCTGAACAGCCCGCCCCCGGTGCCGGGCCCGCCCGGCCGTCAACCGCGCCCGCCCACCCGCCGCAGCGCCTGCCCCGCGCCTGGCCCTGCCTGTCCACGCCTGTCCCCAGGACCTCCTTCCTGTCTGTCCAGGCCTGTCACCCCGCCCGTCGCCGTGCAAGGAGCACCCCGTGCGCACCTCCATCGCCACCGTCTCGCTCAGCGGCTCGCTCACCGAGAAGCTGACCGCCGCATCCCGCGCCGGATTCGACGGTGTGGAGATCTTCGAGAACGACCTGCTGGCCGGCCCGCTCACCCCCGAGGAGATCCGGGTCCGGTGCGCCGACCTCGGTCTGCGGATCGAGCTGTACCAGCCGATGCGCGACATCGAGGCGGTGCCGCCCGAGGAGTTCGAGCGCAACCTGCGCCGCGCCCGCCACAAGTTCGCCCTGATGCGCCGCCTGGGGGCCGACACCGTGCTGGTCTGCTCCAGCGTCTCGCCGCTCGCCGTGGACGACGACGCGCTGGCCGCCGAGCAGCTCCACCGACTGGCCGGCGCCGCCGAGGAGCACGGCGTCCGGGTCGCCTACGAGGCCCTGGCCTGGGGACGGCACGTCAACACCTACGACCACGCCTGGCGGATCGTCGAGGCCGCCGGCCACCCGGCCCTCGGCACCTGCCTGGACAGCTTCCACATCCTCTCCCGGGGCTCCGACCCGGCGGGCATCGAGGACATACCGGGGGAGAAGATCTTCTTCCTCCAGCTCGCGGACGCCCCGCTGCTCGCCATGGACGTCCTCCAGTGGAGCCGTCACTACCGCTGCTTCCCGGGGCAGGGCGGCTTCGACGTCGCCGGGCTGGTCCGCCACGTGGTGCGGGCCGGATACCGGGGGCCCCTCTCCCTGGAGGTCTTCAACGACGTGTTCCGGCAGGCCGAGGCCGGCCCCACCGCCGTGGACGCCCGCCGCTCGCTGCTGGTCCTCCAGGAACAGGCGGGCATCGACGAACTCCCGCCCCCGGTGGTGCCCACCGGCGTGGCCTTCGCCGAACTGGTCACCCCGGACGCGGAACCGCTCGGCGCGACCCTCGCCGCGCTGGGGTTCGCGCGCACCGCCCGCCACCGGTCGAAGCCGGTGGACCTCTGGGAGCAGGGCGAGGCGCGGATCCTGCTGAACACCGGGCCGGCGGTGCCGCGCGGCGGCACCCGGATCGCCGCCGTGGGGCTGGAGTCCCCCGACCCCGAGGGCGCCGCCCGCCGGGCCGAGGCGCTGCTGGCCCCCGTGCTGCCCCGCCGCCGTGCGGCCCGCGACGCGGAGCTGGACGCGGTGGCCGCCCCGGACGGCACCGAGCTGTTCTTCTGCGCCACCGGCCGACCGGGACTCCCCGACTGGCGGGGCGACTTCGCGCCCGGGCCGGGAGAGCCGGCCGAGGGCGACCGGCGGCGCATCGACCACCTGGCCCTCACCCAGCCCTGGCACCAGTTCGACGAGGCGGCGCTGTTCCACCGCAGCGTGCTGGGGCTCCACGCCCAGGAGAGCGTGGACGTGGCGGAGCCCTACGGACTGTTCCGCAGCCGCGCCGTCACGAACGGGGACGGCAGCGTGCGCGTCGCCCTCGGCGTCGGTCCGGCCCCCACCGACGACGACGCCCGCCCCCAGCACATCGCGCTGGCCACCGCCGACGTGGTCCTGGCGGCCCGCCGGTTCCGGGACGCCGGCGGCGAGCTGCTGCCCATCCCCGGCAACTACTACGACGACCTCGCCGCCCGGTTCGACCTGCCCGAGGAGGAACTGGCGGCCTTCCGCGAGCTCGGCGTCCTCTACGACCGCGACGAGCACGGCGCGTTCCGGCACTGCTACACCCGCACCGTGGGCCGGGTCTTCTTCGAGCTGGTCCAGCGCGACGGCGACTACCGGGGCTACGGCGCGCAGAACGCCCCCGTACGGATGGCCGCCCAGCGGGGTGGCCGCGGCTGACGGCCGGCCGCACGACAGACACGACGGGTGTGCCCCGGACGACGGGACGTCGTCCGGGGCACACCCGTCGTGGTGCGGCGGATCAGGCCGCCGGAGCCGGGAAGGTCGGGTACTCCACGCCGGAGACGTGCTGCACCACCCGGACGACCTGGCACGAGTAGCCGAACTCGTTGTCGTACCAGAGGTAGAGGATCGCGTTGTCGCCCTCCACCTTGGTCGCGCCGGCGTCGACGATCGAGGCGTGACGCGAGCCGATGAAGTCGCTGGAGACCGCGTCGGGGGCGCTGATGAAGTCGATCTGCCGCTTCAGCGGCGAGGTCAGCGACACCTCACGCAGGTACTCGAGGACCTCGGCGCGGGAGGTCTCCCGCTTGAGCTGCAGGTTGAGGATGGCGATCGACACGTCCGGGGTGGGGACGCGGATCGAGCTGCCCGTGATGGTCGCCTTGAGGTCCGGCAGGGCCTTCGCCACGGCGGAGGCGGCGCCGGTCTCGGTGATGACCATGTTCAGCGGCGCGGAGCGGCCACGACGGTCGCCCTTGTGGTAGTTGTCCAGCAGGTTCTGGTCGTTGGTGAACGAGTGGATGGTCTCCACGTGACCGCGCAGGACGCCGTACTCGTCCTCCATCGCCTTCAGCGGCGGCACGATCGCGTTGGTCGTGCAGGAGGCGCAGGAGATGATGTCCTCGTCCGGCTTGATCATGTCGTGGTTGACGCCGTGGACGATGTTCGGGACGTCGCCCTTGCCCGGAGCCGTCAGCACGACCTTGTCGATGCCGGGGCGCAGGTGCTGGGAGAGGCCCTCGCGGTCGCGCCACTTGCCGGTGTTGTCGATGAGGATGGCGTTCTTGATGCCGTACTCGGTGTAGTCGACCGACCGGGGCGAGTCCGAGTAGATCACCTGGATCGTGTGGCCGTTGGCGACGATCCGGTTGTTCGCCTCGTCGACGGTGATGGTGCCCTGGAACTGGCCGTGGATCGAGTCGCGGCGCAGCAGCGAGGCGCGCTTGACCAGGTCCCCGTCCCCGCCGTTGCGGACCACGATGGCCTTCAGGCGCAGCCCGTTGCCGGAGCCGGCCTTCTCGATGAGCAGGCGGGCCAGCAGGCGGCCGATGCGGCCGAAACCGTAGAGGACGACGTCGCGGCCGTCGCGGCGCTCGATCTTGTTCGCGCCGGTGGCGCCGGCGACGGCCTCGGCGGTGAACTCCTCGACCGACAGGCCGCGGTCGTCGGCCTTGTGGGCCACGGCCAGCATGCCGATGTCGATCTGCGAGGGGCCGAGGTCCAGCTGGGTCAGGGCCTGAAGGAACGGCATCGTCTCGTCGACCGACAGCTCGCCGCCGACGATCTGCCGGGCGAAGCGGTGGGTCTTGAGGATGCTGATGACCGACTTGTTCACCAGGGAGCGGCTGTGGACCAGGACCGTGACGTCCCGCTCGCGGTGCAGCTTCCCGATGATCGGGATCATCGACTCCGCGATCTCCTCGCGGTTCTTCCAGTTGGTGAACGAGTCCTCGGTGGCAGTCACAAGTTCATCTTTCGAGCTAGGCGGCGCTCACATGTTAACCATCTCGCAGTATGGTCGCTCAAGCCGGGGCCGAGTGGGGCGTGCGGGTGGCGTGCGGGCGGGGTGCGGGTATGCCGGTTCGCCCGGTTTCGCTGTCTTTGTGGTGCCGGTGCGCGGCGTCGCGTGTGCGCATGATCACGCGGGGGTCCCCGGACAGGGGGAAGGCCAAGGGGGAGGGGGACCGCACGCGGCCGAGAGGGGAGGGGCGGCTGCCCCGGCCGGGCGCGGACCGCAGTGCTTCGTGGTGCCCCTGCGCGGAACGCGGCGGGCCCGGGCCCGCGGCATGCGCGGGCTGGGGCGGCGTGCGGGCCGCGTCGTCCGGCGGAGGCGCCGCATTCCCGGTGGCCGCCGGGTCACGGGCGGCGCGATCCACGCCGCCGGGCGACACCGCCGTGCGTCACCGTGACGCACGGCGTGGGCGACAACCGGCGCCGCGAACGGCCCGCGGCGCGGTGGCCCACCGGCGCTGCCTGCCGTCCCGGTGGCCGGTGCCGTACCCGCCGTACCGGCGGGTGCTCGTCGTACCGGCGGTGCCAGGCGTACGGCGGGCGGTGCCGTGCCGACGGTGCCTTGTCGGCGGTGCCTGCCGTGCCCGCGGTGGATGTCGGGCCGGCGGAGCCGGAGGGGGCCGAGGGCCGGGGGTCAGGCCGTGAGGGTCATGAAGCCGCCCCGCGTGGGGCCGCCGTTCATCAGCGCCGGGACGTCGACGACCTCGGGCAGCCGCTCCACGGAGAGCACCACCGCGCCGCCCGCCCGCGCGGCGTCCCCGCACCAGGCGTTCATGTCGGACTCGCCCAGCACCAGCGCCGCGATCGACGGGATGACCGCGCCCTGGTCCCCGGGGCCGTCCACCACGCACGCCGTGTGCTTGGGGAAGATGCTCCACCCCTCACAGGTGGGCAGCGACCGGTCCTCGGTCTCGAGCGGGGGCAGGGCCTCGTGGAACGGCGCACCGCTGAGCAGCAGCAGCGGCGTTGCGCCGGGCACGAACATCGCCTTTTCCGGATCCAGAAGCATCCGCCAACTCTGGCAGGTGGACACCCCGGTTGACCAGCCGCCTCGGGCAACGAACACGGATCAGCCCTCGGCCGGGCGCCCGCCGAGCAGCTCGACCGCCCCGGTTCCCCGCTCACGTGCCGCCAGACACTCCCGTACCCGCGCCGCGTCCCGCTCCGGCAGCGCGGCGTCGAGCTCCGCGGCCGGAACCGCCCGCCAGGACCCCGGGCCGGAACCCCGGACCCCGTCCGTCCCGCCGAGCACCCCGCCGTCGTACACGTGCAGGACCTCGGCCGGGAGGCGGGCGCCGTCCGCGCAGGGCGCTTCGGGGAGCCAGTCGACGGCCAGCAGTCCGCCCACCGGCGTGGCGGGCCCGAGGTGTTCCCGGACGGCACGCAGGGCGGCCTCGCGCGGGGTCCCGCCGGCCTCCACGACGGCGCGGGGCAGCCCCCAGTCCCCGTCCGGCGTGGCGCGCACCAGCACCACACGGCCCGCGGGATCCGTGACCAGCACGGCGGCCCCGGTGAACGCCTTGGCCCGCAGCGCCCTCAGGTCGCACGGCGCCGGGCGGTCCGGCTCCCCGGCCCGGCCGCGGCGGGGCGAAGGGAGACCGACGGCGGAGCCGGACTGGGGCAGGCCGCCCTCCAGGTGCGCGACCGTGCCCTCGGCCAGGGCCCGCAGCCCGTAGCGGAGCCGGTTGCCGATCTGGGCGGGGAGCACGGCGAGGGCCTCCCGCGGCTCCAGCCAGTGGACCGCGAGGATCTCCCCGTCGGGGAAGCGGATCGCCGCGGCCTGCTCCTCGGTGAGCGGACCCACCGTGAAGACGTGCACGTCCAGCGCCCGGCCGTAGTCGCGGGCCGGGGTGCTGTCCACCGCGACCAGCCGGCCCACCGGCACCTCCGTCAGCCCCAGCTCCTCGGCCAGCTCACGGGCCGCCCCCCGGCGCGGCGACTCCTGGGCGAGGACCGTCCCGCCGGGCAGGCCGTAGGGGGAGCCGCCGCCGTGGTCGTAGGAGTGCTCGGCCACCAGCACCCGGCCCCGCGCGTCGGAGACCAGCGCGGCGGCCGCCATCATCGGCGAGGGCAGCAGCGCGAAGCGGTCCCGCGGATCCGTCGGCACCGCACGCCCCTGCCGCAACTGGGCGGTGTGCGACCCCAGGGAGGCCCGCAGCGCCGCCGTCACCCGGCGCCGCAACGGGTCGGGCAGCCTGCGCAGCGCCTCCCGCTCCGGCACGTACTCGACGGCCCGCAGCTCCTCGTGCTGGAGGGACATCCTCTCCACCGGCACCGGCCGGCGCGGGTGCACGGCGTAGACGCAGGCGACCTGGGAGCGGCCGTAGACCTCCTTGGGCATGCTGTCGACCGCCAGCAGGCGGCCCACCCGCGCGCCCCGGATGCCGAGCTCCTCCTCGAGCTCGCGCTCGAGGGCGGTCACCGGCTCCTCGTCGTCGACCATGCCGCCGGGCAGGTCCCAGCCGTCCTTGTACGAGGGGTCGACGAGCAGGATGCGGCCGTCCTCGTCGCGGATCAGCGCGTCCGCGGCCATCACGGGGGCCGGGTGCACCGCCAGGTAGGCCGCGAGATCGGCCGGATCGGCCGCGGAATGGGTCACCGTCATAGAGAGTCCTCCACCGGGCGCCGCATGCCGCCTCCTCCCGTCGAACGAATGTGTGCTCGTCAGGGGCAACGAGTGGAGGTGACCGTGCGTAACGGCTGGTTTCGGACGTTCTCGCCGGATCCGGCCCTGATCAGGGCGGGCCCCGCCCTCACCGGCCGTCGGCGAACCCGGGACGGGCCCCGCCTCACCAGGTGTCGACGAACCGGGCCTCCCCGTCCGCGTCCGGCCCGTCCGCGTCCCGCCCCACCACGCTGCCGTCCAGCGCGGAGACGATCCACGCGCGGGAGGAGGCCGGGTCGATCACCGCGTCGATCTCCAGCGCCGCCGCCGCGTTCACCGCCTTGCCCTGCTCGTGGAGTTCGGCCACCCGCGCCTCGAAGGCGCGCTGCCGCTCGGCCGGGTCCTCGATCGCCTCCAGCTCGCGGCGGAAGCCCAGCCGCACCGCGCCCTCGAGCCCCATGCCGCCGAACTCCCCGCTGGGCCAGGCCGCGGTGGCCACCGGAGCCCGGGTCGAACCGCCGAGCATGGCCATCGCGCCCAGCCCGTACGCCTTGCGCAGCACCAGACCGACCAGCGGCACCCGCAGGTTGGCGCCGGTGACGAAGAGCCGGGAGAAGTGCCGCACCGTGGCCGTGCGTTCGGCGTCCGGACCCACCATGAAGCCGGGGGTGTCGCAGAGCGAGACCACCGGCAGCCCGAAGGCGTCGCACAGGTGCAGGAAACGCGCCGCCTTGTCGGCCGCGTCCCGGTCGATCGCCCCGCCCAGATGTCCCGGATTGCTGGCGAGCAGACCCAGCGGCCGCCCCTCGACCCGCACCAGGCAGGTCAGGATCCCCACCCCGAACTCCGGCCGCAGTTCCAGCACCGAGCCGGTGTCCGCCAGGCCCCGCACCGCCGCGCGCACGTCGTAGGCGCGGCGCCGGTTCTCCGGCACGACCCGCCGCAGCAGCCGCGGGTCCGGGGCCTCCCAGCCGTCGACCGGGCCGTGGAAGTAGGACAGGTACCGCCGCGCCACCCGGACCGCCTCGGCCTCGTCGGCGACCGCGACGTCCACCACCCCGTTCGGCACCTGGACCGACAGCGGACCGACCTCCTCCGGCCGGTACACACCGAGCCCGCCGCCCTCGATCATCGCCGGGCCGCCCATGCCGATGGTGGCCTCGGGCGTGGCGATCACCACGTCGCAGCAGCCCAGCAGGGCCGCGTTGCCGGCGAAGCAGCGCCCCGAGGCGATGCCCACCAGCGGCACCCGGCCGCTGAGCCGCCCCATGCTGTGGAAGGTGGTGACGTTCAGCCCCGCCACCGCCGTCGAGTCGGTGTCGCCCGGCCTGCCGCCGCCCCCCTCGGCGAACAGCACGACCGGCAGCCGCCGCCTGCGCGCCATCTCCAGCACGCGGTCGGTCTTGCGGTGGTTGTTCATCCCCTGCGTCCCGGCCAGCACCGTGTAGTCGTACGACATGACCACGCAGGGCCGGCCGTCGATCCGCCCGGTGCCGGTGACCATGCCGTCCGCCGGGGTGGAGCGCATCAGGTCGTCCAGGGAACGCCTCCGCCGCTGCGCCGCCAGGGCCAGCGCGCCGAACTCGGTGAAGGAGTCCTCGTCGCACAGGTCGGCGATGTTCTCCCGCGCCGTCCGCCGTCCCCCCGCGTGCCGCCTCGCCACCGCCTCCGGCCGGTTCTCGTCCAGGCCGAAGGCGTGCCGGGCGATCGCCTCCGCCAGGTCGGCGCGCACCTCGTCCGGATCGACCCGCTCCTCGGCCACCGCCTCGCCGGTCCCGACGTCCGACGGGTCCAGCAGAGCGAGGACGTCGCCCTCGGCCACCGTCACGCCCGGCCGCACCCGCAGCGCGTGCAGCCGCCCCGAGCAGGGGGCGGTGACCAGGTGCTCCATCTTCATCGCCTCCAGGACCAGCACCTGCCGCCCCGCCCGTACCTCCTCGCCCGGCGCGACGTCGACCTGCACCACCGTGCCGCTCATCGGAGCCGTCACCACGCCCGCACCGCCCGGGCCCGCCGCCGGCCCCTCCGCCTGAGGCTCCGTCTCCGCCGGCGCCACGGCCCGCGCGCACCGCTCCACGGTGTCCGGCAGCGTCCAGAACTCCGGCTGCGCCAGGACGGCCCGCAGCAGCGCGATGTTGGTGCGCACCCCCGCCACGCCGAACTCGCCCAGCGCCCGCCGGGCCCGCGCGCAGGCCGCTGCCACGCTCCCCGACGGGACGTGCGCCACCACCTTGGCCAGCAGCGCGTCGTACCGCACGCCGACCTCCGCGCCGGCCCGCGAGGCCGTGTCCACCCGGACACCCGGCCCGGACGGCAGGTCGAAGCGGGTGATCCGGCCCGCCGAGGGCCGCGTCGTGCCGTCCGGGGCGGTCACCTCCGCGTACACCCGCGCCTGCACGGCGAACCCGCGCGGGGCCGGCGGCGTGGACAGTCCCAGACCGGCCAGGGTCTCCCCGGCCGCCAGCCGCAACTGCGCGGCCACCAGGTCCACGCCGGTCACCTCCTCGGTGACCGTGTGCTCCACCTGGAGACGGGGATTGGCCTCGATGAAACGGAACTCCCCGTCCCGCACCAGGAACTCGAAGGTGACCAGCCCCGTGCACCCGGTGGCGCGGGCCAGGCACAGCGCGGCGTTCCGCATCGACTCCCGCAGCGCGGACGGGAGTCCGGGAGCGGGAGCCGTCTCGACCAGCTTCTGGCGGCGGCGCTGGGTGGTGCAGTCCCGGTCCCACAGGTGGGAGGCCTCACCGGCCGCGTCCCCGACCACCTGCACCTCGACGTGCCGGGCCCCCTCCAGCAGCCGCTCCGCGTACAGCTCCTCCCGCCCGAAGCCCTGGCGGGCCTCCGAACGGCACCGCCGCCAGGCCTCGTCCAGCTCCCCGGCGTGACGCACCACCCGCATGCCGCGCCCGCCGCCCCCGCCGACCGCCTTGACCATCACCGGGCCGCCCGCCAGCAGGGCCCGCGCCGCCTCGAGCGCTTCCGGGCCCGACCCGCCCTCCGTGCCCGGCAGGACCGGTACCCCGGCCGCCGAGGCCAGCCGCCGCGCACGGGCCTTGTCGCCGAACACCTCCAGCACCTCGGGGGAGGGCCCCACGAACACCAGGCCCGCCGCGGCGCAGCGACGGGCGAACTCCGCGTCCTCGCTGAGGAATCCGTAACCGGGGTGGACGAAACCGCAGCCGGTGCGCAGCGCCGCCTCCACCAGCCCCGCCGCGTCCAGGTAGCCCCCGGACACCGCCACCGCCTCGTCGGCCGCCCCCAGGTGCGCCTCGTCCCCCTCGGCGTACGCAGCCACGGTCCGCCACCCGAGCTCCGAGGCCGCGCGCAGCACCCGCACCGCGATCTCCCCGCGGTTGGCGACCAGTACGGCGGCAGAACCCATGAACGCGCTCCCAGGAACGGCGCGGTCACCCGCGCGACGAACGACACCGTCAGCCGGCTCCGCCATGCTCCCCGGGCGCCGGGCGAGGGGTCAATGTGCGGCCGTACAGCGTGCCCCGCCGAACGACGTCATTCATCACACCGGCATGCGGACAGGAACCGTCCGCCGCGGACGGCAGGCTGGCCGCATGACGGAACGCCTCACCCGCCGACGCCTCAACCGGGCCACCCTCGCCCGCCAGTTGCTCACCGCCCGGGCCGAACTCTCCGCCGAGGCGGTGATCGAGCAGGTCGCCGGGGTCCAGGCGCAGGACCCCGAACCCCCGTACATCGGGCTCTGGAACAGGATCGACGGCTTCCGCAAGGAGGACCTGGCCACCCTGCTGGAGGTCCGCAGCGTGGTGCGCGCCACCCTCCACCGGGGCACCCAGCACCTGGTGACCGCCGAGGACTACCTGTGGCTGCGGCCCACCCTGGAACCGATGCTGCGGGTGTGGCGCAAGGGGGCCTTCGGGCGGCTCACCGCCGGCGTCGACCTGGAGGACCTGGCGGAGGACGCCCGGAGCGAACTGTCCGGACGGATCGTCCCCCGCCCCGAACTGGGCCGGGCGCTGGCCGCCCGCCGGCCCGGACACGACCCGGTGGCCCTGGCGCGCTCGGTCCAGGCCCTGCTGCCGGTGCTGCACCCCCCGCCGGACGGACTGTGGGGGCGGCGCGGACCCACCCCGTTCGCCCTGGCCCAGGACTGGCTGGGCCGTGCCCCCGCGGACGCGCCCGACCCGGCCCGGCTGGTCCGGCGCCACCTCGCCGCCTTCGGACCGGCCACCGTCAAGGACGTCCAGGCATGGAGCGGGGCCACCCGGCTGCGCGAGGTCGTCGAGGAACTGAGGCCCGGACTGCGGGAGTTCCGCGGGGAGGACGGCGAGGAACTGTTCGACCTCCCCGACGCGCCGCTGCCCGCCGAGGACCTGCCCGCCCCGGTGCGCTTCCTCGCTCTGCTGGACGACGTGGTCCTGGCCCACGCCGACCGCTCTCGGCTGATGACCGCCGAGCGGCGCCGGCACCTGGTCGTCGAACCGGCACTGCTGGTCGACGGTTTCGTGCGCGGCCTGTGGTCGCTGGCCCGGGAGCCGGACGGGAGGGCGGAGCTCACCGTGCGGCTGTTCTCCCCGCTCTCCCGCCGCGAACGCGAGGAGACGGCCGAGGAGGGCGCCGCCCTGCTCCGGTTCGCCGCGCCGGAGGCGGACCGCCACGCCATCCGGTTCACCCCCGCCGGGTGACGGCCGGCCGCCCTGCCGCGGATGAGCCGCGCCGGGTATTACCGGCGGTCGCCGCGTGTCCTGGGAGCCCGGCCGGCGTTACCGGGGCGGAAGAACATCGGCCGAGGAGAGGGCTGACCATGGCAGACGGGAACCCGCGCGGCGGCGCGCCGGGCACGGCGGGACGCGGCGACCTCACGGTGGGCGTGGTCGTCGCCCGGACAGGACGGCTGGCGAGCCTCGGGGATCCGCTGGACTTCGCGCTCGAGCGCCTCGGGCCGAGGCTCGCGGCGGCCGGGCCTGCCGGCCGCCGGATCCGCGTGGCGGGCCGGGACAGCCGGTCCACCGCCGAGGGCGCCCGGCAGGCCGTCGCCGAGCTGATCCGGGACGAGGGCGCCGTCCTGGTCCTCACCCTGGCGGGCACCGAGGTGCTGCCGGCCGTCGCCGACGCCTGCGAGGCGGCCGGGACGCCGTGCGTCTCCAGCACCTTCCCCTGGCAGGTCTACTACTACGGCCGCGGCGGGGACGACGGCCGCCCGTTCGCGCGGACCTTCCACTTCTGCTGGGGCCTGGACGACATCGCCGGGACCTTCGCCGACCTCTGGGAGCTGGCCGGCGGCCCCGGACGCACCGTCGGCTGCCTCTGGAACGACGGCCCGCAGGGCTCCTGGTCGCGCCACGAGCGCCACGGCTTCGCCCCCGCCGCCCGCGCTCGGGGCCACCGACTGGTCGACCCCCCGGCGTACGCCGAGCCCGCCGCCGCGTTCGACGGCCACCTGACGGCCTTCCGGGAGGCGGGCGCCGACATCGTCACCAGCGCCGCCACCGCCCGGGACCTCGGCCGCTTCCGTGAGCTGGCGGCCCGCGCCGGGCTTACGCCCCGGCTGATCACCTGCTCCCGCTGGCTCGCCTACCCGCCCACCACCTCGGGGACCTACGGCCCGCCGGCCCAGACCGGCGTGGGCACCCTGGTCTACTGGTCGCCCGCCCACCCCTACCGCTCCTCCCTGGACGGCACGACCGCGGCCGAGCTCGCCGAGGCGTACGAGCAGCGCACCGGACGCCAGTGCCCCCAGCCGCTCGGTCTCGCCCACGCCCTGTTCGAGGTCGCCGCCCACGCGCTGCGCACGGCGGACGACCCCGAGGACCCGGAGGCGGTCGCCGCCGCCCTGCGGCGCACGGACCTGGAGACCATGGCCGGACGGCTCGACTGGACGTCGGGGCCGGTTCCCAACGTGGCCGGGGTCGCGCTCGCCGGCGGGCAGTGGCAGCCCGGTGAGCGGCACGGCCTCGAACTGGCGGTCGTGACCCCCGGCCGGGTCGACGGGCTGCGGCCCACGGCGGACCTGCTCCCGGCCACCGCCGGCGCCCTCGCCCGGTAGGACGCCGGCGGCCGGGGCGGGGCGGTCTCAGGCCGGGAGGACGCGCACGAACACCCCGCGCCGCGGCTCGCCGCCGCCGGTCCAGCCGGCGACGACCCCCGCGGACGCCCCGTGCGCGTCCCCGTCCGCGTTTCCTGCCACGCCCCCTGCCGCGCCCCCTTCCGTCGACCTTCCGCCGGCCGCGGTCCCGTCGGCCGCGAGCCCTTCGAGCACCCGGAGCACCCGCAGGGTCACGCCGTCCAGCAGGACGTCCGTCCAGCCGTCGCCGTCCTGCGCCGACGCCCGCCCGTGGACCCCGCCCGGGAGCGGCCCGCCGTACGAGGCAACCACCGAGGGGTCCGGCGTGTCGCTCAGACTCTGCGCCTGCGGCACCGCGCGCCCGGCCAGCAGCGCGACGATCTGCTCCACGGCCACCGGGTCACGGGTCGCGTCGTAGACCCAGCGGGTGCCCAGCACACCGTGCTCGGAGGTGCCGATCAGGGCCTCCTCGGCCCCCTCCGACGGAGCCGCGCGATAGGTCATCGGCTGGTGGTAGACGGTGCCGTCGGCGTCCTCGAACACCGCGAACTCGATCCCCACCTCGCCCGCCGGGTCGTCCAGGCGGAAGCCGCCCGCCCGCTCCAGCCGAGGTGTCCCGGAACCCCGGTACCAGGGGCGGCCGGGCAGCCACGCGGTCACCAGCTCCAGCTTGGTGGGAGCCATGGTCGTTCGATGAATGACTGACATGGCGTCATCATTCCAGGCGCTCCGTGGTGCCGCGCGGCAGGAGCTGTGGACGTTTCGCGGTGCGGCCGCCCCGCGGGCCCGGCCCGGCGGACCGGCACCGGCCCTCCGTCAGCCCTCCAGCTTCCCCATGACCCGTGCCGCGGCCTCGCTCTCGGCCGCCGGGACGGAGAGCTCGCTCAACGTGTCCAGGTCGTGGTCCTCGGCGAGCTCCGCCTCCCATGCCTCGGCGAGCCGCTCCTGCTCCTCGCGGGGGCGCCGCTCCACGTCCCGGCGGTGCTCCGGACTCAGGGCGTTCAGGAACCGTCCGACGGTGTCGGTCGTCATTCGTCCTCCTCGGTCACTCGGCTCCGGGCCGCACCGGTCCGCGGCGGCGGCCCGCGAGGCGATCGTGCCCCCACCCGGCGCCGGGCGCGGCGGCGGCGCGCCGACGGCCCACGCCCCCAGGACCGATCACCGGACGGACGGCCCTCGGAAGGGGCACCATGGCAGGGTGACCACCGTTCCCGGCATCGACCCCCGCGGCACCCGGCACTGCGAGACCTCGGCCCTCGGCGTGCTGCTGCGCCACCGGGGGACCGACCTGTCCGAGCCCATGCTGTTCGGACTCGGCTCCGGGCTGTCCTTCGTCTACTGGGACAGCAGGAACATGGGTTTCCCCTTCCTCGGCGGACGCGTCAGACCCTTCGAGCTCACCCGGAACCTCGCCGCCAACCTCGGTCTGGAACTCGACGTCCGGGAGACGAGCTCCCCCCGCAGGGCGTGGCAGAACGTCGTGACCGCCGTCGACGCCGGTCACCCGGTGGGCCTCCAGCTGGACAGCCACCACCTCGATCACTTCACCAGCCGCGCGCACTTCGGCGGGCACGTCGTCGCCCTGTACGGCTACGACGACCACCGCGCCCTGCTGGTCGACACCGACCAGCAGGGCGGCGCCGTCTCCACCTCGCTGGACAGCCTCGCCGCCGCCCGGGCCGCGCGCGGTCCGATGACCGCCCGGCACCGGTCGTTCACCCTCACCGTCCCCGAGGACGCCCCCTCGCCGGAGAGCCGGATCGTGCCCGCCGTCACGGCCTGTGCCGAGGCCTTCCTCGACCCGCCCATCGCCAACCTCGGCCACCGCGGGATCGCCAAGGCCGGAAAGCTGGTGCGCACCTGGCTGCGGCGCACCGACCACCCGGAGCGGGACCTGCCCCAGGCCGCCCTGCTGATGGAACGGGCCGGCACCGGCGGCGCCCTCTTCCGCAACCTCTACCGGGACTTCCTCGCCGAATGCGCCCGGACGCTCGACAGCCCCCGGCTCGACGCGGGGCTCGCCCGGTACACCGAGGCGGCCGCCCTCTGGACACGCGTCGCCGAACTGATCGCCGAGGCGGGGCGGACGCGCGACGAGCGGCTCCTGGCCGAGGCGGGGGACCTGCTTCTCGAGCTCTCCGGCCTGGAGCGGGCGGCCATGGAGGACCTGAGCCGCCTGCCCTGACGGCGTCCGGGCAGGCGGCCCGCCGCGGGTGCCGACGGTCTTCCCCGCCGCGCGATCAGTCCCGTTCCCGCGTCCACCCGTCGGCGCTCACCCGGGCCAGGTCGGCCGGCCGGGCGTCGGCGTACAGCAGGGAGTTCCCGGCCGTGACCTTCTGCGCGCCCACGTAGACGCCGCGGCCCACGTAGCGCGCGTCGGTGGTGTACCGCCAGCGCACGACCGTGGAGCGGGCGGACGGCAGATCGGCGGCGAAGCGGTGCCAGAGGCGGCCGTTGAACCCCGACACCCGGCCGTCGGCGCGTTCGACGTCCTCCCCGCGCGGGGCGCGGGTGGTGAACGGCAGCGGGTTCCAGGTGGCGCCGGCGTCCGTGGAGACCTCGGCGCGCAGCACGTCCCAGGTCGCCTCGGTGTCCCACCACAGGTCGCCGGTGAGCCGCGCGCCCGCCGAGGTGTCGAGGGCGGGCAGCGTCAGCACGGACGTCGAGGCCGTGGCCATACCGCCGAACCACGCGGCGTTCCCGTGCGCCGGCCGCACCGGGACCGCGCGCGCCATCCGCTCGCCCGCCGCCTGCCGGGGCGCCGACCCGGAACGCCAGGTGCGCACCGGGTGCACCGAGTTGCCCAGCAGGATCAGGAACGAGTCCGTCGTGGGGTCGAGCACGATGCAGGTGCCGGTGAACCCGGTGTGCCCGGCGGTGCGCGGGGTGGCCATGGCGCCCATGTACCAGCGCTGGTCCAGCTCGAAGCCCAGCCCGTGGCTGTTGCCGGGGAACGCGGTGTTGAAGTCGGTGAACAGCAGCTCCACCGACTCCTCCGACAGCACCCGGACCCGTCCGTACACGCCCCCGTTCAGGAGCGTCCGGGCCAGCACCGCCAGGTCCCAGGCGCAGGAGAAGACACCGGCGTGACCGGCCACGCCGCCCATCGCGAAGGCGTTCTCGTCGTGCACCTCGCCCCACACCAGGCCCCGGTCGAGACCCGCCCACGGCGGCCGGGAGACCTCGGTCGCGGCGATCCGCGGCCGCCAGTCGGCGGGCGGGTTGTAGCGGGTGCGGGTCAGTCCCAGCGGGCCGGTGACCTCCTCCGCGAGCAGCACGTCCAGCGGCCTGCCGGTGACCCGCTCCAGCACCAGCTGGAGGGTGATCAGACTGAGGTCCGAGTACCGGTAGACGGTCCCCGGCGGGTCGGTCGGCGTCACCGCCCACAGCGCCTTCAGCATCGACTCGCGGTCGGGGTGCCGGTAGAGGGCGATCCAGGCGGGCATGCCCGAGGTGTGGGTGAGCAGGTGACGGATGGTGACGTCCTGCTTGCCGCCGCCCGCGAACTCCGGGACGTAGCGCGCGGCGGGCGCCTCCAGCTCGATCCGGCCCCGCTCGATCTGCTGCACGACCAGCAGCGAGGTGAAGAGCTTGGAGAGGGAGGCCAGGTCGTGGACGGTGTCCGGGGTGGCGTCGATCTGCTCCTCGGGCGGGAACTCCACGGCCTCACCGGTGGCCGCGTCGTAGTCGGCGTACCGGACCGCCTTGCCGACCGCGGTCTCCAGCGCGACCGTGCCGCCGCGGCCGGCGAGGACCACGGCGCCGGACCAGTAGGGGCGGGTGGGGGAGGGGCCGAGGTACCGCTCGGCCACCGCGGTGATCTCCGCGAGGCGGCCCTCGAGGAGCCCGGCCCGGGCGGCGGAACCACGCCGCAGCGTCGGCCGGCGGGAGGCCGTGCCCGCCGCCGCGTCGTCCTTCCCGCCGCCGGCCGCCGAGGCCGTGCCACCTCCCAGGGGCGCCACCACCACCGCACCTCCCAGGGCCAGGGCCCCTGCTCCGAACCCGCGTCTGCTGATCCATCTGCGCTGCACAGGACCTCCGAAAGAATCTTTCACCACGACCCTCGGGCGCTGAAACCTTCCTTCTGTGTCCGTGAGCTGTCAATAGGGCGTGCCGCGGGGCCGGTGGGGCCGGGGGAATACGGCCGCGGCCCGCCCGGAGGAGTCCGGACGGGCCGCGGCGCGCAGGGGCCGAGCCGGTGCCTACTTGCGGCCCTTCTTGACGTCGATGCGCACGATCTGCGGGTCGTGGTCGCTCGCCTGGTCGGCGAACTCCGCGTTCAGGTGCACGATGTCGTAGTCGTAGGCGACCACCGACGGGCTGACCAGGGTCTGGTCCAGCGTCTGCGAGTTGCCGTCGAAGACGTACGTGTAGCGCTCCTCCTCCGGCAGCGTGTTCACCAGCGGCGTCAGCAGGGAGCCGTCGCCGGTCATGATCTCCGTGGTCCTCGAGAACTGGAAGTCGTTGATGTCGCCGAGGACGACCACCTTCGCCTTCGGGTCGGCCTCCAGCAGCTCCGCGACGAACGCCCGGACCTCCTCCGCCTGCTGGTGGCGCTGCGTCTCCGAGGAGCGGGAGGGCTCCTGGTAGCGGCCGTGCAGCGGGGCGTCGCCGCCCTTGGAGGCGAAGTGGTTGGCGATCACGAAGACCCGCTCGCCGTGGAACTTGAACTCGCCGACCAGCGGCTTGCGGCTGTTCGCCCAGGCGGCGCTCGCCGGGGCGATGCGGCCCGGGGAGACGCTGAGCGCGGCGCCCTTGCGGGTGTCGACGACCTCGGTGGCGGTGGTCGCGTCGCCGCCGGGACGGTCGGTGAACGCGATGCGCTCCTCGTTCAGGAGGAACACCTGACGGATGTTGCCGCCGGGCTCACCGCCGTCGGCCTTGTCCTCGGGGGCGACGTAGCGCCAGGTGTAGCGCGGGCCGCCGGCCGCGACGATCGCGTCGGTGAAGCGGGTCAGGGTCTGCTCGGAGGTGACCGTGCCGTCGTCCGTGGCGCCGTTGTCGTCCTGGATCTCCTCCAGCGCGACGACGTCCGGGGCGGCCAGGTTGACCGCGATGCCCTCGGCCAGGCGGTCGAACTTCTCCTGCGGGTCCAGCGCGTCGAGGTTCTCCACGTTGTACGTGGCGATCGCCAGCTCCTTGCCGAGCTGCGGGCGGGTCACCTCGCGCTCCAGTCCGCCGGAGACGTGCGCGCCCAGGGTGGTGGCCATCAGGGTGTAGCCGCCGTAGGAGTCGTAGTCCAGCGGGCCGGTGGTGGCACCCTCCAGCTCGTCGCCGACGTTGGCCTCCGGGACCTCGGGGCCGAGCGACTCGACCTTGACGCGGCCGGAGTTCTGGCCGTCGTAGCCCAGGTAGACCGTGCCGCCGCGCACCGAGGGGTTCTCCTCGGGCTTGGCGGTGACCCACACCTCGGCGTACTCGGTGGTCGCGCCGACGACCCGGGCGTCGTTCACCTGGACCCGCATGCCCTCGGCGGACTCGAAGAAGTCCAGGGCGTACACGGCCGGCTCGAGCGGCAGGTTCTCGATGGAGCCGCCGCCGGCCTCCGGGGTGTAGTCGTCGGGCAGGTTGGCCGGGCCGAGCACGATCGGCGCCGGCAGCGCGTTGCCGGAGGAGACCACCGAGGTCTTCGGACCGGAGATCTGGGTGATCGACTGGGTGGTGCTGCTCGGCGCGTACTCGGCGACCTTGCCGCTGACCAGCACGCTGTCGCCCGTCCGCACGGCGGGGGCGGCGGAGCCGGTGTAGACGAAGACCGCCTCGCTGGTGCGGGCGTCGGCGTCGGCCTGCGGGTCCTGGATCCAGAAGCCCCTGGAGCCGGTGTCGCGCACGCCGATCACGATGCCGGGCACGTTGGTGACCGTGGCGCCGGTCATCGGCGAACGGCGGGTGGTGCCCTGGATGTCGTGGACGCGGACGGCGCCGGGCTCGCCCGGACCGCCCGGCTCCTCGCCGCCGCCACCGGTGCCCGGCGTCTGGCCCGCGGCGTTGACCGGGGTGGGCGAACCGGCCGTGAGGTCGGCGGAGTTGTCGTCGGTGTCCGCCAGCGAGGCGGCGCGGGCCACCGAGGCGGTGTTGGAGGCGCCCGTGACCGGGCTGCCCTCGCGGACCGCGGCGGTGCCGAAGCCGACCAGGTCGACGATGCGTTCGTCGGCCGCGCACTCCGCGGCCGTCCGGCAGTCCAGTTCCTCCGTGCCGGCCACCAGGGCGACGGTGCCGCTCGTGCCGCTCATGGCGATCGAACCGGAGGCGTCGGGGGCGGGCAGGGCCGTCGTGCCGCCGGCGCCCTGCGCCTGGGCGATCAGGTAACGGCCGCCGGGGGCTATGGAACCGGCGATCCGGGTGATGCTCCAGCGCGAGGTGGCCGAGGGGGAGCCCGGCAGGTACTGGACGCTGTAGCCGGACAGGTCGACCGCCGTCGAGCCGGCGTTGCCCAGCTCGACGAAGTCCCGGGTGAGCGTGGCGCCGGAGTTGCCGCCGCCGCCGTACACCTCGGCGATCACCGCGCCGCCGGAGGGCGTCGCGAAGGCCTGCGGCAGCGGGGTCAACACGAAGGCGCCGGCCGCTCCCGTCGCCATGAAGGCCTGCGCGGCATGGCGCCAACGCGCTCTCTTGTCACCGGACTTGGGCACGATTCGAACTCCTCGGAAGGAACCCGCCGCGAAGAGCCGCGAACGGGCGGAAATGACACAACGGGAAAGTCGACTCAAGTTACGCGCGTAGAAATCGTGCTGCCAAGAGGTAGCGCGTTAATTTTCTGGTATCGCGGGATGAACTGTAGCCGGGGAGGCCACCACCCGGCAGCGGGGGCCGCCACCGGCGTGAACGGCCGTTCGCACCCTGGCCGGACCGGGAGCCGTGTCGTAGCGTACGGCTCCCGGAAGGCCCGACGGCGTGGGAGGTGCGCGCGATGCGCGGCAACAGGGCGGTGGCCGGAGCACGGAAGATCTCGCGGCCGGGGGCGCGCGCGGAACCGGCGGCGGACGCCTGCCCCGTGGGCCGGGGGCCCGACGGCGTCTGGCGGGTGACGGGTGTCCAGGAGGCGCGCGCGGTCCTGCGGTCCCACGACACCGTGCAGGCCGGTCTCGGCGTCGAGACCACGGAGAAGCTGCCCTCGTTCTACCGCCGCCCGGTCCTCTACCGGGACGGCCCGGAGCACCGCGAGGACCGGCGGCAGACCGCCCGGTTCTTCACGCCCCGCCGGGTGGGCGAGCACTACCGGCCGGTCATGGAACGCGTCGCCGAAGCCCAGTTGACGCGGCTGCGCACGGCCGGCGAGGCCGACCTCACCCACCTCGCCTTCCGCCTCGCCATCGCGGTGGCCGCCGAGGTGATCGGGCTGACCGACTCCCGTCCCGGCATCCAGCGGCGGCTGGAGGCGTTCTTCCCCGACCGGCCGTTCGGCAGGGCCGGCTTCACCAGCGCCGAAGGACTGCGGACGCTCGCCCGCCAGAACCGCAACTGGCTGCGCATCTACGCCGGCGACGTGCGCCCCGCCGTCCGGGCCCGGCGCCACCGGCGGCGCGACGACCTGATCTCCCACCTCCTCGACGAGGGCTGCTCGGCAGGGGAGATCCTCGGCGAGTGCATCACCTTCGCCGCCGCCGGCATGGTCACCACCCGCGAGTTCGTCTCCGTGGCCGCCTGGCACCTGTTCACCGACGCCGACCTGCTGGCCGTCTACCGCGCCGCCGAGGAGCCGGAACGGCTGGCGCTGCTGCGGGAGATCCTGCGCCTGGAGCCGGTGATAGCGACCCTCCGGCGCCGGGCCACCGCGGACCTGGAACTCGGCGGCGCGGCGCGGATCCCGGCGGGCGCGGTGGTGGAGATCGACGTCGAGGCGGCCAACCTGGACGCTCGCGCGGTGGGGCCCGACCCGGAACGCGTCCGCCCCGCCCGGGCCGGGCAGGTGGCCCGGGGCGCGGACGCGCCGCCGGTGCTCTCGTTCGGCGACGGGCCGCACCGCTGTCCCGGAGCGGACATCGCGGTGCTGGAGGCCGACGTCTTCCTCCGCCGCCTCTTCGCCGAGCCCGGCGTGCGGATGCGCACCGCTCCCCGGGTCTCCTTCCAGCCCGCCCTGGGCAGTTACGAACTGCGGGAGTTCCACGTGGAGATCGCGGACTGACGCGCACGGTCCCGCCTCCCCCGTGGCGTGGGTGGCGGGACCGCCGGAACCGGCGTCAGCAGGTGCCGTTGACCGCCCCGTTGTACCCCGTCCACAGGTACGCGTCGGAGATCCAGGTGCCGTCGCTCAGCCGGTTCCACAGCGAGGTGGAGCCGAAACGGCCCTGGTGCGTGGTGCCGTTGCGTGAGCAGGAGACGGTGACGAACGCCCCGTCGGCCACCGAGCCGACCACCGCGTACCCGGTGCCGGGGCCGGACCGCTTGTTCACCGAGCCGCCGCCGTTGGCGTCCACGATGCCCTGGTTCAGGCCCATGGCGCCGTAGTTGTGGAGGGTGGAGCCGTTGTTGCGGACCGTCGAGCCGTGCATCGCGTAGCCCTGGTACCAGCCGGTCGCGTAGAAGACCCAGCCGCCGAGACCGTGGTCGGCGATCGGCACGTACGCGTTGTTCTGGCGCAGTCCGAAGTGCACGTGGCGCCCGCTCGCGGAACCGCCGCAGGCCACGTTGGTGCCGGTGTACCCGAGGAAGGTGCCCTGGGAGACGGCGGCCCCGTCCGCGTTGACGTGCCCGGTGAGGTGGTAGTAGTCGGAGGCGTAGCCGCGGTCGTGGACGACCCGGACGAAGCCGGAACACAGGGTGTAGGCGGCGCCCGCGCGGGTGGCCCGGACGGCCTGGTCGCCGCCGGCGAAGTCCACGGAACTGTACGGGCCGCTGGCTCCGTCCCACTGGTGCGGACCGCCGGTCATCGTCCAGGCGGCGCCGGTGGACCAGGGGAGCGCCATGCCGGTTCGGTAGTCGCCGTTGGCCAGCGGCCGCACGAAGTCGGCGGGGGAGAGGTCGCCGGCGGCGGCGTCCGCGGCGGCGGTGGGGGAGGCGGTGGTCTCGGCGGAGGCGGCGTTCTCGGCGGTGTCGGCGTTCTCGGCGGTGTCGGCGGAGGCGAAGAGTTTCTTCTCCTCGGCGGTCACCACCGGCGAGTCGGCGGCCAGGCGGGCGAAGCCGGGCTCGCCGTCGAAGGCGACCTTCCAGTCGCCGCCCTCCGCCCGGGCCACGAAGATCGCGCCGGTGGGAGCGGCTCCCTCCTTCTTCGGCGCCGTCACGACGGCGGTCCCGAAGGCCCAGGTGCCGCCCTTCTCGCGGTTGACCCGGACCAGGGTCCGGTCGGCGGTGGCGGCGCGGCCGGCGAGAGCGGCCTGGCCGAGGAGCTTGTCGGTCACCGCCTCGGTGACCGTGGAGCGGGGTGCGGCCTGTGCGGTTCCGGGTATCGCGAGTCCGGCGGAGGCCAGCGCGAGGACGGCGGTCAGGAACCCCGCCGCGCGTCTGCGATGGAACACGACGTCTCTCCCTACGTCAGGTGGGGGTGGTGCGCCCGGAGGGCCTACCGAGGGTAGGAAGCCGGAACTCCGTCGTCCAGACCGCGACTCCGCCTGCGCTTACGGCAACAGGCTTTATCGGCACGCCAGTCGGGCTTGCTGCCCGCGAGCGGAGTCCGGGAACGCCGAGGGCCCGCCGCACCGGGGTGCGACGGGCCCTGTGGGGCGGGAGGGTCAGCAGCAGCGGCCGCCCTCGCGCGGATCGGCGTCACGCCGGTCCACACGGCGGTTCTCGAACTCCCGCCGGGACAGCACCCGGACATGGGGGTCGTGCGAGCGGGCGTGGGCCACGTAGCGGTCGTACGCGTGCTCGCCGTTGAGCTCGCGCACGTACCACCAGGCGCGGGAGCCCGCCCGCCGCAGCATCCCCAGGGCGGCGGCCATCACTCGGCCCCGGCGCCGACCAGCTCCTTCTCGTCCGACTGCGGCTTGCGCAGGGAGAAGGAAGGAACCACCATCTCGGACTTCACGTACGGGTCCTCCTGGAGCGGCAGCTTGCTCTTCCCGCGCAGGTGCGCCACCGACACGCACACGCAGGAGAAGAAGACCACCAGGGTCAGACCGGCGAAGACCGCCATCAGGGTGCCGGTCACCGTCGAGTTGGTGATGACCGTCGACATCTGCTCCAGGCTCTTCGCCGGGGCGAGGACCTCACCGGCCTCCAGGGCGTCCGCGTAGGCGGAGCGCTGGGCCCAGAAACCGATCTTCGGGTTGTCGGAGAACAGCTTCTGGTAGCTGGCGGTCATGGTCACGGCGAGCGCCCAGGCGAGCGGAACCGCGGTGACCCAGGCCCACTTCAGGCGACCCGACTTGATCAGCAGCGTGGTGGAGATGGTCAGCGCGATCGAGGCCAGCAACTGGTTGGCGATGCCGAAGAGCGGGTAGAGCTGGTTGATTCCGCCCAGCGGGTCGCTGACGCCGACCCACAGGAAGTAGCCCCAGCTGAGGACGACGACCGCGGAGCAGAACCAGATGGCCGGCTTCCAGTTCTTGTCACGGAAGCGCGGGACCACGTTGCCGATGGTGTCCTGCAGCATGAAGCGGCCCACCCGGGTCGCGGCGTCCACCGCGGTCAGGATGAAGAGCGCCTCGAACATGAGGGCGAAGTGGTACCAGAAGGACATCATTCCGGTGGAGCCGAACGCCTCGGCCAGGACCACCGACATGCCGACCGCCAGGGTCGGGGCCCCGCCGGTGCGGGCGATCAGGCTCTCCTCGCCGACCTGGTCGGCGGCCTGCTGCAGCGCCTCGGGGGTGATGGTGAAACCGAAGTTCGCCACCGCCTGCGAGGCCGACTGGACGGTGTCGCCCAGCACGCCGGCCGGGGCGTTCATCGCGTAGTACAGGCCCGGGTCCAGGACGCAGGCGCAGACCAGCGCCATCACGGCGACGAAGGACTCCATCAGCATCGAGCCGTAGCCGATGGCCGCGACCTGGCTCTCCTTCTGGATCATCTTCGGCGTGGTGCCGGCCGAGATCAGGGAGTGGAAGCCGGACAGGGCGCCGCAGGCGATGGTGATGAAGGCGAACGGGAAGAGCGCGCCGGCGAAGACCGGGCCGGTCCCGCTGCTCGCGAACTCCGAGACGGCCGGGACGTTGACCTCCGGGTTGGCGACCAGCACACCCACGGCGAGCAGCACGACGGTGCCGATCTTCATGAAGGTCGACAGGTAGTCACGCGGGGCCAGCAGCATCCACACCGGCAGCACGGCGGCCACGAAGCCGTAGACCACCAGGCAGATCACCAGGGTCTTGGGGCTGAGGATGAACGCGTCCGCGAAGGAGGACTCGGCGACCCAGCGGCCGCCCATGATGGCCGCCAGCAGCAGCACCACACCGATCAGGCTGACCTCGGTGACCCGGCCGGGGCGCAGGAAGCGCAGGTAGCCGCCCATGAAGAGGGCGATCGGGATGGTCATGCCGATCGAGAACGTGCCCCACGCGGAGTGGGCGAGCGCCTGGACCACGACCAGGGCCAGAACGGCCAGGATGATGATCATGATCGCGAAGACCGCGATCAGTGCCGCGATGCCGCCGATCCGCCCGATCTCGTCGCGGGCCATCTGGCCGAGGGACTTGCCGTTGCGGCGGGTCGAGAAGAACAGCACGACCATGTCCTGGACCGCGCCGGCGAAGATCACGCCGACGATGATCCAGATGGTGCCGGGCAGGTAGCCCATCTGCGCCGCCAGCACGGGGCCCACCAGCGGACCGGCGCCGGCGATGGCGGCGAAGTGGTGGCCGAAAAGGACCCGCTTGTCCGTCGGGTGGTAGTCCACGCCGTCGTTGTGCCGCTCCGCCGGGGTCGCGCGCGTGTCGTCGACGCGGAGCACCTTGCGGGCGATGAAGCGGGCGTAGAACCGCTGGGCGATCAGGTAGGAGCCGACCGCCGCGGCGACGATCCAGATGGCTGAAATCTTCTCACCGCGAGCGAGCGCGATGACTGTCCAACCGGTGGCGCCGAGGGCGGCCACCAGCAGCCATACGGCGATGCTGCGGGGACTGGTGCGGGACACGGTGACGTGCCTTTCGTTCGATACTTCCAGGCGCTTGCGCCGAGGTTAGCGAGGGTGACGCGCGTCTCGGGGGTGCTGTTACTGATCTCACTTTTCCTCGGGGAACTCGGCGGACGCCGACCTGACGACGGAGACAACCGGCCACCCGTAGAAGACACGGCGGTGGCCCGCGGCCGGTTCAGTCCGACCACGGGCCACCGGTGGGAAGGGGTGGAAGCGGCCGGCCCCCGCGGACCGTGCCCCCTGCCGGGCAGGTGTGCCGCGGCGGTCGGGGCGAGCGGCCCGGACCCACAGGGCCCCCCTGATCCACCCCCTGTCCTGCCGGCGCGGTGAGGAGGTCACCCCGCGTCCCGACGCCCTGGTGAACGCGTCGGAACGGTGGCCGACGGGGCGTCAGGGGGTGGCGGACGGACCGCCGTCGCTTGCGAATTATTGGCATGCACACTTCCGGTTGATGCGCGTAGCTGTCACAGTTCCCCCGTCTGTTCCGCCGTCTGTTCCGAACATGGAGAACCCCCCCATGAGACGTGTCCGTAGATCCTCACTCGTCAGCTCGTTCCTGCTCGCCGTGGCCCTGGTCCTCACCGGTGTCGGCCAGGCGCAGGCGGCCCCCACCTCCTACGTCGCCCTCGGTGACTCCTACGCCTCCGGTGTCGGGGCCGGCAGCTACCAGAGCGCCAGCGGCACCTGCAAGCGCAGCAACCTCGCCTACCCGCAGCTGTGGGCCAACGCCAACGCCTCCGCCGCCTTCTCCTTCATGGCGTGCTCCGGCGCGACCACCAGTTCGGTGCGCAGCACGCAGATGGGGCCGCTGACCACCGGAACGCAGCTCGTCTCGGTCACCGCCGGCGGCAACGACGCCGGGTTCGCGGACGTCATGCAGACCTGCGTCCTCGGCACCGACACGACCTGTCTCAACCGGATCAACACTGCGCGCTCGTACATCAGCAACACGCTGCCCGGGAACCTCAACGCCCTCTACGCCGACATCAGGAACCGCGCCCCGAACGCCCGTGTCGTCGTCCTCGGCTACCCCAAGTTCTACAACGTGGCGGCGATCTGCGCCGGGCTCTCGGACACCAAGCGGACCGCGATCAACTCGGCCTCCGACCTTCTGAACTCCACCATCTCCGGGCGCGCCGCGGCGTACGGCTTCCGCTTCGGCGACGTCCGCCCCTACTTCGCCGGACACGAGCTCTGCTCCGGCAGCTCCTGGCTGCACAGCCTCAGCGTCAACATCGGCGACTCCTACCACCCGAAGGCCGCGGGCCAGTCGGGCGGCTACCTCCCCGCGCTGAACGCCAACGACTGACCCCCTGCCGGAACTCGGGATCGGCGCCCGCGCGCCCGGCCGCGGCCCGGCGCGCGGAAGGCCCGCCGCACACGCGACGCGACGGGCCTCCGTGGCCGACGGAACGGCCGGCGTCCCGGTGCGAGCCCTCACGGGCCCGCACCGGGATCAGCGCCCCCGGCGCAGGGCCAGGTCCGCGACCACCGGCCGGTGGTCCGAGGCGAGCGTCTCCGGCACGGTGACCCGCTCGACGTCGACCGCGCCCCGGGAGACCGCGACGTAGTCGATCCTCGTCCGCGGGGTCGGTGCGGGATACGTCGGCGTCTCCACGCCGGCCGCCGCCGAGGCGTCGGCCAGGCGCTCCCAGAGCGGCCCCAGCTCCGGTGCCGTGGGGACGGCGTTGAAGTCGCCGGTGAGCACCTGGCGGGGACAGCGGCCGTGCGCGTCGCAGTCCTCGCCCATGATCCGCAGCGTGTCGGCGACCTGCGCCGCCCGCACCGACGGGTCGGCCCGGTAGTCGAGGTGCGTGGTGTAGACGTGCACCGGCACACCCCTCACCCGGATCCGCACCTCGGGGAAACCGGGAGCGGGAGCCGGGACCGGCTGCGCCTCCTGGGTGGAGAGCCGGGTGATGTCGTGGTTCTCGGCCGCCAGGATCGGGTACCGCGACAGGACCGCCACCCCGAACTCCCGGCGCGGGGCGTCCGCCGTCACCGGGTCGAGGCTGTATATCGGGGCGAAGTACACCTCCATGCCGAGTCTCGCGCCCAGTTCCGTCGCCAGGTCGCGCCAGGCGCTCCGGGCGCCCCAGTGGACGTCCACCTCCTGCAGGCCGACGACGTCCGCGTCCATCGCGCGGAGCTCCTCGACCTGCCGGTCCAGGTCGAAGACGTTGTCCGCCCCCGCGCCCGCGTGGATGTTGTACGAGGCGACCCGCAGCGGCACCGTCGCCGCCCCGGCCGGCGGGTCCGCGTACGCCCCCGCCGGAGCGGCACCGGGCAGCGCGAACGCCCCCAGCAGTCCCGCCGTGACCAGAAAACGTGCCGTACGACGACGCCGCATCACGCAGCCCCCTCAAGTCCGGTGCGGATCTTGGCACTTGCGCGCAGTACGGTACCGGCGCCGGGGAGCCGGGGGAACGCCGCCGCGCGGTGCGGAGCCTCAGTCGTCCTCGGGGTCGATCAGCCGCATCGCCTGCTCCACCGCGACCAGGGCGTCCTCGCTCCCGGTGCGGGCCGCCACGTCCAGCGCGGTGTCCGCCAGCTTGATGACGTGCTCGTCACCGTGCACGGCGGCGCGCGCGAAGTACTCCTCGACCGTGCCCGAGGCCCTCGGCACCGCCGCGGCGGGCGTCGCGTAGGCGGCGGTCACCGCCGCGGAGGCGGCCCACGCCGCCTCCACGCTCGGCACCCACAGCTCGCGCGGCAGGGCCGGAAGGGTGCGCAGCACGGCGTTCGGGGCGGTCACCGCGTGGACCAGCATCACCGCGTCGCCGTGGGCGTGGGCGGCGAACCGGGTGGTCGCCGCCGTCACCAGGTCCGTGAGCAGGACACGGGCGTCGTCCGGCCCGACGGGGGCGCGCAGCGCGCCGGTGGCGGCGGTCCAGCCCGCCGTCGACCCCAGCAGTGCCAGCCGCTCCCGGATGCCGCCCTCCTGCGCCGCCACCGGCGGCACCGCCTCCAGCGCCTCGGCGGGGGAGGCCGTGCCGGAGGGCCGGGACACCGCGGCCAGCGGCTGGTGACGGCCCGCCCAGTACGCCAGCCCGTGCGCGAGTTCGGCGGTCCGCACCGCGCCGTCACCGTCCTCCAGCAGAGCCCGGACCGCGTGCCCGACCCGGATCACCGGATGCGTCGCCCCCGCCGCGATCCCCGGCAGCAGCCGGGGCCACCAGCGCTCCAGCACCGTCCGCCACCCCTCCTCGGCGACGGCCCGGCCGAAGTACACCGTCCAGTCCGCGAGCCGGCGCGGGTCGCCCAGCGCCTCACGCCACCGGGCCTCGACGACCGGGTCCGTGGAGCGCGGCATGTCCTCCAGCTTGGCCAGCGCGTACCGCTCCAGCCAGCGGTGCGCGCCCGCCCCGTGCCCGTGCCGCACCAGCGCCTCCACCGCCATCGGCGCGTGGTTGGAGAGCCATCCCCGGCGCTCCGGCCCCGCCCGGTGGATCCGCTCCAGCGCCTCGTCCAGCACCCCGGCGTCCGTGCCCCGCATACGCGTCAACTCCCCTGCTCCCGACGGCTCCCCGCCACCGTACGAGGGCAGCGGGGGCGGCGGACACGGACCGCGGACCGGGTCCCGGCGGCCTGCGGACCTAGGCCCCGGGTCCCGGCGGCCCTCCGCCCCGCGACGAGGCGGACCGGGGGACTGTGCTGAACTGGGAGGACCTTCCTCCGACCGCCCCGGGAGATCCGTTGACCCTCCGCTACCGCCAGCCCGGCGTCGTCCTGACCGACCACCGCTTCACCGTGCCCCTCGACCACGCCGACCCCGGTGGCGAGACCATCGAGCTGTACGCCCGCGAGGTCGTGGCGAGCGACAAGGCGGACCAGGACCTGCCCTGGCTGCTGTACCTGCAGGGCGGCCCGGGCATGCCCGCCCACCGCTTCGTCGGACGGCAGGCCTGGCTGGACCGGGCGCTGCGCGAGTTCCGGGTGCTGTTCCTGGACCAGCGGGGCACCGGAGCCTCCACCCCGGCCAACCGGCAGACGCTTCCCCTGCGCGGCGGCCCGGCGGAGCAGGCCCGGTACCTCACCCACTTCCGCGCCGACTCCATCGTCCGCGACTGCGAGGCGATCCGGCCCCTGCTCACCGGCGGCGCGCCCTGGACGGTGCTCGGCCAGAGCTTCGGCGGCTTCTGCACCGTCACCTACCTCTCCCTCGCCCCCGAAGGACTGGCCGCCGCCCTGATCACCGGCGGGCTGCCCTCCCTCACCGCGCGCGCCGACGAGGTGTACCGCGCCGCCTATCCGCGCATGGAGCGCAAGGTCGCCGCCCACTACGCCCGCTACCCCCAGGACGTCGAACGGGTCCGCCGGATCGCCGAGCACCTGCTGCGCCACGAGGTCGAACTGCCCGGCGGACACCGGCTCACCGCCGAGGCGTTCCAGTCCCTCGGCGCCCTGCTCGGCTCCGGGGACGGCAGCCACCGGCTCCACTTCCTGCTGGAGGACGCCTTCGTCCTCCCCACGCCCGACGGGCTCCAGCTCTCCGACGCCTTCCTGGAACAGGTCCGGCAGACCCTCTCCTACGCGAGCCACCCGTTGTACGCGGTCCTCCACGAGGCCATCTACGCCCAGGACGCGCACCCCACCGGCTGGGCCGCCGAGCGGGTGCGCGCCGAGTTCCCGCAGTTCGACGCCGCCAAGGCGCTCGAGTCCGGAGAGGCCGTGCTCCTCACCGGCGAGACCGTGCACCCGTGGCTGTTCGACTGCGACCCGGCACTGCGCCCGCTGCGGGAGACCGCAGAACTGCTCGCCGCCCGCACCGACTGGACCCCGCTCTACGACCCGAGCCGGCTCGCCGCCAACGAGGTCCCGGTGGCGGCGGCGGTCTACCACGACGACCTGTACGTCGACACCGCGCACTCGCTGGAGACCGCGCGGGCCGTCCGGGGGCTGCGCACCTGGGTCACCGACGAGTTCGAGCACGACGGCGTCCGCGCGGGCGGGAACCGCGTCCTCGACCGGCTCCTCGCCCTGGTCCGCGACGAGGCCTGAGCGGGCACGGCGGCCCTCCCGCGCCGCGTTACCGCGCCGCGTGACCGCACCGCGTGACCGCGCCGCGCGGCACGCGGGAGGGCCGCCGCCCGCGCCTCAGCGCCCGACCGTGACCGCCTCGTCGTCCGGCGCGGACCGCGGCGCGCGGCGGCGCAGCCCCAGCCGCAGGTCCTCCGGCATCAGGGTGAGCCGTTCCGAGACGCTCAGCCGGTACTCCGGCCGCGGCAGGAACTCGTAGCGGCGCAGCAGCAGCCCCAGCACCAGCGTCGCCTCGTGCAGCGCGAACTGACGGCCGATGCAGGCCCGGGCGCCGGTGCCGAACGGCTTGAAGACGTGCGGCGGCCTGGCCCGCACCGCCGAGGCCTCGAACCGGTCCGGATCGAACCGCTCGGGGTCCGGCCCCCAGACCGACCGGTCGCGGTGCAGCAGCGGAAGCACGACCAGCGCCCAGCCGCCGCGCCGCACGGGATGCGTGCCGCCCAGCACGGTGTCGTCCAGCGCCACCCGGGCGAAGGCCGGAGCGGTCGGCCACAGCCGCAGCGACTCGTCCAGCACCCGCCGGACGTACCGCAGTTTCGCCACCTGCTCGTACCCGGGGGAGGCCACGTCGCCCCAGACCCGGTCCACCTCCTCGCGGGCCCGGGCCGCGATCTCCGGATGCAGCGACAGGTAGTGCAGCGCGAACGACAGGGCCCCGGAGGTCGTCTCGTGCCCCGCGACCAGGAACGTGATCACCTGGCGGCGGACGTTGTCCAGCGACAGGCGCTCACCGGTCACGGGGTGCGAGGTCTCCAGCATCCGGTCCAGCAGATCGCCGTCCCCGGGCCGGCCGTCCGCCACCCGGGCCCGGATCACCTCGTCCACCGTCTCGTTGAGGAGCGCCAGGTCCCGCTCGCCGCGCCGGTCGGCGGCCCGGCCGCCCACCAGCGCGGCCAGCGGACCCGGCAGGGCCGTGCGCCGCTGGGCATAGCTCAGGTAGCCCACCATCGCGTCGACGAAGGGGTGCGGCCGCGGGCGTTCGAAGGAGCCGAAGTCGTGGCCGAAGCCGGTGCGGGCGATGGTCTCCAGGGTCAGCTTGGTCATGTCGCCGGGCACGTCCACCGTCCGCCCCGCCGCCAGCTCGGAGTCCCAGCGGTCGGTGAGCCGGTCCGCCACGTCCAGCATCGCCCGGTGGTACCCGGACATCGCCTCCCGGCTGAACCCCGGCGCCAGCACGTCGTGCGCCAGCTGCCAGTTGGGCTCGTGGTTGTGCGCCGTGAACAGCCCGTCCTTGGCCAGCGGACGCAGCGCGGCGATCCCCGGCGCGACGTGCTTCGCGAACCGGGACTCGTCCGACAGCTCGCCCGCCAGGTCGGCGCCCCCGACGAAGACGATCTCGAAGGAGAGCACCTTCCGGCGGAAGATCGGCCCCAGCGCCTGCCCGCGGCGCACGGTGTCCTGCAGCGGCCGGGCCCGGTCGGTGCCCAGGACGTCGCCCAGCAGCGGCACCCGGCGCGGCGGGTGGGGGATCAGGTCCAGCCGCGGCCAGGCCTCCCGCACGCTCGGTACCGGTGGAACCTTCCGGACCGGACTGCTGCTCGCCATGGACCCTCCCGATCGAACCGCCGTGTCACCCGGCCGCCGCCGCGCGGAGGCGGGGAGCGGCCGGACGACCATCGTGCCTTCCGCGCACGGTCCGTCACCAGTCCCCGTCGTCCACCGGCCTTCCGGGCGCGTCGCCGAGTTGCACCACCTGGTGCGGGGTCGGCGGCGACCACGGGGCGTGGTCGTCGCCCAGCCAGTCGCCGACCGGCTTCACCCCCGCCAGGGTCCCGGACGGGTCCAGGTCGGCCGCCTGCTCGTCGTAGTGCTCGAACCACGGCAGCCCCGCCCGCGTGTAGGCGTCGCGGTCGACGGGGGAGGGCGGCGGGGCCTCGCCGGTGATCCGGCGCCACTCGGGCGGCGTCACCAGGTGGACGAAGACCCGCCCGGACGGCTCGGTGGACCAGTCGGAGAGCGGACGGGTGTCCCGGTGCACCTGCTGGCGCATCGAACCCCCCGCCCCCAGGCCCATCGCCGCGGCGCGCGGAGCCGCGCTCCCCGGCGCGGGCGGCGCGGCCCCCGGCGCCGGCGGAGGCACCGCCCCCGCAGCCGCCCCCGGCGCCGGCGGCGCGGCGAAGTCCGCCCCGTACGACGGCATCGGCGGAGGCATGGACACCGGCGTCCCGGAGTACGGAGTCGGGGGCGGCACCGGGCCGGGCGGGGGCGTGGCCGGCCAGACCGGCGGGGCGGGCGCGGCGGCCCGGCGGGCGGTCCACTCGGCCAGCTTCCGCTCCGTCAGCCCGAACGCCTGGAGCTGGATCCCGCCCCAGGTCTCCTCGCCGGTGACCTGCCCCTCCACGGTGGCCCCCAGCCCGAGCGGCACCGCCACGAACTGACGGACCATACCGCGCCCGGAGTTGATGCCGTCCAGCCAGGGCTGGTCGGGCAACGGCAGGTAGTTCTGCGGCCCGGACGACAGACGCCCGCTCCACGGCTCGCCGGAGACCGCGCAGACCTTGCCGACCCCGACCTGCAGCGCCGCCGGCCGCGCGGTGCCCCCGAAGTGCAGCCACATGGCCTCACGGAGGTACACCGGCAGCATCACCCCGCCGCGCGCCAGCCACTCGGCGGGAGCCGTGTCGGGGAAGTCCTGCACCCGGCGGAGCGGGAAGGACCCCAGGCCCGGCGGCAGGGGATGGGTGCCCGTCTCGGGCAGCCGCAGGGTGCGCACGAACCGCACCCGCACGCCGCCCGGCAGCAGCAGGCAGTCCCCGTCGATCCGCACGCCGCCCGTTCCGCCCATCGCACGCTCCCCTCGCTCCGGGGCCCTCCGCCCGGTGCCCGCCGGCGAACACGCGCTCAGGACCTCCTGCGGTTCCGCCGCCGGGGCGCCGGCAGCCGCAGGCGGCGGCGCAGCTCCTCCAGCCGGCGCTTGCGCTCCCGCTGCAGACGAGTGTTGCGGTCCAGCTCCTCGAGCAGCCGGCGCGACCGGTGGTCGGTGTCCAGCTCGTCGAGGATGCGCGTGATCTCGGTGAGGAAGGCGCCGACGAGCTGCCAGTCCTTGGGATCCTCCTGCACGTGCTCGAGCAGGATCGCCGCCAGCCGGTCCCGCGTGCCGGACGCCCGCGCCAGCTCCGCGGCGAGCCGCTCCTCCGCCTCCTCCGCGTTGGTGCTGACGTCGGAGATCACCATCACCGCGAAGCTCACCACCGCGTCGCCGACCTCCGCGAGCAGGTCCTCCACGATCGGGCCCGCCTCGGGATGGAACAACGGGTCGGGGTCGCGCCGCTTCGCCAGGTCGGTGAAGCTCCGGGCGATCACCCGCAGCACCACCGTGCAGATCTCCAGGGTGTCCAGACCGGTCCGCAGTACGACCCGGTGCAGCAGCCCCTCCCGGACCCTCGGGTTGAGCCGCAGACTGTCCTCCGCCTGCCGCAGCGCCGCGTCGACGCCGGCGATGTGCTGGTCCAGGGCGCGCGCCTCGTGGAGCCGGGCCGTGGCGTGGGGGACCGGCGTGTGACCGGACGCCTCCTCACCCATGCGGAGCATCAACTGCCGCATCCGCCGGGACAGGTCCGTCAGGGACTCGGCGGCCACGTCCACCCACACCGGCGGGGCGAACAGGAAGTTGAAGGAGAGTCCGACGACGGCGCCGATCAGCGTCTCGACGATCCGCGCCCACGCCGTGTCGCCCACCGTGGTCACGCCCAGCACCAGCATCGCGCTGATCGCCACCTCGGGGAGGAAGTCCCCGGTGCGCGCCAGACGCCCCACGATCAGCGACGCCAGGATGATCAGCGCCAGACTCCACCACGTCAGACCGACGATCCGGCTGAACCCGATGGCGATCAGCACACCGGCGACGACGGCGTTGACGCGCTCGATCCCGGTGGTGAGCGTCGAGTAGAGGGTGACCTGCACCACGAGGAGCGCCGTCAGCGGGGCGGTCAGCGGAACCTTCTCACTGCTCAGGTGCAGCGCGATCACATAGGAGATCGTCGCGGCCGCCGTCGCCCGGAGGGTGTGGACGACGTCCGGTTCCCTCTTCCACCTCCGGTACCTCGTGCCCAGCGCTTTTCCCACACCTCGTACGTCCCGCATGACCTGCGCCTTCCCGCTCCCGGGCACCCTCCACACGTGTGTTCCGCCAGGTGGCGCCCTGTGCGGTCCATGGTCGCGGCCCGTGCCGTGGATCCGCTCCACGACACGGGCCGCAAGGGCGCCGGTCCGGTCCGGCAGGGTGACGCCGGGTGACGCCGGGTCAGCCGGCGGGCTCGTCGGGCACCGGGTGCTCCGGGTTGGGGCTGCCGCCGAGCGGCGCGCCCTGGCGGCCGGTGCCCGCCTCGTCGGTCTCCGGCACCTCCTCGTCCGTGCCGCCCGGCCGGTCGCCGGAACCGGTGGCCTCCGGGTCGGGAGCCGCGTCCCAGCGGTCGTCGTCCTCGCCCGCCTGCTGGTCCTGGGGGTCACGGGGCACCGGCTTCGCCGGCGCCGCCGGACGCTCCGGGTCCTCCCGGCCCCCCGGCTCCTCCCGGGCGGCCGCCGCGGCCTCGTGGGGCGGGCCCGGCTCGTCGTCCGAGGACGAGGAGGCCGCGGGGCCGCCGCCCGCCTGTGCGGTCGCCATGACGTCCCGCTCCGGTGCGTATCCCGGACCGGCCTGCTGGTCCGGCAGGTCACGGGGGACCGGCTGCACGCCTCCCCCGGCTGTCGCCTCGCTCACGTGTGCACTCCCTTTCTCCGGGCCCACCGGCCGGACGACCGGTAACGGGCCGGACCTGCGGGTACCTCCGGCTCCCGCCGCGAAACGCCACGACAGCCGGGAAGCGCGGCGAGACGCCGTGCGGCGCGGCCACACGCCAGCCACGCCACGCCACGTCGCGACGCGTCGCGACCCGCGCGGCACGCCACCCCGCGACCCGCGCGACCTGCCACGCGCCCGGCCGCCCGGGGGGAGCCCCGCCGACCGACCGACCGCCCGCAGCCGTCAGCCCGCCAGGCGGCCGCGCAGCGGGGGCGTCGCCGCGCCCGCGCCCTCGCGCATCCCGCGCACGAACTCCTCGATCACCGACTCGGCGTCACGGGTCGGACGCCACCCCAGGACGTCCCGGGCACGCCGGGTGTCCATCAGCGGAAGCCGCAGCACCGCGTCGAACAGGTGCGGGGAGGCGGGCAGGAGCCGCATCCGCCAGGCCGCCGCCACGGCCGCCCGCACCGCGCCCGCGGGCACCCGCACCGGCCGGGCGTCGAACATCCGCCCGAGCACCCGCGCGTCCAGCGGCGGACCGGCCGCCAGGTTGAACGCGCCCCGCGCGTCGGGGGAGAGGGCCGCGATCCGGTACGCGTCCGCCGCGTCGTCGGTGTGCAACGCCTGCACCCGCAGCCCGGGGATGTCCGGCACCACCGGCAGCAGGCCCGGGCGGGCGACGGCGCCCGGCAGGAACGTGCCGCCGAAGATGCGCCGCTGCTCGCTCGCCGACTCCTTCTTGAAGCAGAACGCCGGCCGCATGCGCGCCACCCGCACCTGGGGGTGCTGCCGCTCGAAGGCGTCCAGCGCCCGTTCCAGGTACGACTTCTCCCGCGTGTAGGCGGCGTCCGGCCAGCCGTGCGTCGGCCAGGACTCGTCCACCTCGCGGTCCTCGGGCCCCGGCGAGTACGCCCCGACCGAGGAGGCGTGCACCAGCGCCGGGACCCCGGCGGCGGCCACCGCCTCGAACACCCGCAGGCTGCCCAGCACGTTGGTCCGCCAGGTCGTCACCGGATCGTGCGTCGGCTGGAACGCCCAGGCCAGGTGCACCACGGCGTCCGCGCCCCGGAACATCTCCACCAGGGCGGGCGCCGACTCCTCCCGCGCCAGGTCGGCCGTCCTCCACTCGGTCCCCTCGGGACGCCACTCGGGCAGCCGCCGGGCGACGCCCGTCACCAGGCTCACCGCCGGGTCCTCCGCGAGGACCCGCACCACGCTGGTGCCCACGTTGCCGGTGGCCCCGGTCACCACGATCCTGCCGCTCACGCCGCGCTCCTCACGTCCGCCGGTCAGGGCCGCCCGGGTACCCGCCCCGGTGCCGCCCTCACCCGCCTCCGCCGTGATCACTCCCGGCGGGCGCCCAGCGCCGTGTCCGCCCAGATGTTCTCGGCGTGCAGCAGCAGCGCGCCCAGCACCGCGGCCTGCGAGGGGTCCTGCGCGGCGTGGTCCCGCAGACTCCGCCGCAGCTCGCCGTGGAGCTCGCTCAGCCGCTCCTCCGAGGGCTCCTCCGCCGTCTCCTCCGCGGCGTCCGTCCGGACCGCCCGCCCGTCCGGCCCGGCCACCGTCGCCCCGCCCGGACCCCGGGCCAGTTGGCGGCTCTCCGCCTCGCAGGCCCGCCCCAGCAGGTCCAGCATCCCGGCGTACAGGTCCAGCGCCTCCGTGTCCGGGGGAGCGGGGGAGCGGCCCGCGTCCGCGGCCACCGACAGCGCCCGGGTCAGGGCCACGACCTGGCCGGTCACCCGGGCCCAGCGCTCGTCCTCCTCGGGCGGCGGGACCTGCAGCGGGATCCGCCGCAGCCGGCGCAGTCGGTCCGCGGTCAGCCGCAGGCTCTCGTCCGACCAGCCGCGCGCCGAGCGCACCCCCTCCAGGAGGCGTTCCAGCCGGTCGCAGGCGTGCGACCAGCGGGAGGCCGCCCCGTCGTCCCACCGCGCCCCGGGCAGCTCCTCCGCCACCCGCCGCAGCACCGCCCCGGCCTCGGCGGCCAGGCCGGACAGGTTGTTCCGCACGTCCCGCAGGTGCACCGGCGGCAGGACCAGCGCGTTGACGGCCACCCCGATCACCGCCCCGAGCACCGCCTGGCCCACCCGGTGCCCCGCCGCCTCCGCGCTCACCGTGCCGGTGGCCAGCGTGAACACCGCGGTGGTGGCCGCGTAGCTGCCCTGGTCCCCGAACCGCGACCAGTGCGAGAGCAGCATCAGCGGCGGCAGGCACACCGCCATCGCCGCCAGGACGTCACCGGTCAGTGCCTGCGCCCCGGTGGCCAGCAGCGTTCCCACGCAGATCGCCGCGCACTGCTGCGCCGCCCGCAGCAGCGACCCGTACACGGTGGCCTGCACCAGGACCAGCGCCGCCCACGGCGCCATCAGCGCCATCGGGTCCTCCAGCCACAGCCGGGCCACCGCCCAGGCCAGCAGCGCCGCCCCGGACGCCTTCAGGGACTGGACCAGCAGATCGCGTTCCCGCCCAGGACCGCGCACCGCGTTCCGGGCCGTCGCGCCGACGGCCCGGAGCTCCCGGCCGATCGCCTCCGTCGCACGGTTCATCCGGCACGGGTTGCCGGTGGACGGCCGCGTAACCGGGACGTCCCGGGCCGGAGGCCGACGCAGGCCGGAGGGCGAGGGAGGCCGGAGGCGGAGCGGGCCGGCGGCCGTCTCAGGCCAGAGGGCTGTCCTCCAGCGACCGCAGGAGGTGCGCCGGATCCTCGTAGACCGCCCGGGCGCCCGCCTCCTCCAGCGCCGCGCGCGGGATACCGCCGCACAGCACCGCCACCGGCGTCACGCCCGCCCGGCTCGCCGCCTTCATGTCCCAGACCGTGTCGCCGACGAACACCGCCCGTTCGGCAGGCACCCCGGCCAGCTCCAGCGCCTGCTCCACCGGCTCGGGGGCGGGCTTGCCCTCCTCCACGTCGTCGGCGCTCGCCGTCGCGGTGATCGCCTCGTCCGCGTCCAGCGCGCGGCGCAGCGCGGTCAGCTCGGAGCCGCCGGCCGAGGTGGCCAGCACCACCCGGCGGCCCGCCTCGTGCAGCCGCCGCAGCAGGTCGCTCGCGCCGGGCAGGGGGTCCAGCCGGTCGAAGTACTGGCCGTAGAGGGTCTTGTGCGCGGAGCTCAGCGCGCCGTCCCGCTCCTCGTCCCGGTCGTCGCCCAGCACCCGGGCGATCAGGTCCATGCCCGGCAGGCCGACCGCGCGGTGGATGTGGTGCATCGGCACCCGGTGCCCGGCCTGGCGGAACGCCTCCCACCACGCGACGGCGTGGAGATGGTTGGTGTCCACCAGGGTTCCGTCGACGTCGAACACCACGGCCCGTTCCATACGCGTCCCGCCTCTCGCTGATCCGTCGCCGGCCTCCGGCGACGGTTCACGGGTACCACCGCGGTCACGCGTTCAGACGCCCTGGCGTCGTTCCGGCCGGAGGCGTCGTCCGGACCCCTCCGTCGTTCACGCGCCCCCGGGGAGCACTCCGTCACGGCTCCAGGCGAGCAGCCGCTCCAGCGGCCAGGTGGTCACCACCCGCTCGGGCGGAACCCCGCACTCCTCGGCCCGGGAGCAGCCGTGGATCTGCCATTCGAGCTGGCCCGGTGCGTGGGCGTCGGTGTCCACCGCGAAGAGCACGCCCGCCTCGACGGCCCGGCCCAGCAGCCGCCGCGGCGGGTCCAGCCGCTCCGGTCGGCTGTTGATCTCCAGCGCGGTGCCCGACTCCGCGCAGGCCGCGAACACCTCGTCGGCGTCGAACTCCGACTCGGGCCGCCCCCGCCCGGTCACCAGCCGCCCCGTGCAGTGGCCCAGCACGTCGGCGTGGGGATCACGGACCGCCGCGACCATCCGGCGGGTCATCGACCGCCGGTCCATGCGGAGCTTGGAGTGCACCGAGACGACCACCACGTCGAGGCGTTCCAGCAGCTCCGGCTCCTGGTCCAGCGAACCGTCCTCGAGGATGTCGCACTCGATCCCGGTGAGCAGCCGGAACGGCGCCCAGGACGCGTTGAGCCGGGCCACCACGTCCAGTTGCTCCCGCAGCCGCTCCGGGGACAGCCCTCGGGCGACGGTCAGCCGGGGGGAGTGGTCGGTCAGCACGGCCCACTCGTGGCCCAGCGCCGCCGCGGCGCGGCCCATCTCCTCGATCGGGCTCCCGCCGTCGGACCAGTCCGAGTGCAGGTGGCAGTCGCCCCGGATCAGCGAGCGCAGGTGCTCGCCGCCCTCGGCGAGCGGCGCCCCGCCCTCCTCCTCGAGCCTGGCCAGGTAGCCGGGGGCCTCCCCCGCCAGCGCCTCGCGCGCCGCCTGCGCGGTCTTCGGGCCCACGCCCTTCAGCGACTCCAGCGAACCGTTCTCCGCCCGCCGCCGGAGCTCCGCCGCGTCCAGTCCCGCCAGCACCCGGGCGGCCGTGCGGAAGGCCCGCACCCGGTAGGTCGGCTCCCGGGACCGCTCCAGCAGGTACGCGATCCGCTCCAGCGCGACGACGGGATCCATCCGAGCCTCCGTTTCCGTACGGCGCCACCGCGGCCGGGGCCGCGCCCGGTTTGCCCGGCGGGCGCCCGGGTACTGCGACGCCCCGGGTACCGGGACGGCCCGAGTACCCATCCCGACGACCACCCCGCCAGGAGGCACCGACATGCCCGAGACCGCAACGCCCGTCGCCGTCGTCACCGGTTCCGACTCCGGCATCGGCCGGGCGGTCGCGGTCCGGCTCGCCGAGCAGGGCATGGACGTCGGCATCACCTGGCACACCGACCGCGAGGGCGCCGAGCGGACCGCCGAGGAGGTACGGGCCCTGGGCCGTCGCGCGGAGGTCGCCCAGGTCGACCTCACCCGGCTGCCCGAGGCAGCCGACACGGTCGACCAGCTGTGCGAACGCCTCGGCCGGGTCGACGTGCTGGTCAACAACTCGGGCACCGGCACCTCCACCCTCTTCCTCGAACTCGGCCTCGACGACCTGCGGCACGTGCTGGACGTGAACCTGGCGGGCCCCTTCCTCTGCTCGCAGCGCGCCGCCCGCCGCATGATCGACCAGGGGAGCGGCGGCCGGATCGTCAACATCACCTCGGTCCACGAGCACCAGCCCAAGGTGGGCGCGGCCCCCTACTGCGCCTCCAAGGGCGGCCTGGGCCTGCTCACCCAGGTGATGGCCCTGGAACTCGCCGAGCACGGCATCACGGTGAACTCGGTCGCCCCCGGGGAGATCTCCACGCCGATGACCGGCCAGGAGGACACCGACCCGCGGACCGAGTCCCGGCCGGGCGTCCCGCTGGGCCGGCCCGGGGACGCCCGGGAGGTCGCCGCCGTGGTCGGCTTCCTGGCGGGACCCGAGTCGTCCTACGTCACCGGCGCCTCCTGGGTCGTCGACGGCGGCATGACGCGGATGGGGCCGATGGCCGGGGCGTCCCTGGAGCGGGACGACTGGCGGCGTCCCTGAGCCGAACTAGGCTCGAAGCCATGACGGAAATCTCGAGCCCCCGTGTCGGCCGGCCCCGGATCACCGTGCTCGGGGTCCAGCCGGACACGCCGCCCTTCCGGATCGTCGAGATCGACGGCCAGTTCGTCGGTGAGGCGCGGGCCGTCACCGACGTCCTGGAGATCGCCGCCGCCTACGGCATCCACGTGCACGACCTCGACGACCCGGACGTCGTCCGCTGGGTCGGCGGCGACAAGTTCACCTGGGGCCCCCACCAGGACACCGGAACGCCCCGGGGCAGCCGCTAGGCCGCCCCGGGGCGAGGGCCCCGTCGTGTGCGGGGACTACACGGCGGGCCGCCGGGACCGGCGGGCGTGCACCGCCCGGCCCAGCCTGCGGCCCAGCAGCAGGTACCCGAGCAGCGCCCCGGTCGTGTTCATGATCACGTCGTCGATGTCGAAGGCCCGCCCGGTCACCAGGGACCCCTGGACCAGCTCCACGCAGAGCATCACCACCGCGGTGAGCGCCAGGATCCGCAGCAGGCCGCGGGCCGCCGGGGCCACCACCGGCACCAGCAGTCCGAACGGCACGCCCAGCAGGACGTTCCCGGCGACCTGCTTGACCGCCTGCAGCGGCTCGTAGGTGGTGAAGTACGTCCGCAGCGAGTCACCGGGACGCAAGTTGCTGTGCGTCAGGTCCGCGGAGGCGGGGGACGGGTTGAGCGTCAGCCGGGCCAGCAGGATCGAGAACCCGACCAGCAGGGCGAAGCCGATCAGCACGGCCAGCGCGCGCAGCGGCCAGGGCAGCGGGCGGGCCACCGGGGCGCCGGAGGCGGCGCGTTCAGTCGCCATAGGTGACCGTCACCTTCTCGAAGCCCAGCGAGTGCAGCAGTCCCTCCAGCATCCCCGTGGTGTTCTCCTCTGCACGTTCGGTCAATTCACTCTCCTTCGCGGCGTCCCCGATGTGCTCGACGGCCAGCTTCTGCACGGCCTGCTCGCTGTTGGGGTTGTCCGAGAAGATGTCGCCCAGGCGGTCCAGCACACCGCGCTGCTTGGAGACCGCGTAGGACCGCTCCGGGTCGAGGGCCGGCCTGCCCAGCTCGGCGTGCGGCAGACGGAGCGTCGCCTCGGTGCGGTCCTCGTTCACCGTGACGTCCTTCCCGCCGACCCTGCCCAGGTCCACGTAGGCGTCGACGGTGCCCGCGCCCACGTACAGGGTGCGGGTGCCGCGGATCGCGTCGGGCAGGAACCTGGTGTCCTTCTCCAGGTCGACCACGACCTGGAAGTTCCCGGTGGCGGCGTCGTAGCGGCTAATGTCCTGGACGGACTCCAGCAGCGCCGGACCGGAGCGGTCGTGCGTGTCGGTGCCGAACCAGTCGCCGGGGCCGGGGACCCCGCTCAGCTTGATCCCCACGGCCAGCGCCAGCAGGACCAGCAGCAGCGCCCCGACCCATGTCCTCACCCGCGGCCTGCGCGCGGTGCCCGTGCCCTTCGTCGTCATCTCGGCTCCCCCTTCCAGCAGACCTCTTCCCGTCATCCGCCGCCTCAGACAGGCGAATCGGCCGGAGGAGAGCCGTCCGGGGACGGCGGGGACCGAGGTGGCGGAAGGGGGGCAGGGGAGGGGCGGCGAGGCGGCACGGAGGGGGCGGCGAGGCGGCACGGAAAGGGGACGGCCAGGTGGCACGGAAAGGGGGTGGCGAGGCGGCGCGGAGAGGGTGCGCGGAGGCGGTCAGGAGGCGCCGGTGGCGGCCCGCGCCCCCGGCGCCCGCAGGGCCTCCTCCAGGTCGGCCGCCGGGGGCACCAGGTCGTGGAGCCCGGTGACGCGCAGGATCCTCAGCACCATGCGGTCGGCGCACACCAGCCGCAGCTCCCCGCCGCGGTCCAGCACCCGCGACCGGGCCCGGTACAGCAGCCGCAGGCCCGAGCAGTCGAAGAACTCCACGGGCGTCAGGTCGATGACGACGTCGGGACGCGGCCGGCCCGTCACGGCGTCCAGATGCGGACGGATCTCCTGGGCGGTGAGGATGTCGATCTCGCCGCGAAACTCGAGGACGGTGCGCCCCCGGTGCTCGCGGACGCGCAGATGCCGGGTCAGGGGCGCGGGTTCCTGCCGCACGACGAGATCGCCTCCATCCGGCCGCAGCCTGCTCGGGTCCGCCCAAGTCCCTTGTCTGGAAAGGAAGTTACCCCGATGGAGTGAATTCCAGCATGGTCAATTGACATATGTCCGGTCTTTGGCTGTAAGGCTTGTGTGAGGACCGCCTCATCCGGGGCACTCCGGAGAACCGGGGCGAAACGCCGTGGCGGCCGGGGCTCAGTCCACGGTGAGCACCAGCTTGCCCGTGGTGCGTCCGGTCTCTCCCGCCGCGTGCGCCCTGGCCGCCTCCGCCAGCGGGAAGGTCTCCGCGATCGTGGCCCGCAGCCGGCCGGTGGCCGCCAGGTCCGCCACGGCCCGCATCCCGGCCTGGTCGTCCTCGACCAGCATCACCGCCGTCCGCACGCCGAGCCGCTCCGCCTCGGCCGGCAGGTCCTGCGGCAGCGGGAGCAGCGACACCAGGGTGCCCCCGGGCCGCAGCACGCGCAGCGATTCCCGGGCGTGCTCCCCGCCGATCGTCTCCAGCACGACGTCCATGCCGGACACCGCCTCGGCGACGTCGGTCTCCCGGTAGTCGATCTGCTCGTCCGCGCCCAGCTCGCGCAGGAAGCCGTGCTTCGCGGAGCTGGCCGTGCCGATGACGTGGGCGCCCCGGGACTTGGCGATCTGCACCGCCACATGGCCCACGCCGCCGGCCGCCGCGTGCACCAGCACCCGCTGCCCGGGCCCCAGCATCGCCGTGTCGACCAGCGCCTGCCAGGCCGTCAGCGACACCAGCGGAAGCGCGCCCGCCTGCAGCACGTCCACGCCCTCCGGCCGGGTCACGAAGGCACGGGCCGGCCCCACCACGTACTCGGCATGGGAACCGTGCCCGAAGGGGTACGGCAACATTCCGAACACCTCATCACCCGAACGGTGGATTGTGACGCCGTATCCGGTCTCCACGACCGTGCCGCACACGTCCCATCCCAGCACGAACGGCGGGGCTTCGAGGAACCCGGAACCGGCCCGGTGCTTCCAGTCCGTGGGGTTCACGCCGGCCGTCCGCACCCGGATCAGCACCTCTCCCGGCCGGGGCGAGGGACGTGCCGTCTCCACCTCCCGCAGCACGTCAGGGCCACCGGTCGCGTCCTGCCGGATCGCACGCATCGTCTTCGAGCCGCTCATGGGATCCAGCCTGCCACCGCGCGCGGAGGGGCGCACGGCGTGCGGCGACGGCGTGCCGCGGCGGAGGGTAGCGCCCCTGGACCATCCCGATGGAATATTCCCGGCCGAATCCCGGGGAGTTGATCCGGCGGACGGAATTCCGGCTAAGCTCCCCCGCAGCGCTGCGAGTTGGAGCTGTCACGCACCGTCATCCCCCTCCCGTGAGCGCCTGCGGGCCCTGCTGCCCGCGGTGCCGGAGGGGCGGTCGGCGGCACGGTCCGCCGCGTGTCCCCCGGTGCGCCTCGCCGCGCTCCCCGTCCATCCGTCCATCCGTCCACCCGTCCGCCCGTCCGCCGTTCCTCCTTCCGACTCCCCACCCGTCCGCCTGTCGCTCCGACGTGTCGTCCCGAAGGATGCAGATGGATCTCGCCACACCACCGGGCAGGCCCTCCGTCGCCCGGTACAGCTGGTGGCTCATGCCCCTGGCGCTGGGCTCCGGTACGGTCGCCTCCGCCTTCCTGAGCCCGGAACCGGTCGTCACCACCCCCGCGGGGGCCGCGGCCACCGCCGCCGGAGCCGTGTGCGTCCGGCTCCTGCTCAAGTCCCAGGACCGGCTCCGGCGCTCCCGCGAGGAGTTCCGGGCCGAGACCCAGGAGACCGAGCGCCGCTGGCGGCAGCGCGCCGCCGGCCTGGAGAGCGAACTCGCCACGCTCCGCACCCAGGCGGAGAGCCGCCTGACCGCCGAGCGGGACGCGCTCGAGCGGCGCCTCGCCGAGCGCGACCAGGCGTGGATCGCCACCCGGGAGCGCGACCTGGCCGTCGTCTCCCGCTTCGCCGACCAGCACCTTCCCCACGCGCTGAAGCGCCTGCGCGAGGGCGAGGCGGTGGAGGACCTCCTGCCGCTGATCGACGCCGAACAGGACGTCACCCCCGAGGTGCGGGCCGAGCTGCGCAAGGTGCTGCGCCTCGCCCTGATCGGCGTGGAGGAGGAGCTCGACCGCTCGACCTCCGCCGAGCAGGCCGTCATCAGCCTCGGCAACCGCATCCACGTCCTGACCAGCAGGCTCCGCGTCCGGCTGCACGAACTCCAGGGCGAGCACGGCCGTCACCCCTCGGTCGCCCAGGGCCTGATGGAACTCGACCAGCAGATCGGTCCCGCGGACTGCCTGGCCGCCTCCATCGGGGTGCTGGGCGGCTCGGCCCGCCCCGGCCGCCAGTGGCAGGAGCCCCAGCGGCTGCTCGGCGTGGTCCGCGGCGGCATCGGCCGGATCAAGGACTTCCACCGGGTGGAGGTCCGCCAGTTGCCCGAACTCGGCGTCGACGGCGGTCTGGTGGACCACCTGACGCTGATCTTCGCCCACCTCCTCGACAACGCGGCGCGCTACTCCCCGCCCAGCGAGCCGGTGATCGTCTCCGGCAAGGAGGTCCCCAACGGCGTCGGCATCGAGATCCAGGACGCCGGCAAGGGCCTGAGCGAGGAGAAGAAGCGCGAGGCGGAGCGGTCGCTGGCCGGCCTGCCGGCCGGCTCGGGGCTCGGCGGCCTCTCCGAGGACGCCCACCTCGGCCTGCGGGTCGTGGGCGCCCTGGCCCGCCGCTACGGCATCCGGGTCACCTTCGCGGACTCGCCCTGGCTGGGCACCTCGGTGGTCGTCGTCGTGCCGCACAAGTACTTCAGCCCGCTGCCCGCGGCGCCCGCCGCCACCGCCGCCGAGCGGCCCGCCACCACGGGCGGCCTCCCCGGCGTGCCGTCCCAGGCCGAGGCCGGGCACGACGCGGACGAGGCCGGGTTCACCGGCGACTCCACCCCCGGAGGCCTGCCCCGCCGCCGCAGCATCCGGCGGAGCGCCCCCGCCGCACAGTGGGAACCCGCGCGCGACCGGACGTCCGCCGCGACCCCGGCCCGGCCGGCCGGCGGGGTCCCCGACGTGCCGCCCGACGCCTCGTTCGCCGGCCTCGCCGCCTTCGCCACCGCCGGCCGTGACGTCGGCGCCCCGGCCCCCCGGGCGGCAGCCGACGACGCCGAGTCCACCGAGCCCCGTACGGAAGAGAGCGACTGGTCCGCATGACGACGCAGCAGGGAACCGATGTCAGCTGGGCGCTCCGCGACCTCGCGGAGAGCATCCCGGAGATCCGCTTCACCCTGGTGGCCTCCAGCGACGGCAAGGCCATCACCTCCTACGGCGCCGAGGACCCGGACGACGTGGACCGCTTCGCCGCCGTGGTCGCCGGCCTCCAGGCCCTCGCCCAGCCCGTCGCCGAGCAGTTCCCGTCGGCGGCCGGCCAGCTCCGGCTGGCCATGATCGAGGTCGACGGGGGCCACCTGTTCGTCGTCCGGGCCGGCCAGGAGACCTACCTCGGCGTGCTCGCCAGGGAAGGGCTCGACCAGGGACTGCTGGGCCATCAGATGCGGGACCTGGCCCGGAGGATGGGTGAGCTGCTCGGCACCACTCCCCGGCTGGAGGAGCACTCTGGATGAGTGCTCCCCGCCGGCCCACCGACCCGACCGGGCTCGAGCGCTACTACGTCCTCACCGGAGGCCGCAGCAAACCGGCCGGCCCGGCCGCGACCCTGGACGTGGCGACCCTGGTGGTCACCCGCACGGGACCGCAGCCGTCGCCGCAGCCCGGACTGCAGCACGAGCACGAGGAGATCCTCCGCCGCTGCCGCGAGCCGCTGTCGGTGGCGGAGCTCGGCGCCCACCTGGGACTGCCCTTCAACATCATCGCGGTGCTCCTGGCCGATCTGCTCGAAGCAGGACGCGTGGAAACCCGTGACCCCGTCCCGGCGAACGCCGCCGGACTCGGGCCCGACCTCGCGCTCCTTGAGGAGGTACTCAGTGGACTTCAAAGGCTTTGACCCCACCGGCCGGGCCACGGCGGCGGACGGCACCCGCTCGGTGAAGGTCATGATCGCCGGGGGCTTCGGCACCGGGAAGACCACGATGGTCCGGTCGGTCAGCGACATCCGCCCGCTCACCACCGAGGAGACCCTCACCGAGGCCAGCGCCGACGTGGACCACCTGGTCGGCATCACGGACAAGCAGCAGACCACCGTGAGCCTGGACTTCGGCAAGATCGGGATCAACGACCAGCTGGTGCTCTACCTGTTCGGCACGCCGGGCCAGGAGCGCTTCTGGTTCCTGTGGAACGGGCTCTTCAAGGGGGCCCTGGGGGCGGTGGTCCTGGTCGACACCCGCCGCCTGGCCTCCAGCTTCCGCGCGATAGAGGAGATGGAGCGCCAGAACGTCCCCTTCGTCATAGCGCTGAACGTCTTCCCCGACAGCCGGGAGCACCCCGTCGAGGAGATCCGCGACGCCCTGGACATCCCGGACGACATCCCGATCGTGGCCTTCGACGCCCGCGACCGCACCGCCGGCCGGGACGTACTCGTCGCCCTCATACGCCATCTGCAGGCACGCGCCCTCGCCCTGGAGCCCCGATGACCGAGCGGACCGCCCCGCCCGCCGCGGCCGGCTGCCCCGTCGCCCACGGGGGAGCCACCCGGCTCTACGGGCCCGACACGACACACGACATGGTGGGCCTCTACGACCGGCTGCGCCACGAGCACGGCACGGTCGCCCCCGTCCTGATCGAGGGCGACGTCCCGGCCTGGCTGGTGCTGGGCTACCGGGAGAACCGGCGGGTGCTCGACAACCCGCTCCAGTTCAGCCGGGACGCCCGGATCTGGCGGGACTGGAAGGAAGGACGCGTCGACGACGACCTGCCGGTGATGCAGATGGTCGGCTGGCGCCCCGACTGCGTCTCCCAGGACGGCGAACCGCACCGCCGGCTGCGCGGCGCGGTCACCGACAGCCTCCAGGCGGTCGCCGGCCGCGGCATCCGCCGCCACGTCGCGCACTTCGCCGAGAGACAGATCGACGCCTTCGCCGACGCGGGCCGCGCCGACCTGGTGACCGACTTCGCCGAGTACCTGCCGATGCTGGTGCTCACCCGGCTGTTCGGCCTCGCGGCGAGCGAGGGGCGGAGCCTCGCCGAGTCCAGCAACCACGTCATCAAGGGCGGGGCGGACGCCCTGGTGCACAACGCCCGGATCATGACGATCCTCGGCGAGCTCGCCGAGCGCAAGCGGCGGGAGCCCGGCGCCGACTTCACCACCGGCCTCCTCGGCCACCCGGCCCGGCTCGACGAGGAGGAGATCCTCCACCACCTGCGGCTGGTGCTGATCACCGCGCACACCACGACCAGCAACCTGCTGGCCCGGGTGCTCCAGGCGATCCTCACCGACGACGCCCGGCTCGCCGCGCTGGTCGGCGGGGAACTCGCGCTGTCCGCCGTGGTGGAGCAGGTCATGTGGAACACCCCGCCGCTCGCCGTGCTCCCCGGCCGCTTCGCCACCGCCGACCTCCAGCTGGGGGAGGCCTCCGTCAAGGAGGGCGACATGCTGCTGCTCGGGCTCGCGGCCGGCAACCTCGACCCGGAGATCCGTGCCGCGAGCGGCGCCTCGATCGAGGGCAACCACTCGCACCTGGCGTTCAGTTCCGGCCCCCACGAGTGCCCGGGGCAGGGCATCGGCCACGCCATCATCGAGATCGCGGTCGACGTCCTGCTGCACCGGCTGCCGGGGCTGCGGCTGGCCGTGCCGGCCCCGTCGCTGACCTCGACCGCCTCCACGTGGGTGGCCCAGCTCGACAGCCTGCCGGTGGAGTTCCCCGTCCGCTGACCGCGCCCCACTCGGCGGCCGTGGTGTCCCTCCCGCACGGGAGGGACCGAACGAGGAGACGCCCGCTCGGCGCGGCCGTCCGGTCTCGGGCCACGGCCGGTTCTC